>NZ_CP012898.1:2949750-3277500 GCF_001310225.1 Pseudalgibacter alginicilyticus | reverse complement strand
ATCTAAACATTCTTTACCTATACCGGGCTATCACCGTCTATGGCCTGTCTTTCCAAACAGTTCTAGTTCATCTTGCGTCGAATATTGTGGTCCTACAACCCCGGTATTGCCGTAACAACACCGGTTTGGGCTAATCCGCGTTCGCTCGCCACTACTAACGGAATCACTTTTGTTTTCTCTTCCTCCGGGTACTTAGATGTTTCAGTTCTCCGGGTTTACCTCCCTTAGGATACTATATCTTCAATATAGTGGGTTGCCCCATTCGGATATCTACGGATCAAATCGTGTGTGCCGATCCCCGCAGCTTTTCGCAGCTTATCACGTCCTTCATCGCCTCTGAGAGCCTAGGCATTCCCCATGCGCCCTTATTTAGCTTATTGTACTTTTTGCTTTTTTAATGAGTTTCATTAATTAACAACCGTAATCGTTAATTAAATTTGACTAATTAGATATCGCTCGTAGTGAATCTAATTAATCGCAATTATTATTATATATACATAGAATAAATCTATTTATATTTTCATGTATCTTTTTTCAATATGTCAATGAACGTGTGGCGAATCGCCACTGATAAATTATCAGTAGACGACGTTAAGCCGTTGTGGAGAATATCGGAGTCGAACCGATGACCTCCTGCGTGCAAGGCAGGCGCTCTAGCCAGCTGAGCTAATCCCCCATTTAGAATTCAGAATTTTGAATTCAGAATTTCGAATTGTGAACCCCAACTTCCAGAATTTCCTTTATTTAGTAGTTAGTAGTCTCAGGCAGACTCGAACTGCCGACCTCTACATTATCAGTGTAGCGCTCTAACCAGCTGAGCTATGAGACTCTACTAAATTGTTATTTTTAAATTAACAGCAATGAGAATAAACTATCTTTTGTAATAGTTATGATACTTTTTAGTCGTCTTTCTCTAGAAAGGAGGTGTTCCAGCCGCACCTTCCGGTACGGCTACCTTGTTACGACTTAGCCCTAGTTACCGATTTTACCCTAGGCCGCTCCTTGCGGTGACGGACTTCAGGCACTCCCAGCTTCCATGGCTTGACGGGCGGTGTGTACAAGGCCCGGGAACGTATTCACCGCATCATGGCTGATATGCGATTACTAGCGATTCCAGCTTCACGGAGTCGAGTTGCAGACTCCGATCCGAACTGTGATAGGGTTTATAGATTCGCTCCTGGTCGCCCAGTGGCTGCTCTCTGTCCCTACCATTGTAGCACGTGTGTAGCCCAGGACGTAAGGGCCGTGATGATTTGACGTCATCCCCACCTTCCTCACAGTTTGCACTGGCAGTCTTGCTAGAGTTCCCGACTTGACTCGCTGGCAACTAACAACAGGGGTTGCGCTCGTTATAGGACTTAACCTGACACCTCACGGCACGAGCTGACGACAACCATGCAGCACCTTGTAAATTGTCCGAAGAAAAGTCTATCTCTAAACCTGTCAATCTACATTTAAGCCCTGGTAAGGTTCCTCGCGTATCATCGAATTAAACCACATGCTCCACCGCTTGTGCGGGCCCCCGTCAATTCCTTTGAGTTTCATTCTTGCGAACGTACTCCCCAGGTGGGATACTTATCACTTTCGCTTAGCCACTCAGATAAATCCGAACAGCTAGTATCCATCGTTTACGGCGTAGACTACCGGGGTATCTAATCCCGTTCGCTACCTACGCTTTCGTCCATCAGTGTCAATACATTATTAGTGATCTGCCTTCGCAATTGGTATTCTATGTAATATCTATGCATTTCACCGCTACACTACATATTCTAACCACTTCATAATGATTCAAGATAACCAGTATCAAGGGCAATTCTACAGTTGAGCTGCAGACTTTCACCCCTGACTTAATCATCCACCTACGGACCCTTTAAACCCAATGATTCCGGATAACGCTTGGATCCTCCGTATTACCGCGGCTGCTGGCACGGAGTTAGCCGATCCTTATTCTTACAGTACCGTCAAGTCTCTACACGTAGAGGTGTTTCTTCCTGTATAAAAGCAGTTTACAACCCATAGGGCAGTCTTCCTGCACGCGGCATGGCTGGATCAGAGTTGCCTCCATTGTCCAATATTCCTCACTGCTGCCTCCCGTAGGAGTCTGGTCCGTGTCTCAGTACCAGTGTGGGGGATCCCCCTCTCAGGGCCCCTACCTATCGTTGCCTTGGTAAGCCGTTACCTTACCAACTAGCTAATAGGACGCATACTCATCTTCTGCCGTAACCTTTAATATAAAGCCCATGCGGACTATATATACTATGCGGTATTAATCCAAATTTCTCTGGGCTATCCCGTAGCAAAAGGTAGATTGTATACGCGTTACGCACCCGTGCGCCGGTCGTCAGCGGAGCAAGCTCCCTGTTACCCCTCGACTTGCATGTGTTAGGCCTGCCGCTAGCGTTCATCCTGAGCCAGGATCAAACTCTTCATCGTTAATTTTTATGTGTTAACCATATTTATAAAATATAATCAACATCTTTAACAACTAATCAGAATCTCTAGTACTCAAAATGGTCTATTCTCTTTGTTGACTTTAATCGTTTCCAATTAAAATCTTACGCTGTCAATTCAATATGTTTATGAACTTGTTTTCTCTTTTCTTAACTCGTTTCCTTGCTAAGCGGGTGCAAATATAAAACCCTTTTTTTAATCCACAAATGTTTTTTGATATTTTTTTGAAAGTTTTTTTCAAACTTAAAAACTAATAAACAAAACATGTTTCTGAACTTTTTGCCTCAACAACTGTTGCTGTTTTAAGCGGCTGCAAATCTACAACCTTTTTTGAACTGACAATGTTTTTTTTCGTTTTTTTTGAAAAGTTTTTTTTACTCCCTTTTTATACCTAAAACTGTTGATGAACTTACCGCTTCACTTAGCCAATGCCTTGCTTAGCGGGGTGCAAATATACCACCCTTTTTTATTCCTAAACAAACTTTTTATTGCCTTTTTTATTATTATTTTAATAACTTTATTTTAACACCATATTTACCAATAAGTTACAAATAAAAATAATTGCTGAAATTATTACACATAAACAATCTCTTCTTCATAAAAATAGATTTAAAACACTATTCTAACCTATTTATTACTAATTATTCGATCTCTATACTTAAGTGAAAAACAATATCCCTTAATTAAAATCAGTGAATTCTAAGGTTAATAACTTCAAATTACTAAACTATATATACTTCATAAAATATAAGAATGTTAAAATTACAAATGTTATCACGAATAAAAATCAACCAATTATCACGAAGTATATTTAATGATTATATTTAAAACAACACAGCAAAGAACTCCTTACTTTTTAGGAATACCATAGATTACATAAAGAAATTCCAAACAACTCCAAAACGCACCACGAAATCGCGATACGGGTTATTAGGTGCAGAATAAAAATTATAACCTGTCAATGAAGAATTAAAATGTTCTGCTTTTACATAGATACGTGTTTGACGGATTTTCACATTTAAAAAGAAATCTAAAAGAGGAAAATTTCCGTATTTATTTTCTGTTTGCACATAAAACTCTGCCAACACAGGATCATAACCATTCATATAATATTTTGTAAAATAATTGAATGTAAGTCCTGTTTGCATATACAATGCCTTTTGAAACATATGATTTGCGTAATATAAAGTATTCCGAGTTGTTAGTTCTGGAACATTTAAAGTATTATTACTTCCATCAACTTTTTGATACAATATGGTATTGTTTAAACCAAAATTTCCGAATTTTATTTCGTTTTCTAATTTAAACCTTGCATAAGTAATGGTATTACTATTCTGAAAGGCTTCCACCAAATCATTTTCTTTTTTGAAATAAGTATAATCGCTAATAGTAGAAAAATCTGCTGTTATAGTAGCATATTTGTTTGACTTTAACTGAAAAGCCAATTGCTGAGTTTCAGTATTATTAAAATTATTTCGCCAGTTATAATTCACATAATCACTTTGATAAAGTAACACATTATAATTTGGTGCTTTCGCACTATGATTTAGTGTTGCTGATGCTGAAATATCTTGATTTAATTGAAAGGATGCGGTAGCTTTTAAAAAATTGCCGTCAAAATCGCCTGCAATATTTAACCCTAACTCGCCCTGTAAATCAAATCCTTTGTATTGTTTATGATATTTACCTCCTGCTGAGAATACATTCCCTTTTAATCTATTGATTATAGTGTTATCATTTAGTATTACTATTCTGTTATAGCCGTAATTATAATTATTATTGCTAATATTAAATTGTAAATCTCCAATAATATTATTACTAAAATTTAAATGCAATTGATTATAAAAATCTTCTAAGGTTACTTTATCTTGAAGATTGGATGTTTTAAAAGCATCTCCAAAAATTGTACTTGATTGACCTTGATCAAATTGGTAGGTTTTGTCATTAAATGATAAGATATGACCTATACTAAGCTTATTTTCAGATAAAGAATCTTTTTTATTAATAAGTCTATAGGTATGATCCACATGAAAGCGTTTCCCTAATAATATATTTTCAGCATCGTCAGAGCCATCAAAATTGACTTCTAAAAGAGAGCGATCTATCGTTTCTGGACTACCACTTTCAAAATCTTCTACACTGGTATCTTTTATTCCTCCATTTTCTTGGTTCATTAAGTCTTGAGCAACAAAATGAGCTCTAATAATATATCTATTATTTTTAGTTTGATAGTTGGTGGTGAACCTAAAATTACCCGTACTTGTTAACTGCCTCTGATACTTTCCTAAAGAGCGCAGACCTTTATATGCAATTGAAAAATTAAATTGCGGTGATGTATTGACTGTAAAAAAGGAATCCAATAACTGTCCTTGCTCCAAGGCTGTTTTAAAAAACAATTCGGTTAAGGGTGTAGGGACACGGTAGTAGTAAATATCTTCTACTTCCATAAAATTGAAGTGCCTGGCTCTTGCTCCCATTTCTGGCATCAAACTAGTACTACCAAAATTATAGGTTAAAGAATTATATGTTTGCCCTAAATTAGAAAAGGGTATTAATCCAAAATTATCTTTTCTTAGATAATTAAATTTATATTCTTTTTGAATGGTTAAAGTAGTATCTACATACGTAGTATCGTTTTCAGAAGAAATAATTAAATAATCTTGAATTCTAGCTTTAGCACTTTCATTACCATCCAATCCTGCAAGTTTGGTTAATGCTCTAACTACCTTTGATGTATCTTGTTCTTTTACATTAACAACTGTTGTATCAGTGGTACGAGTTCTTTTTTGTGGAGCTATTTGAGCATTTATTTGACCTAAAAGACTTATTAAAAAAAAACCTAAAACTATTCTCTTCATAATTATGTGTAAACACTGCAAAGGTAAATACAAAATATGATAACGTTATTATTACAGAAAATTATTTAATCTGGCATTTATTTTAATGAAAGAGCATAAAAAAACCCCAAATTAAACAACTTGAGGTTTAACAATACTTAAAAATTATTACTATTCATACCATAAACCATAAACTCTTAGATTAGGTTGGTCTGCACTTATAAATGTTGATGATAAATTAATATAGTTTGCTGTATCAGATTCAAAAGAACCATGATCTTCAAAATATAGTCCTTCTGAACTATTAAAAAATATCAATATAGGTAACATGGAGTCAAATACGGTATTGCCTGTAGCATTTAAAAAACCTGTGAAATTTAAATACAACTTATTATCTGCTATTTCTGGCGTAAACCAATATGCAGCAGCTTCAAACCCTGAATTTGGGTTGAATAGGTAAATTACTAATAACACATCTCCATCTGAATCTGGTGTAGCGAAGTACTGAAATCCATAAAAACTCCAATCTGAAGTTGCTGGATCATTTTGCAAATTTAAATTTAGGGTTTCTACTAAAGCGTCAAAGCCTGGTGAAGTAAGTGGGTTTACACCGTCTTCTTCTGGAAAATACCAGAATTCTTGATGTCCAGGAAACCCTAATTCATAAACATCATCTTTAAGAAATGCTGGATCAGAATCAAATATAGTTGCTGTGGTACCATTTACTGTGGCAATAAAACTATTAGAATTGACATCATAATCAAAAGTCTCATAAACCTCACCCTCAAATTCAAGTGCCGGACTGATAATTAAACCTTCTTCTGTAAATGCGATACCAAAATTAAATTCATTGATTGTAGCAACACCGTTTTCCTCAATAATAATGCTGGGTGAAGCATGAAGGCTAAGCTCATCATAATTAAGGTTAAACCTAGACACCTTAGCGTCCGTTTCAATTTTTAAAGACTGAATAACAGACGTTGTTTCACTTGGTATAACACTTTGGCGTCGCGCAAAAGAAGCTTCCACTTTTTCAATACTTTCAGCAGTAAAATTTGATAAGTTAGAAGGCGTCATTGAAAAATGTCCTAAATCTCTGTTTCTGATATCTTTAAAATTAATCACCCCATTTTCATAACCAAAATACTGAAAAACAGAAGTCCCTTTAAAACCCGTTCCTACTAAACCTGGGTAATCCGGATTACTTACTTTCTGTATATGGTTTCGAGTTGTAAATATCAACTCTGTCGTTGTTCCAATCCTCACTTCATAGGAAGAAGTTTCAATACCTGTTTCTGAATCAAAATCTGAAGTCATTTGTACAGTACCATCCTCACTAAACTTCATATAAAAAGTAAAACCTCCAAACTCATCATTTTTAGGAAAATAAACCACCTTGTATCCTTGCGTTTCAGACAGCAGCAAATTTAATAACTCACTATTTTGATTTGCAATTCTTTCTGCCGGAGTTTCTGAAAAAAGTGTTTCTTCATTATCATTATTGCATGACAAAAATGATACTAACATTAAACAAATTATGCCATATTTTATATATATTTTTTTCATGCCTTTTTAATTTACTAATTCCGCTGTTGCTGCAGCTGTTAATGCTTGTAATTCGTAGATATCAATATCAAACTCTGTTTTATAATATTCTGCCACCATAGCTTCTTTTTGCCTAATTATTGCTTTTGATTCTTCATTTTGAATACTTTCAACAATAGCATCAAACTCTTCTTTTGAATTGGTTAACATTTCTGAAACCATTTCAACAAAATCTTCATTCTCATCACTTGAACCATAAGCTGTGATATAACCTAGCTCTCTAGCTTCTTCATCTTCCCTATTAAACCATTGTGCTGAATAATTTTCTGGATTAATTAACCCATACTCTATATCAATAGGATTGTTCTGATTTAAAATATGCCCATACTCATGTTGTACGGTTTTAAGTGGTTGCTTAATGCTATTAATATCTGTAAAATCTAAAAAATCGATATTAAACAGTGTTATTTTTGCACCAGCTTCAGCTATACCTAATGTAATAGTTGGACTATTGGGATTATAATTAAAACTACCCACAAATGTAAATTGACGTGGTGCTATTTTTTTTATAAAATCAGCACCACCTAATGCCGTATAAGGTTCTATCCAAACTTTTTGTAAAGCCTCTGCTACTGGTTGCACGCTAACCTCATAAGGCGGATGCAAAAACCTATCAACATCTGTATCATTAATATCCCATTTATAAAGAACTTCAATATTATAAGGTTCAACAAAATTGCTCCTTAACCATATATCCAAATCATTTAATATAGGTGGAGAAGTATCAATTTGACTTCCACTAACACTATCAGTCCCATTTGTACAAGACATTACCAATATAAAACTTAATAAAGCGAACGGTATGTATATATATTTTTTCATTTTATGCTTTTTTATATTCAAATTTTATCTTGGGTTTTGCTGTATTCCAAAAGACTGTGCTGCTTCTGGAATTTGAACCTGTCTTCTGCTGTCATCTTTAGTTAGTAAGAAACTATTTCCTAAAATATCAGTATGTCTCACCTCAATATTATGCCTTTTAATATCAAACCATCTCAGCCCGTCATTATAAAAAATTGTTTGTTTTAAATCTAAAATAGCTGCTATATAAGGTAATGATGTATCAGTAATGGTGTAAAAAGGTTCATATATTCCCTGAGGAAAATTTCCATAACCATCAGTAATATCAGAGCTTGTAATATTTTTTGGCACACCTGGGGGGTCAAATAATGGATCATTCGCAGCTGTTTTTAATAAATAAGAATTGCTAATATCTACTAAGGCATTATCTAATTGTCCTAACATCGCATAAGCTTCAGCTCGATTAAGCAACACCTCATCAGTTGATAATAACACATAAGTGACATAAGCAGTACCTGTACCAGCAGCCTGATTACTTACTTTAAAATATTCTTCAAACTTTGGAAGGTTATAATACAAATCTGAAGATCCATAAACATCAAATGACCATCTACCACCTGTTAAGTTTCTACTAAAAAACAATTGACTAGCAACCTCACTATTCAATTGATATCTCGCGGAATAATGATACCTATTATAAAGTGATTCAGCAGATACCACTAATAAGTTTGCTGGCTCAGCTGTAGATGACCGATATCTTTGAACTTGCTCATCATAAGTTTTAGGTCTGTATTGGCTTTCCCAATCTCTTAAAACACTTATGGGGTTGGCTCCTAAAGCAATCGTGCTATGATCGACTACTTTTTGCCATTCCCCTTTATGCAAGTAAAAACGCGAAGCAAAAGCATTTGCTGCTTTTATTGTAAAATGATAAGCTTTTACATTGTAATTATCTTTTACTAATGGCAAGCCAACTTCAATATCCTTTTGAATATTATCATATACAGCTTTAACAGTACCTCTTTCATACTCTCCTAATAAAACGGTTTCTGGTTCAGTTACGTAAGGCACACCTAAATCCAAATCTGCGGTATCTGGGTTATAAGCTTTAGAAAAAATACTCACCAACATAAAATGAGCGTAAGCACGACAAATAAGTGCTTCTCCTTTTAAATAATCCAACTCAGCCCCACCTCCTAAAGCTTCAATAGACGCCAACGCTTGATTAGCTTGAGCTATTGCTTTATAAGCTCTATTCCAATAGTTGGTGGGTGAATCTTCATCTACATCATTCATATCTTCCCAAAAATACATTCTTTGGTTTAGCGTGGTTGCATAATCAATACCCGTATCTGCACTGGGGCCTTTATCACCTGCGTTATCAGACATAGGTTCTAAAAAGCTAACATAAGCAGCATCTGGATAAGCACCTGTTAAAAGTTCTTCAATTTTTTCTGCCGTATCAATAGATTCAATCCTATTGTCTGGTGCTTCGTCTAAAATATCATTACAAGCCACTAAAACACTTACACTTGCCAATGAAACCCATATGATTATATTAAATTTTATATTTTTCATAATATCTTATTTTTAAAACCCAATATTAAGTGAGAACGTAAACAACCTTGAAATTGGATATGCTACCCCTCCTGATCTAAAAAATTCGGGGTCCTGTCCTCCTAACTTGGAATCGGAATAAATCAAAAAAGGATTTGTAGTTTGCAAACTCAATCTAAAATTAGAAATCCCCAATTCATCTGTCGTAAGTTTATCAAAAGTATATCCTAAAGAAATATTTTTCATTCTAATAAAATCGCCATCTGCTGTTCTGGCTGTTGAATAATTATAGGCATTATAGGCTCTTTCCACTTCATTAGCTCCAAATGATTGTAATACACTTTCTGATGCGATACTTGGAACATTGGTAATTAGTTCGTCACCTGGTACCAACCAACGATTTACAAATTCTCTTGGAAACACATCCAAATCTGAATAGGTTGAGCTATAACTAGGCGCCAACCTTACCTTATTACCTGCAGAAAAAGAAATAAAGAAACTAAAATCCCAATTTTTATAATTGAAGCTATTTGAAAGCCCTCCAGAAATATTTGGCTCTGTAGCACCTTCATAAACTAAATAATCCAAAACATTATCGGTATCTTGAAAATCTACTAAATCATATGGTTTTGAAGAATCAAAATCTGGATCTTGAGTTAAAAATACAGGCAACCCATATTCATTGAGTCCTTCAAAATTAAAAGAAAACAGCGCTCCTTTAGGGTACCCTATAGCATTACCTCTTCCTGTGCCGGTCACTAAATCGAATACATTTGCCTCTTGTTTAAGTGATGTGACTTCTTGATTGAAATGTGAAATATTGAATCCTGTTTTCCATTTAAACTTATCTATATCAACATTCACAGTGTTTAGTTGAAATTCCACTCCGTTGGTAGTCATTTCTGAATTATTACCTAATTTAACAGATTCACCACCAATACCTGTAGTTCTAATAAGGTCAATTAAATCTTTACCTTTTCTGTAATAAGCATCAAAGTTTACTCTAATCCTATTGTTAAAAAAACCAATATCTAAACCAAGATTTAACTCTAAAGTTTTTTCCCAAGTTAATTCGCTGTTTTGCAAATCCTCAATATTTATATAGTTCTCACGATCATCGTTATTTAATCTATCTGTAATCTGACTTCTAAAAACCGCTAAATTATTAGTAGCATTATCTGCCAATAAAGCCACAAGCCCATAACTTGGGCGAAAAGCTAGGCTTGAAATAACTTCAGAATTTTTAATAAAATCTTCTTTATCAACATTCCATTTACCTCCCACTGTATATGTTGGCAACCATCTAGAATCTGTAGATTTACCTGCTCTATTAGACCCTTCATAATTCCCAGTAACATTTAACACGTATTTCTTTTCAAAATCATATGTAACGTTTGCAAAAAATGAGACTTCACGTTGTCTGGTTTCTTCAGCAGAAAAATAAGGATTACCTTCTAAAATAGCTTTCTTTAAAATATCTGGATCCGTAAAAACTGTTCCTCCTTTTTCAAACTGATAACCATATCCTGTGTTTTCACTACTAGTTCTATCAGTATATCTATATTCTTGTCCGCCGTATACTCTCAATCCATATTGGTCATCATTAAATCGCTTTGTCCAATCTAACGTATTTCTAAATGTATAGGTTACTAAAGTATTTTTTGATGTTTTTAATATCCCTCCAACGGGCAAAACAACTTTTGGTCTGGAGTTAGGTTCATCTGGATCTGTAAACAAAAACGTATTTGCGTCTTGAACTATGGTTGTATCATCTGCCCGATAAGCGGCAGCTACATTTGAGTTTTCTGTAATAGCATGCTCACCATTAGACGTTACATACCTGGCAGAACCTAAAAAATTATAAGTTATATTGTCATTTATTTTATACTCTGCTTGTCCTTGAAACTTTATATCAGCAACATTAAGTTCAATCCCATTATTTTCAAGTTCATTTAAAATATTAAATGGCGCCCAATTATATCTTGAATATTCTAAATTACCATCACTATCTCTTGGTCTTAAAGCACGACTGGTATTTAAGGCGTAACTAAATGGATTGATATCAAAATCTCGAGTATAAGAACCACTCACCAAATCTTCCTCTCTAGCAAAAGTCCCTGGGGCTAATTGATTTCTAATAGAACCTTGTAATTGCGTAACAATCTTTAATTTATCATCGCTTAAGTAATATGTATTTCTTAAATTACCTGTTATCCTTCTAACACGATCGGCTACAGTCCAACCCCCATCTGTATAGTAACCCAATGAAGCGTAAGAGGTAGCATTTTCTCCTCCACTAGAAAAACTTAAAGTATGTGTTTGAGTTGGAGCAGCATTAAATAAGGTGCTAAACCAATCCGTATTGGCTAATTCATATTGTTGTAAAAATTCAGCCCTTGCTTCTGGTGTATTTTCTAATTGAAATTGACCTGTATTTTCATCATAATTATTAATAGCTCTATACATTATATTGTATATCCCTCCATAACGTCCTTGAAAGGAATCTGGTAAATTTAAAAACCCTTTAGATTCCATTTCTCTATAAACAGAAATGGTTTCTTGAGAGTTTAACAAATCATAATTGGTATATCTTGGAATATCTCTTACCGCATATTCTGCTGAATAATTAAATGTTGGCTTTTGATTTTTCTTACCTGATTTAGTGGTAATAACTACTACACCATTTAAGGCTCTTGCACCGTATAAAGCACTTGCCGAAGCATCTTTTAGAATTTCAAAACTTTCCACATCTGAAGCATTTAAACCTGCCACAGCCGAACTTAATAAAGTGCTGGCATCTCCAGAAACCAAATCAGACACTGATAAGTTGACAATTTCCTCTTGAATAACCCCATCAATAATCCAAATAGGTTTGGTATCACCTAAAATAGAAGATGACCCACGAATGGTAATTCTAGGCGCCGCTCCAAAAGTACCAGTTACGTTTTGGACACTTACACCTGCAGCTCTACCCTCTAAAGCCCTTGATACATCAGCTACACCATCAAGTTTAATTTCTGCTGCCTTAATAGTTTGTGAAGCTCCAGTAAACAACTCACGGTTTACATTTTGATATCCTGTAATAACAACAGTATCTAAACTTTCTACATCCTCCTTCATGATAACATTTAAAACATTATCAACTCCAACGGTAAGCATTTGAGTCTGCATACCAATAAAACTATATTTTAAAACATCTCCTGTTTTTGCAGAGATAAGATATTCTCCATCAAAATTAGATACTACCCCCTTACTTGTTCCATCCACAATAATAGTAACACCTCCAAGCGGTAAATTATTTACGTCTGATATAGTACCTGTGATTTGTATTTCTTGAGCAAAGGAAAATTGTATTGAAAACACCATAATTAGTATCATCAAACCTGTCAAGTTCAATTTCATAAAATGATTTATTTGTAATTAGTCTAAAAACGAATTTCTTAATATTATCTTAAAAAAACAAAGCTTTGATTAAAAACATTTTAAAAAACACGTATTTACCCTCAAATAAATATTTATTACTTAAAAATTTATTTATTTTGTTATAAAAATTTTATAAAAAACTCAATAAATCCAAAAATTCTACAATTTCAACAAGACCCTTTTTTAATACAATAAACATACATTTTTTTCTGCTTATATGCTACTAATAAATCATTCCAAAAACACTCTAGAATGTGGCACCGACGAAGCCGGCCGTGGCTGTTTAGCAGGACCGGTAACTGCTGCGGCTGTTATATTACCAAAAAAATTTAAGAATAACATTCTTAATGACTCTAAACAACTTAGTGAAAAAAAGAGAGAATTATTAAAACCTATCATTGAAACTGATGCTTTGTGTTTTAGTGTTTCACATGTCTTTCAAGAAGAAATTGACCATATAAATATTTTAAATGCTTCCATTTTAGCTATGCATAAAGCTATTGACGGGCTTAAAACACCTCCTGAATTTATTATTGTAGATGGAAATAAATTTAAACCTTACAAAAAGATTCCCTTTGAAACTATTATTAAAGGTGACAGTAAATATTTAAGCATAGCTGCAGCATCTATATTAGCAAAAACCTATAGAGATGCTTACATGAACCGCATTCATGAAGAATACCCCATGTATCATTGGGACCAAAATAAAGGCTATCCAACCAAAGCGCATCGTGATGCGATAAGAAAGTACGGTATCACTAAATACCACAGAAAATCATTTAGACTCTTACCCGAACAGTTAAAGCTAAGCTTATAAGTTTTTTGCTTTCCATTTAAAAAACTTGTTGATAATTATTAGGTTTGTATAAATTAATTCATTTATGAAATTTTTCTATTCCTCTCTTCTTCTTTTTTTAATTCTAAGTTGTTCAAAATCAAAGCATGAAAGATCCAAACTTATTCACTTCGCACCAGAAAATGCTTCATTAATTTTAAAAACAAATAATCTTGAAGGCTTAAAAAGTAGTCTTGATAACAACGATTTTATAGAGGGTATTTCAAAATCGGTTGCTTTTACTAATTTTAATGAAAATTTAGAACTTTTAAAATATTTAAAACCTACTTCCGAAACTTTAATCTGCTTTTCTGAAAACGACTCCGATTCTTTAGAATACACTATTATTACTAAATATTCAAAGGAATTATTTGAAACGGATTCTTTACCTAATTATATAGCAGAAACACTTACCTACAAAAACAGATCTATTAACAAATCAACTATAAACAAGCACGTTTTTTATAGTATTGTTTTAGACAGCACTTTTATTGCGTCTACTTCCAAACTTTTTATAGAAAATTCATTTAACACCAAACCACTTAACACGAATTTAGAAAAAATATATAGCACCACTAATTCTGACAAAACAGCATCTATCATACTAAAAGCCAACAAAAACACTTTTCTGAAATCATTTTTTATTAATGATACCTTACTATTCAAAACATTCACAAATTATTTAGCAATTGATACAGATATTAGCCAAAATGAAATTATTATAAATGGCATTACTAAAGATTCAGATTCTACAAAAAGCCTCATCAATATTTTTAAAAACACCATTCCTCAAGAAAACCAAACTCAAAATGTTACACCACCTGATAGTGATGGATTTATGAGTTTTACTTTTAACAACTTCAAAATATTTAAAAAAAATCTGATAAAATTCAACAAAAAAGATTCCTTAATTTCTGCAACGACCCTTTTTGATAATATCATTGAAATAGGCGTTATTTATAAAGATAATGATAAAGCCATTGCTTTAAATTCTTTGGATGTTATTGGCACTCACGATGCTTTATTAAGTGAACAAAACAACATTGAAACTTATAGACAAGTTGACATTTTCGGTTTTAGCACTCCTAATTTATTTGCAGAAACACTTTCGCCTTTCATAACCTCAAACACTTTTGAGTATTATTGTGTACTAGATAATTTCTTTGTGTATTCTAATAGTATAAATATGCTCCAGCAAATTATTGCCAACTATCAAAATAAAACAACTTTAAGCCAACAGCCTTACTTTTTAGATATTAAAGAACAACTTAGCGACCAAGCATCCTTAATGTTAGTTACCAATCCCTCAGCACTGCAAACTATTTTAAACCATAATATTGACAACCTTTCTAAACTCAAACTTGAAGCCTACAAAACTTCGTCACTTCAATTTATTTACGATAATCATTTTGCTCATGTAAACGGTATCATTAAAAAAAACAAAGTAAAAGCATCCTTACATTCTATTTCCGAAGAGTTTAATATAAAATTAGAAAATGACTTGTTAAATACACCGCAATTGGCAACAAATCATATAAACAAACAAAAAGAAATTATTATTCAAGACGTAAATAACAATTTGTATTTAATTTCTAACACAGGAAAAATTCTTTGGAAAAAACAATTGCACGGACCAGTTCTTGGCAAGATTGAACAAATAGATATTTATAAGAATGGTAGATTACAATTAGTTTTTGCAACACCAAACCGGGTGTATGTTTTAGATCGAAATGGAAAAGATGTAGCGCCGTTCCCAAGTAAGTTCAACGACAAAATAACACAACCTCTTTCCGTATTTGATTATGATAAAAATAAAAATTATAGATTATTAGTAACACAAGGCAGTAACATACTCATGTATGATGTAAGTGCTAAAATTGTTAGAGGTTTTACCTTTAAAAATGCTAATAACACTATTATTAGTCAGCCTCAACATTTTCGAATGGGTAACAAAGACTATATTGGATTTAAAACTGAAAACAAGCTTTACTTATTAGATAGAACAGGAAAAACAAGAATTACACCAAAAACAAATTACAATTATTCATCAGAAGCCATTTATTTATACAATAATAAATTCACAACAACAACCAAAACTGGAGATCTTATTTCCATTGACACCAGGGGTAATGTTGCTAGTGTAAACTTAAACTTAGCTGAACACCATCATTTAGAAACGACCAGCAAAACTCTGGTTACTTTAAGCGAAAACAAACTCACTATTAAAAGTAAAACCATTGAATTAGATTATGGAAATTATACCAAACCTCAAATATTTTATATTTATGATAAAATATATGTATCCACTACAGATTTACAATCTCAAAAAACGTTTCTATTTGATAGCCAAGCAGAAATGATTCAAAATTTTCCTGTTTACGGAAATTCAATAATTTATCTGGATAATATTGACCGAGATAGAGATTTAGAATTTGTAGTTAAAGGTGAATCTAACTCCATATTGTTATATCAAATCAATTGATTTATTTAGGCATATAAAAATTGTGTATTTACATTTCTTTAAACAAAAACAAAACAGTATTTTTAACCCGCTATTAATCAATTCTGTACTCTCAATAACATATTGTTTTTTTCAAAACAGTATTCAATAAATTATGATAAAGTTCTTTTCAATTAACATACTACAAAAATATTTTTAAAGCATAAATGTGTTCCCCAGATTGCAAGCCCTAAATCTTGAACGTCAAAGCACAGCTTTGGCGTTCTTTTTTTGTGTATTTCTGTTTTGAAATTCTTAGTATTGCATTATTAAATAACAGCAAATGATTTCAAGAAAAAACGCTTCCATTTCAAAATTCATCATTCATAAAGTTGGTAACAAATTTAACGATACAAAAAATGCATTTTCAGAGAAATTAGTAGATTTTGATGAAGCCAGTTATGACTTAATGCTACCCTTTTTATTAAAACCATTTAGTAGCGTGGTTCAAAGTTACAGGTTTAATCATCACGCAAATATTTCTCTAAACGAAGTTAACAGTTACAGCACGCAATTATTTAATAACGAAGAGGCGTTTATAGATATTTCTAAACATATGGTTACTCATTTATATGAACAATCAAGTTCTGCCCAAATTAAAACTGGCGACGTATTAATTGTCATGTTTGAAGGAATTGAATTTAAAGAAATAACCACTAATGCTGTCGGAATTTTTAAAATTGAAAATAAAGTTAATTTCTTTCAGACCTATTTAGAAAATAATAGTTATGATGTACTTGTTCAAAAAGGAATCAATTCTAAAAAAGTAGATAAAGGCTGTTTAATTTTAAACCAGAGTGATGGAGAAGGCAACATTATTTTAAGTGTAGACAATAATAGTTACGATACACAATACTGGCTCAATCATTTTTTAAATATTAAATATGCTGATGACGCCAACAATCATACCCAACAATACATAGAACTTTGTAAAGAGTTTTCTACTGAAATTTTAAAAACCACTTATGGTGCTCAAGAGCAAAACACTTTTTTAGCAAAAACTATCGATTTTTTTAAAGAAAATGAAATTGTAAATGTTGAGCGTTTTAAAGAAGATATTTTTGAAGAAGACAAACACAAAAACCTATTTGATGATTATAAAAAAACCTTTGAAGGTGAACAAAACTTAGTACTTAGAAATCAATTTGATGTTGCCGAAGCTGTTGTAAACAAAGAAAAGAAAAAATTTAAAACTGATATAAAATTAGACACCAACATACAAATAAAATTAGATATTGACGCCCCTGATGCCTCTACCGAATATTTAGAACGCGGTTATGATGAAGAAAAAAAAATGCATTATTACAAGGTGTTTTTTAATTCTGAAGGCTAAATTTTGCTCAGCTGATAATATTCATCATAAAACTTTAGTTTTGTAATGAATTATCCCTAAAACCAGAGGTATAAATATACTAAGGATATAAAATAAAAAAACATCAGTTTCCTTCGACATAAGAAGTCCAAACCAATGTAATTATGAAAATTAAATTCAAGACAAATATAAGGCAACATGTCAATATTAATATTACCCATTTGTTAATCTAATGTTATATTAGATTATTCTTTTTTGCTTTATCTACAGCTTCTAGCTTATTATGAACTTGTAGTTTTTTATAAATATTTTCAATATGCTTCCTTATAGTTCCTGGAGACAAAATAAGGTTCTCTGCAATGGCATTATAACTTAGTCCAGTACTTAACTGTTCCAATACTTGAATTTCTCTTTCAGAGAGTTTTATATCGTCTTGAACTAAATTAAAATTAACCGGATGAGGGTTACGCAACAACTTTAAAGTTTTCATGGCTATAGATGGATTCATCGCTGCGCCACCATCCATGGTTTCCAAAATACCTTCATGCAAATCTTTAGGATTTATTTCTTTTAACAAATAGCCATCTGCACCTGCTTTTATGGCATTAAAAATGTTTTCATCATTGTCAAAAACCGTTAATATTATAATTTTAATGTGTGGATATTTTTGTTTAACTATTTCGCTCGCTTCTATACCGTTTAAAACCGGCATTTCAATGTCCATCAAAATTAAATCCAAGTTATGATTGTTTTCTAACTGCTCTAATAAATCAGCCCCATTCACTGCTGAAAATTTCACATTTAAATCTTGAAAAAAAGACAACTTTTCTTTAATTGTATTTATCAAGAATGTGTTGTCATCTGCTATAGCTATTTTGATAGGCATAATTTTAAATTTCAAATTTTAACAAAATGGAAGTTCCTTTATCTATTGCACTATCAATATGCAGTATGGCTTTAATATCATGAGCTCGTTTCTTCATATTATTCAACCCATTTCCTAAATCAATAGTTTCTCTATTAAATCCCTTTCCATTATCAATCACTGAAAATTCAACGATATTAATTTTTTGCTTTATATCTACCACAATCTGTGTGGAATCTGCATATTTTAAAGCATTATTAATAGCCTCTTGTATAATTCTGTATATATTCATACCTCTTACTGAGGTAAACGCCAAATCTTTAGAAACATGAGAATCTACAGTAAATTTAAACGTTGTTTTAGAAGAAATACTGTTGGCTTTGTCTATAAAATTTGAAATTCTAGCTTGTAAATCCTCAAGTGAAATAGCACTTTTGTTCATAGCCCAAATAGTATCACGGAGCTCATATATGGTTTCTTTTGTAAATTGCCCAATACTAATTAGTCTATCTGTTAACCCTTGGTTTTTAATATTATATCCATATTGTAAATTTTCAATAGATGAAATAACAAAAGTTAATTGCGCCCCAATATTATCATGTAAATCTCGTGAAATCTCCAAACGTTGTTCTTGTAATTTATTTTGACTTTCAATTTTTATTAACGCTTCTTTTAAATCACTCTCTTTTTTTAGTTGATGATTCTTTAATTTCTGTTGCTTATAAAGTAAATACCCCAATACCGACAGTACAATTAATAAAATAACAAGTCCAACAAGCTGTGTGTTTTTCTGATTAATATACAGCTCCTTTTCCGCAATATTGGCACGCTGGGCAAGAATTTCTTTTTCTTTTTTTTCGGTTTCGTATTTAGTTTCTAACTCATAAATAGTTTTTACTTTATCAGCTTCAAAAAGGCTATCTCTTGAAATAGTATACTGTTTTTGATGGTTATAAGCCGTTTTAAAATCATTGGTTTGCTCTCCAAGCATAGCTAACATTTTTAAAGCTTTTACTTTCATTTCTTTAAAGCCATTTTTAGTAGTAATTACCAGTGCTTCATCAAGTTCTTTCCTTGCTAAAGAATATTCTCTACTTAATATGTAATTGTTAGCCAAAGACATTTTAGTATTTGATAATTCATATAAATTATGGTCTTTTTCAAAATGAGAAATTGCTAACAAATAATCCTTTCTTGCTGAAGCATATTGTTTCAAACTGTCTTTAGCAATACCAATATTTCCTAACATATAGGGCACATACCTTGTATAACCAAGATTTGTATACAATTGTTTTGCTATTTTAGAAAATTGAATGGATTTTTGATATGCTTGAAGGCTAATTAAAACAGACCCCATGTTTCCTTGCACAATAGCCTCTCCTATTTCAAAATTATTTTGTTTATAAATTTTAAGTGCTTTTTCATAATATTCTAACACTTTTTGATATTCCTTTTGCTTTTTGTATACGATACCTATATTTACCAAAACTGTTGGCACTTTTTCAAAATCTTTTGAATGCTTTTCATAAATTATTAAAGCTTTAAAATAATTTTTTAAAGCTAAATCATAATTACCTTTCAAGTCTTCAATAATTCCAAGATTAGTATAACTATCAGCCGTACCAATAGTGTCTTGTATTTTATTTTTAATTTCTAAGCTTTTTTGATGATAGGTTTCGGCACTATCTAATTTACTTGCCGCTTCAAATGACGATGCTAAGGTATTATATGCAGAAGCAATTCCCTTTTCACTCCTAATATGCTTGGCTACGTAAAGAGCCTGTTTAGCATAATAAAGTGCTGAATCTACCTGTGAGTTTTTAAATTCCCAAGAAATTTTATTAAGCGTGCTTATTAAAGTTAAACCCGTTTGATTTTTTGAAACTATTTTTAAACTATCAAGCCGACTTTCAATTTGTGCTTGATTATAAAAAAAGGAAAGTAACGTTATTACCAAAAATAGTTTCTTCATATTTTTTTGTTAATGCCCTATGAAGCTATTCAATTAAAATGCTTTCCAAATATAAGTTTTTGCATCAAAATAAAGTCCTTAGTAATTTGAAATACTCTATTAAAAAGTGATTCATTTAGGTCTTCAATTAATAAAATTTGATTTGCATAAAATTGATGTTTTTGCGCTTCTTCATAAATCTCTCTTTTTAAGGATACGCAACGCTTCTCAACCATATTGTTTAATTGTAAGATATTAAAGCTTATTCTTGCTATAAAAAAACTTAAAATAAGTATTAATAAATAAATAACTCCACTAAAAATAAATTGCATATCCATAAACAACTACATGATAATCAATAACTTTACATTAAAAAAAAAAAAAAAAACATCAATTGCTAATCCTTTTACAGATATTGCAACTGATGTTTTTATGTGAACTGATTAATAGCATATTAAATATATAGAAAAATGTTTTAGACAAACTAAATTATCGATTAAGAGTTATTAAAAAAGATTAAGCGCAATAAACTAAATATCACGCCTAATCAAACAAATCTCAACAACAAGATTTATTTTCATAACTTGTATGCATAGATAGTTTTATCATTGGCTTTGTAATACAAAACCCCTGCAATTTCATCTACTTGATATTCTGGTTTTTTATCCTTCAGTAAAATTTCCTTATCTACTTTCCCAGTATCTTTGTTTACTTTTACTATCCCTGTACCACTATTTAACTTAGTTAATATAAATTGTGCATTTTCAGTAGCTGCTGTAGCTTTAAAACGTTTGGACATCACATCAAAAGCAGCATCACCAATAGAAGCAAACATATCAGCTGCACGCTTATATTCTTTACCATAATCGTTATAATTACTTAAATCGTTAGAGCTACCATAAGGATTGGTTCTATTTGCACCAGCTTTTGCAGCGTGTGCCATTGCTAAGCCTGTTGAAGCCACCGCCACAACCCCAGATAGCACTTTAACAAAGCCACTTTGCCCAGGTGATTTATAATATTCATGATAAATTTGTTTCCCATCATTTCCTAAAAGCAATAAATTTTGTGATGAACTTAAAAAGATATTACCATTTCTCATTTCCATAGTATTAGCAACTTCTTTTTCTTCAAATTTTACTTTTGAAAAATCTGTAGCCTCTCCTGTTTGAGCATCAATAGCAAAAACATCACCATCTGCCGCAATTAAGTATCTGTTTTTAGCATTATCAAACGTTGAGGCGACAGCCACCGAATTTTTATATTTTAATGGTTTATTCCAAACTTGATCTCCTGTTTTTAAATCTACTATATTAGCATCTTCACTTGTAATGTATATTAATCCCTGTGGAGATTCTGCCATCATCATGATATTTTCTCCGGTTTTTAATGGCTTTTTAAACAAAGTTTTTCCTTCGAATGAAATTTTATTAATACCACCTTGTTGAATTCCAAATAAAATACCATCATCTTGTACATAAAAATGCTGAACCCAACCTTTTGTTTTTGGAGCTTTATCCCATAAATCTTCACCTGAATCTGCACTTAAAAAAGCTATTTCAGATTCATCATTTGTAGCAAAAACACTTGT
This sequence comes from Pseudalgibacter alginicilyticus, assembly GCF_001310225.1. Lineage (GTDB taxonomy): Bacteria > Bacteroidota > Bacteroidia > Flavobacteriales > Flavobacteriaceae > Pseudalgibacter > Pseudalgibacter alginicilyticus. The sequence goes on along the minus strand of NZ_CP012898.1, from coordinate 3,255,772 downwards.
ACTACCTCCTGAGCTTTTATCACTCACTACAGCAATTCCTTGTGGTAAAATTTGAAAGTTCGAAACATTTCCTTGTACTTTTCTATCATCTTTCCAAAGTTCAACACCTTGGTTACTTATTTTATGAATACGTGTGTTTTTTCCATTAGTTGTCGTTTCAAAACCGTAAATTTCTGTTTCAGAAATATCAGAAGTCATCCAATTTATTCCTTTTATTTTACATTCCCATAAATCATCTCCTTTATGAGATTTTGCTATCAAACCTTGAGCAGTTGGTATAATTAGCATATTTTTTAATAATAGTGGCACACCCGTAACACTAAAATCTTTTGCTACCCCAACCCTTCCAGGCTTATCCAAAAAGAAACTATAATCGAGCTTTTGTGTATTTAAATCGTAAACAGCCACCTTTGCAGTCATCTTTTCAAATTTATTACCTTCTTTTTGTATACCGCTAACCACTAATTTATTTTGTGGTAATACAATATTGCAAGTGTAAATTTGATTCCAATTGTCAGTTTCAGAATTAAAAATTACTTTACCTGTTATATAATTAATTACGGCTCTTTTTGTTTTAGCAATACCTGCAAATTGAGAACCAACTCCCTGTGACACTACTATATATGGTGATTCTGGTATAAATTGCGTTTCCTCTGATTTTAACTTTCCAAAATCGTTAAAGGTAAAAACAGGGGTACTTTGATTTGGGTCTATACCAACCAAACCCTCATTGGTTGCTGCAACTAATATCCCTCCAACAGTCAATGTCATTTCATTAATGTTGGAGCCCAAATTATAAGTTACATTTGGAATTTCTGCCTTTTGAGCATTTGTTGTGTTTATTATTAGAATCGCTACTAATAGCCACACCATTTGATTTAATTTTCTCATTGTTGATTTTTGCTTTTGGTTAAATTATTTGATATTTATCTTACATCACCTTAGTAAGACACCATTTTCTAAATCTTAAAATGTTTGTTTATTAAGGTTGAAAGATCCTTCAGTAATTTGCATAATAGATCCATCCCCTCCCACATTTTTACCTTTAAAACTAAAAGTTCCAATAACTTTAGTCTCAGTTTCTTCACTTATAGATATTGAACCAGCTAAGGTTTCATCATAAGGAGCCTGCCAAAGTTCTGTGGTTGAAGCTATAGGATTACTTAAATTAACATCCGTTTCAGAATAAGTTGCAACATTCGTTATTGCAACATTGGCTCCAGTAAACTCATAAGTTCCTGCACCCTCATACCCAAAAATGGTCATTGAAAAGCCTTGTCCATCTGAATTCGTAGCAATTATCATTAAACTTTTAGCAACACCCGTAGTTGTAATGGTAGCTGAAGATGACAACTCAAAAGACTGAAATGGTTTACCTGCTACATTAGCAATTAGCAATCCTGAAGGAGCTTCTCCACCATCACCTCCGTCATCACTACTAGAGCATGAAGAAAATATTGTTAAAAAAATGGTTGTTAATAGTAATACTAAATGTTTTAATTTTCTCATTGTTAATTTGTTTTATAATTAATAGCATTACAAAACTGCAACAATGGCAAGGGCTAATCAATACGCAGAATTGCGTATATTAATATAAATCTATAAATCACAAGCTTTTACAAAGTGGTATTAAACAAGAATGCTTAGCTGAAACAGGTATAAATTAACAAAAACAAAAGAATCGTAGTTACTATTTAAAAGTTAATATGAGGAAATTGAGTCTGTAATTGATGTTTTTTTACTTCTAATTTTTCAAGAAAACGTTGATGAGCTTCAGAATGCTCATTAAAAGGCCTATGTTGAAGCCCTTTTTGAACTATATCTACGTTGTTCATGACTTTTAAAGCATCCTCTGAAATCCAAACTGCTTTAAAGATTTCCCATATATAATTGATAGCTGTTTGATTGGGATGAATCATATCTTCAGAATAAAAACGATAATCACGTAATTCGTCCATCATGATTTCATAGGAAGGAAAATAAGCTCCTACATTGCTAGATTTACCATTACTATCTAACATCTGATGAATGGCTGAAATTAAATGGGCCTTACTTTGTGTGTTTTCAACAAAACCATCTTTTAAATGTCGTATTGGAGAGACTGTAAAAATAATGGTTGCTTTATTATTGATACCTGCAACCAAATCCACTATATTTTTTAATAAAATTGTTATCTCTTCAATTGACAATAACGCTTTATCAAATTGTTTTTGAGGCACTTTATGACAATTAGCCACAACTAACTTACTTTCAACATACGTATATACCCAAGCTGTACCCAAAGTAATAATAATATGGGTAGCATTGCATATTTGCTGGTTTGTTAATTCAATTTGACTATTAAGTTGATCTATTAAATCTTTTTTTGAAACATTACTTAATACTGAATGTGCATCAAAACAATGCCACTGTTCATTGTGAAAAAAAACATCTTTTTCTGCAAATTCTTTTTCATTTACAGCATTTGAAATGAGAGTTTCAATCGCCTTTGGATGAAATAAAATACCAAACGGGTTCTGCAAATACTTAAACTTAAAATACTCTAATTTTTTGCCAATATTTTCTGAAAAACAAGACCCTAATAATAGTACGTTAGCGGTGTAGTCTATTAGAATATTAGATTCTTGTTTTTTAGATGGTATTTGAGTTTGTAGTTTCATAGTGGATTCCTGCCTACGCAGGAATAACAAAGTTACAGTATATAGCTTTTAGCTTTACCTAAAGCCTCGTCAATACCTCCTGGATCCTTTCCTCCTGCGGTTGCAAAAAACGGTTGTCCGCCGCCGCCGCCTTGAATGTATTTACCAAGTTCTCGAACTACTTGTCCTGCATTTAAGCCTTTATTAGCTACCAATTCTTTGGAAATATAACATGATAACAATGCTTTGCCTTCATTTTCGGCCGCAAACAGTAAAAATAAATTATCGTGTTGCTGACCCAATTCAAAAGCGACATCTTTAATACCTGAAGCATCTAAATCTAATTTCTTAGCTAAAAACTGAATACCATTGATGGTTTCTAGTTCATTTTTAAGTTCACCTTTTATATTTTTAGCTTTATCTTTTAAAAGTACTTCGATTTGCTTTTTAAGACTGGTATTTTCTTCTTGTAAACTATGAAGCGCCTTTACAGGTTCCTGTGCATTATTCAGTAAATATTTCATTTCGAAATACGCACGGTTATTTTCGAAATAATAATTCTTAACAGCCTGATTAGTAATAGCTTCTATACGCCTAATCCCTGCCGCAACAGCACTTTCTGATATGATTTTAAAATGCCAAATATCACCTGTATTTTTAACATGAATACCACCACAAAGTTCTATAGATTTACCAAAACGAATGGTACGAACCGTATCGCCATATTTTTCTCCAAACAAAGCCATCGCTCCGTCTTCAACAGCTTTTTCCATAGGAACATTTCTGTTTTCTTCTAAAGCCAACTTACCTTCTATTCGTGCATTCACAAAATCTTCAATCTCAGCCAACTGTTCAGGTGTTACCTTTGAGAAATGCGAAAAATCAAAACGCAAAGACTCTGGCTTTACTAAAGAGCCTTTTTGCTCTACATGTGTACCAAGAATAGTACGTAATGCTTGGTGTAATAAATGAGTTGCTGTATGGTTACTTGCTGATAAATGTCTGTTTTCATCACTTACAACTGCTTTAAAAGATTCCGTTAAATGGCTGGGCAAATTTTTAGTAAAATGGATAATAACATTGTTTTCCTTTTTTGTATCTAAAATATAAACCACATCACCATGCGAATCTTTCAAATAACCTCTATCTCCAATTTGACCACCACCTTCTGGATAAAAAGGAGTTAAATTGAATACAAGCTGATACATCTCGCCATCTTTTTTGGAAGTCACTTTTCTGTATCTTACCAACTTAACCTGCGCTTCTAATGTATCATAACCAACAAATTCTTGAACGGCATCTTCCTTGATAACTACCCAGTCATCTGTTGACATTTCACTAGCGGCACGCGAGCGATTTTTTTGTTTTTGAAGTTCTTCATCAAAACCTTTTTCATCTAACTTCAACCCTTTTTCTGAAAGAATTAATGCCGTTAAATCTATAGGAAAACCATACGTATCATACAATTCAAAAGCTTTTTCTCCAGAAACAATTTTGCCTTCTGTTTCTTCAACTATTCTATTTAGCAATATTAAACCTTGATCTAAGGTTCGTAAAAAAGATTGTTCTTCCTCTTTAATTACATTTTCAATCAATCCTTTTTGAGATTTCAATTCTGGAAAAGCTTCTCCCATTTTTTTGCTCAATACCTCAACCAACCTATATATAAACGGTTCTTTTTTATCAAGGAATGTAAAACCATATCGTACAGCACGTCGTAAAATCCGCCTAATAACATAACCAGCCCCCGTATTACTTGGCAATTGTCCATCAGCTATTGAAAATGCTACCGCACGAACATGATCACAAATCACACGAATGGCTACATCAACTTTTTCATCTTTTCCATACTTTTTATCGGCAATAGTTTCAACCTCTCTTATAATTGGGGTAAAAACATCAGTATCGTAATTGGATTGCACATTTTGAAGCACCATACATAAACGCTCAAATCCCATACCAGTATCAATATGTTTAGCTGGCAATACCTCTAAACTTCCATTGGCTTTTCGGTTGTACTGCATAAAAACCAAATTCCATATTTCTACCACTTGAGGATGGTCTTTATTTACCAAACTTTTTCCTGAAACCTTTGCTTTTTCTTCAGCAGAACGTATGTCTACATGAATTTCGCTACAAGGGCCACATGGTCCTTGATCACCCATTTCCCAGAAATTATCTTTTTTATTTCCTTTTAAAATACGGTCTTCATCTACAAATTCTTTCCATAAATCATACGCCTCATTATCCATTGGAAGCTTATCTTCATCACTACCCTCAAAAACAGTAACGTATAAAATATCTTTATCTATCTTATAAACTTCAGTTAGCAATTCCCAAGCCCAAGCAATAGCCTCTTTTTTAAAATAATCACCAAAACTCCAATTCCCCAACATTTCAAACAAAGTATGATGATAGGTATCATATCCAACTTCTTCCAAATCATTATGCTTGCCAGAAACACGCAAACACTTTTGACTATCTACAAGGCGATTGTTTTTGGGCTGGGCATTTCCTAGAAAATATTCTTTAAAAGGCGCCATCCCTGAGTTTACAAACATTAAAGTAGGATCATCTTTAAGTACCATAGGAGCTGATGGTACAATACTATGTTTTTTGTCTTCGAAAAACTTTAAAAATTGTAATCTAATATCTTGTGACTTCATTTACTTAATAAAAAACTGATTCTAACTAATTCATTTTTATAATTATAAGCTAAATTCTATTGAATTTTAAACCGAAATTACCTCATTTAAACTATTATCATTTAGATTTACTAAATTTATAATGAAAATATTTTGTAGGTTTGTTCGTTTGCTTATCAAAACTGACGATTATCGTCCTAAATCGAATGCAAAAATAGTATAATTTAAGTAATGAATAAGGTAAAATATTATTACGATTCTGAAACACTTTCTTATAGAAAAATAGAACGAAAAAAAAGAACTACATTTAAGTATGCTTTTATGTTTATTTTGGCCGCATCTCTATTTGCGTTTATGTTTGTTTTTATAGCAGGTCAATATGTAGAATCTCCTAAAACAAAAGCCTTAAAAAGAGAACTTCAAAACATGCAATTGCAATATGAATTGCTGAATAAAAAAATGGCTCATGCAGAAACTGTTTTAACAAACATAGCAGAAAGAGACAATAATATTTACCGTGTGTATTTTGAAGCGAATCCCATTCCTGAGGAACAACGAAGAGCTGGTTTTGGAGGTATAAATAGATACAAAGAATTAGAGGGTTTTGATAATTCTAAATTGATAATTGAAAGTAACAAGCGTCTTGATATTCTTGAAAAACAGATTGTAGTACAGTCAAAATCACTTGATGAAATTGCTGTTTTAGCTGAAGAAAAAGAAAAACTTTTAGCCGCTATTCCTGCAATTCAACCCGTTAGAAATGAAGATTTAAAACGAATGGCATCTGGATACGGCATGCGTTCAGACCCTTTTACAAAAGTAAGAAAAATGCATTGGGGTATGGATTTTTCAGCCCCTCGAGGCACGCCGGTTTATGCCAGTGGTGATGGTGTTGTAACTAGAGCAGATAATAACGCGTCTGGCTATGGTAATCATATTAGAATAGATCATGGCTATGGGTACGAAAGCTTATATGCTCATTTATTCAAATACAATGTTAAGAAAAACCAAAAAGTAAACCGTGGTGATCTTATAGGTTTTGTTGGAAGTACAGGGCGTTCTGAAGCCCCACATTTACATTACGAAATTTTTAAGGATGGCAGTCGCATCAACCCCATCAATTTTTACTATGGCAGCTTAACAGCAGAAGAGTTTAATGAATTACTTGAGCATGCTTCTTTAGAAAACCAATCCTTAGATTAATGCATATAGAACTTCCAGACAAAAGATATTATGGTATTGGCGAAGTAGCCAAAGCCTTTGGTGTTAACACCTCTTTAATTCGCTTTTGGGAAAAAGAATTTGACGCACTAAAACCAAAAAAAAATGCCAAAGGCAACAGGAAATTCACACCAGAAGACATTAAAAACTTAAAGCTAATCTACCATTTAGTTAAAGAACGTGGTTTTACTTTAGAAGGTGCCAAAATTCATTTAAAAGAAGACAAAAAAGAAACACTTTCAAATTTTGATATTATAGATAAATTAGAAAATATAAAAAACCAATTAATTAAAATTAAAGATCAGTTGTAACATTTTAATCATTAACTCAACTAATAAACAGTTACAACATCCAAATAAAACACTAACACATTTAAAAAGAAAAGTCATTATGAAAAAATGGTTACCATTAATTATCATCGGAATACTAATATTTGGTCTATATTCTTGGGGAAAAGGATTTAACAATACAGCTGTAAATCTAAATGAAAATGTAGGTGAAGCTTGGGGAAATGTACAAACATCCTATCAGCGTAGAAATGATCTTATTGGAAATTTAGTAAATACGGTTAAAGGTGCTGCAGATTTTGAAAAAAGCACTTTAGAAGCGGTTATAAATGCCCGAGCAAAAGCAACTTCTATCTCTATTGATCCTGCTAACGTAACTCCAGAGCAATTAGCCCAATACAACCAAGTTCAAGGAGGTTTAAGTGGTGCTTTAAAAAGCTTGTTAGTTACTGTAGAACGTTATCCAGACCTAAAAGCCAATCAAAACTTTTTGAAATTACAGGATGAGTTGACCAGTACGGAAAATACTATCCAAACAGCAAGAACACGTTACAACGAAGCTATAAAACCTTATAATGTACACGTTAAAACATTTCCTAACTCGTTACTTGCGGGCATTTTAAATTTTGACGACAAACCGTATTTTGATGCGGAAGTTGGTGCTGACCAACCTGTTAATGTAGAATTCGATTTCAATTAAAGAAAACCATGTCCAAAATAGAAGACTTCCTGACTGCTGAAGAAGAACAGGAAATCATAGAAGCCATTAGAATAGCTGAAAAAAACACATCTGGTGAAATTCGCATACACATTGAAAAAACATCTAAAACCGACCCTTTTAACCGTGCTTTAGAAGTTTTCCACTATTTAAAAATGGATAATACAAAACAACAAAATGGTGTTTTGATTTATGTTGCCGTAGAAGATAAATCTTTTGTTATTTATGGTGACAAAGGGATTAATGATGTGGTACCTAAAGATTTTTGGGATAGCACAAAAAATGTAATACAATCTCATTTTAAAAACGGTAGATTTAAACAAGGTCTTTTGGATGGAGTTTTAAAAGCTGGCGAACAATTACAAACCTATTTCCCTTGGAAACATGGCGATATTAACGAATTACCCAACACCATTTCTAAAGGTTAAATTAAATATGCAGGTTTTAATAATCAGTAATCAGTCTCATAACAAAAAACAAACAGCGCTTATCCGTATTCTGTTGTTCACGCTTCTTTCTTTTAACATTGCGTTTGCTCAATTTAACATTCCAGAAAAACCGACTAAAACAGAAGAACAAACGAGTGTTTATGACTACGTAAATTTACTTTCATCATCTGAAAAAAGCACTTTAGAGCAGAAACTTATAAAGTATTCTGACACAACTTCCACACAAATTGTAGTGGCCATAATTGGCAGTACAAAAGGTGAAAATATTGGGCTTTTAGCTCCAAGATGGGGTCATGAATGGGGGGTTGGTCAAGCCAAAGAAGATAATGGTGTGTTCATTTTACTTGCTCGAGACGACAGACAAATATGGATTGCTCCTGGATATGGTGTGGAGCATAAATTAACGGCTGGTATTACTGGAGAACTTATACGCAATATTATTATTCCCGAATTTAGAAAAAATGATTACTACAGTGGTTTAAACAAAGGAGCAGATGCTATTTTTCAAGTTCTAAACGGCGAATATAAAGGCACTCGGAAATCTGCAACCGACAGCGGGTTTCCTTCACAAGTAATTATCATGCTTATTTTTATTTTTATAATTATACTCGTTTCTATTTCAAAAAACAGACATGGTGGCGGTGGTAAAAATGGCGGAAATAAATCTGGTGGAATTAGCATTTTAGACGCCATTATATTAAGTAATATGGGGCGTGGCAGTTATGGCGGACGTTCATCAAGTGGCTGGGGCGGAAGTTCTGGTGGCGGTGGCTTTGGCGGTGGCTTTGGTGGCGGCTTTGGTGGCGGTGGCTTTTCGGGAGGTGGCGCTGGAGGAAGTTGGTAAATTTTAATATCCTTTCTCCCTGTTAGCAAGTATAAGGTTTCAATTGTAAACAAAAACTAATTGTTTGATAATATAAACTAGATGTTTGTTATTTCTATAAAGTAAAAACTCCCCCCTACAAGAAATCTCATCTATTTATACTTTTGTCATATAACAAACAAGTTATAATAAAAAGATAAGTATACAACAACAAATTAGCTTGTTTTACTAACGCCTTCTATACCTACCGCCTCTATCATCTGTTTCATAGGCTGCACTACCCAAACTATTAAATTTCCAGCTAAAACTCAACATAAAATATTGTTGCAAAACGGTACTTTCTGAATCTTCAATATAGTTTGCTGTTGCTATACGACGTGCATTGGTATTTTGATTTAACAAATCGTAAGCTTTTAATGTCACTGTACCTTGATCTTCTAATACGGAATAAGCTAATGTCGTATTCCAAAACCATGCACTATTTTGAAACCCTGGCGCTATATTAGGGTTGTAATTAAATTGAATATCATTACGCCACTCAAATTTTTTAGGTAAAAAGGTTGCCGTATTTAAGTTGAGTGAATGATTTACAAATTCTTGATCTTCAAAACGCTCAATATCATATGAAGATTTTGTAAAAGACATACTGTACCTTGGATTAAATTCCATGACATCTTTCCAAATGAAACGCAAAGCCGCTGATGGTGCTAACGAAACATTTTGGCTTGCATATTTAACATCATTATTAAAATTTATATTTCTACTAACATTAGGTCCAATACCAATATTAACATCTACCGTTCGTATCGAGTCTAATCGTACTTTCTTATTATAAGACATAAATCCATAGTATCCATATGAACCATCTACATTAGCATAAGTAGTTTCCTTGACTAAATCTTCGTTTATAGTGGACTTAGACACCACTTTATTCTCCTCAAAATTAGCTCTTAAATACCCGTAAAACCCAGAACCTTTTTGAAAATCATAAGAATTGTATCGCATATAAATACTATGGTTAGATTCAGGGTTAAGATTTGGATTACCAATAACCGTATTTAATGGGTTTGATACATTTTGAAATGCTTGTAATTGATTTATTTGGGGCGCGTCATTATTTAAGGTATAACCAAGTGAAAATGATTCTTTAGTACTAAATCTATATCTGAACCTATAACGCAACTCCACAGCTTCAAAATCTCTGTTTAAATTTAATATTGGCCGTAAATTATCTTTACTTTTTAAATTCCTAAAAAGGTAGCTTGTTTCAAAACTTGTTGACATTTTTTTGTCTCTATACTCAAGCTCAACTGCTGGTGAAGTGGTTTCATTTATATACTCAAAAGAAGTACTTAAATCTGTATTGAAGTCTGTAAATTCACCTGTGTTGACATCTTTATCATAAGTACTTTTAACATCTTCCTGCTTATTTCTATTGTATTGATATTTTAAGTCAACGTAAAAAGACCTCCCTACTAAAGGCATCCTGTAAGTAAGCTGTGAGTTAAAATTAGTAATATCTCGTTTTTCATCTGTAAACTGATCTCTAACAATTGTTTCTGAGTTATCACCGTATATATTTGTTTCAGAATTTAAATAATCATCCCTATCTCTTGAATCAAATTCATTTTCCAAACTAAACTTTACAAAGGCGCCTTTAGTACCAAATCGTTTCGTAACATCAATGTCATTATTAAAGTTACGCCCTATAGTTTCAACATCAGAAATAGAAACAGATTCATTGGTTAAAACATTTGATGCATCACTAGAAGCTTCATCTTCGTTATAAACCGTTCTACTATTGGTATAGCTAAATCGAGGTTCGATATTAATTAATAAGGTTGAATCTATTTCTATATCATATTCTAAATTCATTTTATGATTTTTATTATCACTATAAGAACTAGAATTAGAATTCGTAAAATATCTAGAATCTGGTAAAATATTTTCTCTATCTCTGGTTGATTTATTTTCTGAACTACTTTCTGAATAGAAATAATTTGCAGTTATATCTCGTCCTTCTGAAAATTCATCGGCATAATTTGTTCCAAAATTTTTTGAAGTTGTAATACCTTGTCCGCCACCAAAAGACCGACTATCTATACTACCTCCAAACATTTTTCGAATTTCGCCAAAACTAAACCCTGGAGAGTTTACATTATTTCCACCAGCTAAAACACTAATACGCTGATCATTATCAAACCTATTAAACATACCTGCAAATTCGTAACGCTCATCGGTACCTACTCCTCCAGCTACACGTCCAAAAACACCTTTGTTGTTTTCCTCTTTTATCACCAAATTCACTGTTTTATTTTCGCTATCAGACTCCTCACCTGTAAAAGCTTGGTCTTTTGTTTTAGTATCTAAAACTTGAATTTTCTCAATAATATCTTTGGTTAAATTCCTGGTGGTAATGGTGGGGTCGTCACCAAAAAATGGTTTACCGTTAACTAAAACCTTGTCTACATCCTTTCCATTTACTGTTATACCACCTTCTTCATCAATTTCAACTCCAGGCAATTCTTTCAATAAATCTTCTACATTGGCATCTTTTTTTGTTTTAAAAGAATTTGCATTAAATTCCATGGTATCTTTTTTAATAGTAATTGGTGCCGTAGAGGTTATTACCACTTCATTTAAAGCATTTGCATCTAAACGCATTTCAACAGTCCCTAAATTGATTTCAGAATCGCTAAGATTTATAATTTTTGAATAGGTTTGATATCCCACATAAGAAATAAGCAACTTTAATTTTGAATCGCTCGTTTGATTTTCTAATGAAAAACCTCCATCGAAATCGGTAATGTTGTAGGTCACCAACGAACTATCTTTTAAACGTTCCACATAAACCGTTGCTGCTTCTAATGGTTGATTATCTTCAGCAGAAATTAGTTTTCCTGTAATTTGAAAGGACTTTGATTGCGAAAAAGCAAAGGTTGTAAATACAAGTAAAATACTTAGAACAAAATACTTCATTGGTTAATTAAATTAATTGGTATTATTAAACCTAAAAAGTGAACAATAATAATACCAATAAACTCTAAAACCCTTAATAATATGTTAATTAGAAGCTTAAAACTGTTAAAAAAAGCAAGAATACTATGATACGTTTAAAACATCAATAAATGAAAAACAACAAAAAAACACGCAACTAATTATCCTATTTTTTTGTTTCAAGTCCCGAATTATCAATATAAAAAAAACATATATTCCGAAAAACTATTTTTTCCGCATGTACACACTCACAGGAACACCAGTAAAATCAAAATGTTCGCGTAATTTATTCTCCAAGAAACGCTTATATGGTTCTTTTACATACTGAGGCAGGTTACAGAAAAACGCAAATTGTGGTTGCGGTGTTGGCAACTGCATAATGTATTTAATCTTAACAAATTTAGCCTTATAAGCTGGTGGCGGATAGTTTTCTATAATAGGAAGAAAAATATCATTAAGCTGACTTGTTTTAATTTTTTTAGAACGGTTTTTATAAACCTCAACAGCAGTTTCAATAGCTTTAAAAATACGCTGTTTTGTTAAAACAGAAATAAAAACAATAGGCACATCTACAAAAGGTTCCATTTGACGTCTGATAGCTTTTTCGTATTCCTTTACAGATTTATGATCTTTCTCAACCAAATCCCATTTATTTACCAAAATAACAATCCCTTTTCTATTTCGTTCTGCTAACCAAAAAATATTTTGTACTTGTCCATCAAACCCACGAGTGGCATCTAAAACAATTAAACACACATCGCTATGCTCAATGGCACGTACACTTCTCATAACCGAGTAAAACTCTAAATCCTCTTTTACTTTAGATTTTCTTCTAATACCTGCAGTATCAACTAAATTAAATTCAAAACCAAAACGGTTGTATTTGGTATCAATAGAATCACGTGTAGTACCTGCAATATCGGTAACTATATATCTATCTTCTCCAATTAGTGCATTAATAAAAGATGATTTTCCTGCATTAGGACGTCCAACAACTGCAAAACGGGGCAAATCTTCCTGAACGACGGTTTCTTTTTCTGGCAAGGCTTCCACCAAAGCATCTAATAACTCCCCTGTTCCACTACCATTTATACTAGCAACCGTATAATACTCCCCCAATCCTAATGAATAAAATTCTACAGCATCTTCAGCGCGTTTAGCATTATCTACCTTATTAACAACTAAAAAAACAGGCTTTTTGACTTTTCTTAATAGTTTAGCAACCTCTTCATCCATCCCTGTAACACCTGACTCTACATCTACCATAAAAATAATAGCATCGGCCTCTTCTATAGCCAACTCTACTTGTTTATCAATTTCTGCTTCAAAAACATCATCACTTCCTTTTACATAACCACCAGTATCAATTAAAGAAAACTCTTTACCATTCCAATCGCTTTTTCCATAATGACGATCTCTAGTAACACCACTAACAGCATCCACAATAGCTTCACGACGTTGGATTAAACGATTAAAAAACGTTGATTTCCCTACATTGGGACGACCTACTATTGCGACTATATTGCTCATACTCTTAAAAATTAATGGTAACAGGCTAAAACCGATTTGTTTACAAGGTTCCTGAAAACTTTTGCAAAAATAGGAAATATACTCGATGTCCCACCGTTTTTAGTAAATAATAAAATTTATCAATTTTAAAGAAAAAACTGTAATTTACATACCCATAAATCAAACTAAATGACACTATCTAATGATATTGTTTTACGTCCGCGTTTCAAATTTGAAGTATCTAAAAACAATGAAACTGTTTTAAGTGATTTTGAAACTACTAAAACAACCCAATCCAATTTTATAGTAAATAGAATTGATGATCATGTATTTATTATGTTACCAAAAGCAGAGCAACATTTTTGGTCGCCACAATTACATTTAGAAATTAATGAAATAAACAAAAATATTTGTACGGTAAGCGGTTTATTTGGCCCCAATCCCACCGTTTGGACACTTTTTATGTTTTTACACTTTGTTATTGCCTGTTTATTTATTGCCTTTGGAGTTTGGGCTTTTACCAATTGGAACTTAAATCAAAACTTTACGGTACAATTAAGTATCATGATTTTGATGGTTGTTATTTGGATTGCTTTATACTTTGCCGGTAGTATTGGAAAAGTATCTAATATAAAAGAAATGAAGGCCTTAAATGATTTTATGTATCGTGTATTAAATGAACAGACGCTTTAACAAACTTTAATTATTGTAGCCAAAACGTTTTAATTGGTTTTGATTGCTACGCCAGTTCTTATTTACTTTCACATACAATTCTAAATGGATTTGTTTTCCAAAAAAGGTTTCTAAATCTTTTCTAGCTTCAACTCCAACCCGCTTTAATGCACTTCCTTTATGACCAATTATAATCCCTTTTTGAGTTTCACGCTCTACCATAATCACTGATCTTACCCGAATAATAGTTTCTTCTTCAAAAAACTCTTCAGTATCCACCTCAACAGCATAAGGAATTTCTTTTTTGTAATGTAACAGAATTTTTTCTCTAATGGTTTCATTTATAAAAAAGCGCTCTGGCTTATCGGTTAGCTGATCTTTTGGATAGAATGGTGGCGATTCTGGAAGCAATTCAACAATTCTATCAAACACTGCTTTTACCTGAAACCCTTCTAACGCTGAAATAGGAATGATTTCAGCATTTGGCACTTTTTCTGCCCATAGCTGCACCTGTGTTTCCAATTGTGTTTGGTCTGATTTGTCAATCTTATTTAAAAGTAATAATACTGGAATTTTAGAATTTCTTATTTTATTAAAAAAATCTTCATCTTTAAGTGTTTGCTCTCCAATTTCAACCATGTAAAGTAAAATATCAGCATCTTCAAAAGCAGATTTCACAAAACCCATCATAGATTCTTGCAATTCGTAAGCTGGCTTTATGATACCTGGCGTATCACTTAACACCACTTGAAATTCATCCCCATTAACAATACCCAAAATACGATGCCTGGTCGTTTGTGCTTTGGATGTGATAATAGATAACTTTTCGCCCACAAACGCATTCATCAACGTAGATTTTCCAACGTTCGGGTTTCCTATAATATTTACAAATCCGGCCTTATGATTCATGTGGTATTGCTTTATTTTATACAAATTTACTAAACAAAAAAACAGGAAGCCTTAACTTCCTGTTTTAATATTATTATTTGATTACCTACGTACATTTCAACTTGCTGATATAAAAAGTTTTATATCCGCTAAGGAAACAGTATTTAAATTAATTTACCTCTAACAATTCTACTTCAAATACTAATGTTGAAAAAGGTTTTATTGGTCCACCACCTCTTGGAGTTGCTCCATAAGCTAAATCTTGAGGAATGAAAAATTTGTATTTAGAGCCTTCTGTCATTAATTGTAAGCCTTCTGTCCATCCTTTTATAACTTGACCAACACCAAATGTTGCTGGCTCACCTCTATCAACTGAACTATCAAAAACGGTTCCGTCTGTTAATGTTCCGTGGTAATGTACTTTTACACTTGAAGATGCTGTTGGCTTAGCTCCACTTCCTTCTTTCAACACTTGATATTGTAACCCGCTTTCAGTTACCATAACACCTTCTTTTGCCTTATTCTCTTCTAAGAATTTTTCTCCTGCGGCTTTAACATCAGCAAATTCAGCTTCTGCTTTTTTTGCTGCCTCTGCTTGTTGCTTTTCAGCTGCTTCCTGTTGCTTTTTTTGAAAAAATGCCTGAAGAATAGGACCTATTTTATCCTGCTCTAACAAAATATTAGTTGAATCAATACCATTATTATATCCTTGAATGAAAAGATCAGTGTTGATTTCTTCAAAACTAGCTTTAACATTTCTTGCAACATCTAACCCTATTGCATAACTAACAGAGTCAATTTCTGTTTCTAATGATTGAGCTTTCGCTCCTTTATCACATGAAAAAATTGTTGATGCTAATACAACAACACTTAATAATTTAACTATTTTCATTTTTTATTGATTTTTTAAATTCGATAGCAAAAGTAGCAAATTTAATGTTAAGAAAACAAATACTTCTTTATCAATTTAAATTAGAGAAAACTTACCATTTTTCAACCAAATAGTAATTCAAAAAAAAAGCTGTTTTTTATTGTTGCTGTTGCTGTTGCTGCTGTTGAATACTTCCCAAACTTTGCCTATAGCTATTAGTGTTTTCAGAATTTGAAGCAATGGTTGTTTCACTCATTTCTTTTGTAGTGCTTACCGTTACTTTAACAAATAACTTATCTTCAACTTTACCTTTAAAAACTCCTTTAACGGGTGAGCAATCATTATAATCTTTCCCTACTGCCAACCTCACGTGGTTTTCATTCGCCAACGCGTTATTTGTAGGGTCAAACCCTAACCAACCATAAAAAGGAATATAGGCCTCTACCCAAGCATGTGTGGCACCTTCTCCTCGAGTAATTTCTTCATTAGGACAAATATAACCACTCACGTAGCGTGCTGGAATACCAAACATTCTTACTATTTGAAGTAAAACAGATGTAAAATCCTGGCAAACACCAGCTTTTAAAGCCCAAACATCATCCAAACTTGATTTTACAGTGGTTACCCCTGGTATATATTTAAATTTATTATGAACATATTCGCAAAGTTCTTGAAGAATTTTATAAGGAGATGTGGTTTTTAAATCCTTAGTTTTTATTAAATTTAAGATGTCTTTAGTACCACTAAACTTAGTGTAACCATAAAAATCTATGTAATAAATATTTTTCTTTAAAGCTTCTAATTCTGCCCACTGATCGGAAGTTGAAACAGAATCGTCAGGAAAAATTTTAGAATATGTTGTAACCTCAACATCTGAAACTATAGAAAGTGAATTATGAGGTTCAACAGACATAAAAGTACCTACCACATTGTTATAGTAATCTAAATAAGTTTCTACAGACGGGTTACCACTTATGGTAATTCTTTGTGAAGCTACATTTTGAAAATTATCTTTAATTGGATATAACATGATTTGACTTGCACCATCAATAACATAATCGCTATACGTGTACTTGGTAAGGTGCTTTATATAAAAAGTTGCCATTGTTTTTTCTTTAAGTTAAATTAGAATGAGACAGGTACACTGTATTAATACTTAATGATATATTCCTAATATCTTCTTTAATACCGTAAATAAAATTATCTAACCCCTGTTCGTTAATACCTTCTATGGTTGTGTATTTTATAGTGCTTTCAAGCTTTCCTAATAAAAATTCAGTTCTATTTTTCTCTAATTCACCACTGTTTATTAGCATACTTATAACCCTTCTTAATTTATTTATACAATAAGATATAGATCTAGGAAATAATTCATCTTGGAAAACCATTTTAATAACATGTTTTTCTTCAAAAGAAGATTTATAAGTTTTTAAATAGAATTGATAACCTCCAACAGATAACAACAAATTTTTCCAATAAAAACTTTGCTCTAAAGTATCAGATGTTTTGCTAATTTCCATAAGTTTTAATGCCGTAAAATCTGATATTTGTATAACACGCTCTAAATACTTCCCCACATTCATAAAATAATACGAAGGACCTCTTTCTTGAGTCACATCCTCTGTTCCATAATAAATTAAATGAAACTTTATAAGATCATCTAAAAACGCAACCGTATCCTCTTCCTTAAGCCTTTTAACTAAATTTTTGTTGGTGAGATATAAGTAATAGTTATTAATACATAACCACAGCTCTCTAGAAATGTGTTCTTGCACACTTCTTGCATTTTCTCTTGCCTTGGTAACAATATTGATAATTGAGTTAATATTACTTGTATCCAACACCATGAACTCAATACACTCTAAAGCATCTTCAGTATAATACTCATTATCATAGGTGGTAAAATTTTCAATAATTGGACTCCATGAAAAAAGCTCTGGAGAGTCTTGATTGGCATAAAAATTTACTTTAAGTAAACTTATAATACCATTACCACGCTCCATATACCTATCCATCCATATTAGATTATTTGCGACTCTACTTAACATACGTTTTTGTTATTGTTTTGTAAATTTATTGTAATACCCATGTATCTTTACTACCACCTCCTTGCGAACTATTTACAACCAAAGATCCTTTTTTAAGTGCCACTCGGGTTAGTCCACCTGGACATATGTCTATATCTTCACGTCCTGATAATGCAAAAGGCCTAAGATCTATACAACGTGGTGAAAGCTCTTTATTGATGTAACATGGAGCGGTTGATAATTTTAAAATAGGTTGTGCTATAAAAGCATCTGGCTTTTTATTAACGGTTTCTAAATAATCTTTTATTTCTTCATCAGTTGCTTGATGCCCCATTAGCATGCCATAACCACCACTTCCATCTGTTTTTTTAATAACCATGGTTTTAATGTTTTTAACAACGAAATCTAACTCCTCGGGTCTTCCTAACTGGTAGGTTTCTATATTTTTAAGAATGGCATCTTCTCCTAAATAATATTTAATCATATCAGGCACATAAATATATATAGCCTTATCATCGGCAATACCTGTTCCTGGAGCATTTACAATATTTACATTTCCTTTTCTAAAAGCTGAAAAAATACCTGAAACTCCTAAAACACTATCTTCTTTAAATTCTAATGGGTCTAAATACTCATCATCCACACGTCTATAAATAACGTCTACCTGTTTTAATCCATTAGTAGTTTTCATGTAAACAAAATGATTTTTCACAACCAAATCACTACCTTCTACCAATTCAATACCCATCAATCGCGCCAAAGTAGTATGCTCATAATATGCAGAATTATAAATACCTGGTGTTAAAAGCACAATATTTGGATTATTTACATAAGACAGTTCTTGTAATTTTTTATATAATAGATTTGGGTAATTAGACACTCCACGTACATTATTTTTAGGTAAAACACCAGGATATAGTCGTTTTGATATCTCTCTGTTTTCCAACATATAACTGACACCAGAAGGAGTTCTTAAATTGTCTTCTAGCACATAAAACTCGCCGTCATTATTACGAACTAAATCTACCCCTGCTATTTGCACATATACATCATAAGGCACTCTAATCCCTCTCATTTTACGCAAATATCCAGGATTGGAATAAATTAAATCCGCTGGAACCACACCATCTCTAATTATAAATTGATCGTTATAGATATCTTTTATAAACAAGTTTAAGGCTTTAATACGTTGTTTAATGCCTCGCTCTATTTTATCCCATTCAACTGCTGTTATAATTCTTGGAACAATATCAAAGGGAAATATTTTTTCTATACCCTCATTATCATTATAAACTGTAAAAGTAACCCCTTGACTCATGAACAACTGTTTAGATAGGTCTTCCTTTTTAACAAGAGTCTCCTCTGAAGTATTTCTTAAATAGTCAATTATAATTTGATATTGTGTACGCACTTCAGAATTTGAAGTATACATTTCATCCCACGTATTTACTAATCGGTCGTAAGATTTGAATAGTTTGTCTTTATTCATAAAATATAGGTGTCTATCTCAAAGATATAATAAATTAAAAAATTATCATTAAATTAAAACATTCATTAATAATTAATTATCAATATAAAATATTCATTGAAGCAATATTCTTTTTTTAACAAAAAAATCTAAATAATTTAAATATTTTTCATCCAAACAATCAATCATTAATTTACAAAACCACTGCTACTTATAAATTTAGCATAAGATAGTATATATTTCTTAGTTTTTTTAACTATTGAAAATTTAAACACATCATTTAACACCTGAAAATTTGAAAAGTGAAGCATTCTTTTTCTATTAATTGCTCACAAAACAGATTACGCTTTAAAATGTATTGGAAGGGTGTTGAATCAATCATTAAGTTAAAATTGAAATTTTAAATATCACTAAGTTTATATTACATTTACAGTCATCTTTTCTGATTAATAAAACAAACACATATTGAAGTTTGTTTACAACACAATTAAAACAAGAAAAACACCGAATCATTTGATATCACAATCATCCATAGAACTCGTATTTGAAACCGCTCGTGTTGAGGAGGTAATTGGCGATTTTGTAAATCTAAAAAAAGCTGGCAGCAACTTTAAAGGCTTGAGTCCATTTAGTGATGAGCGTTCACCAAGTTTCATGGTATCACCTGTTAAGCAAATTTGGAAAGATTTCTCAACTGGCAAAGGAGGCACTGCAGTATCTTTTTTAATGGAACATGAGCATTTCACCTATCCAGAAGCCATTAAATACCTTGCTAAAAAGTATAATATTGAAATAGAAGAAACTGAACAAAGTAACGAACAAAAAGAAGCTGCTGATGTTCGGGAAAGTTTATATTTGGTTAGTGAGTTTGCTAATTCCTATTTTCAAAAAACCATGCATAAAACGGACCAAGGAAAATCCATTGGGTTAAGTTATTTTAAGGAGCGTGGATTTACTGAAGAAACCATTAAAAAATTTAATTTAGGATATTCTTTAAATGATTGGAGCGCCTTTACTAATGAGGCTCTAAAACAAGGTTACAAACTCGATTTCCTTAATAAAACCGGATTAACCATTATCAAAGAAGACAAGCAATTTGACAGGTTTAAAGGGCGTGTTATGTTCCCCATTAAAAGCATGAGTGGACGAGTATTAGGTTTTGGTGGGCGCATTTTAACAAATGACAAAAAAGCCGCTAAGTATGTAAACTCTCCTGAAAGTGACATTTACCATAAAAGTAAAGTATTGTATGGCATTTATCACGCCAAACAAAGCATTGCCAAAGATGATAACTGCTATTTAGTTGAAGGCTATACAGACGTTATTCAATTCCACCAAACAGGCATTACAAATGTGGTGGCATCTTCTGGAACGGCTTTAACTCCAGACCAAATACGACTAATTAACAGGTTAACAAAAAATATTACAGTACTTTTTGATGGTGATGCTGCTGGTATGCGCGCATCATTACGTGGTATTGATTTAATATTGGAGCAGGGTATGAATGTTAAAGTCTGTACTTTTCCAGAAGGCGAAGACCCAGATAGTTTTGCAAAACAAAACACACTGGAAGACATGACCCTATACCTTAATGAAAACTCCAAAGATTTCATTCAATTTAAAGCCTCGATTTTATTTGAAGAATCTAAAAACGACCCGATAAAAAAGGCAGACACCATTCGAGAAATCATCAATAGTATTTCAAAAATTCCTGATCAAATCAAGAAAGAAATTTACATTCAAGAATGTTCTAAAATAATGGATATCAGTGAAGAAGTACTATTTAGTACTTTGGCTCAGATTAATAAAAAAGAATCAGAAAACGAGAATAAAAAAAATAAAGCCGAGCAAAAAGCTTTTGATGTAATTAAACATGAACAGCCTAAAAAAAAGGTGGATGTTCAATATATTTTAGAACGCAAAATCATTGAAGTACTACTACTTTATGGTGATAAAACTGAAGAATTTGAAGACTTAGTTTTAAAGGAAAATGACAAAGGAGATCTTATTTTAGAACCAATTACACAGCAAGCTAAAGTTTTTGAAAAAATATTTTTAGATCTTCAGGATGATGAAATGGAATTTTCTAATGAACAATTTAAAACACTTTATTACACCATAATAGATACCCTTAATCAAAATCAAAATTTTGAATTGAAAAACTTTATAAATTCGGTAGACCCCAGTTTGTCTAATGAAATTACATCAATTTTAATGGAAGACGAACGCTACAAATTGGATAACTGGAACCGCATGAATATTTTTCCAAAAGAAAAGTTACAAAATATTGCTCAATTAGTTAGCGAAACCATTTTAAGTTTAAGATGCCACCTAATTGAGCAAAAGGTTAGTGAATTCAAACAAAAAACATTAGAAAACATTCATGATGTTAACAGAAATGTTCTTGAAGAAGTCAAAGATTATTCTAGTTTAAAGATGCTATTATCTAGAAAACTGAATCGTGTTTTATGATTTTTCTTGTTCGTGTAATTTAGCTTGATTTACTAAATCAATCAAATTAGTCACGTTAAGTTTTCTCATTAAGCGTGCTTTGTAAGTACTAACGGTTTTTTCGTTAATATCTAATTCTTTAGCTACCTCTTTGTTTTTTCTTCCAAGTGTTAAAAGCTTAAGCACCTCTATTTCTCTTGTTGATAATTTCTTATAAAAAGAACCTTTCTTTTTTATATTCTTACCAAAAGCAAGAGCCTGTGTCAATTCATTACTTAAATAAATACCGCCTTCATGAACTTTCAATATGGCTTCATTTATTGTAATGATATTTACCGATTTTGAAACATACCCCAATGCACCTGCTTTTATAGCACTAACAGCATATACCTCTTCAGGTTGTCCGCTAAAAATGATTGTTTTAATGTCTGGGAAATCAGATTTCAAATACCTTAATACAGTAAGTCCGTTAAGCTCTGGCAAATCGGCTTCTGTTAAAATTATATCTACTTTATTCTTTTTTACAAAGTCTAAAAGAGATACACCATTATCAACACTACCCACTATTTTAATATCAGAAGACGCTGAGAACAAGTGTTCTAAACCTTTTCTAACAATGGGGTGATGATCTGCTACTAATAGTTTAATCATACCTTAAAAAATTTTATTTATTCGATGGTTTCTAGGTTTTTTATAATATTAGTTAGGGGAACCAATATATTTTGAGAGAAACCTAAGTTACAAATGTAATTCTTTTTTAAGAATTTTACAACACTCATTTTATATTTGTAGGAATTTCACAAACAGGGATAGGATTCATTTTATGTTTGTTACTTCTATTGTATTTATTATAAATTTTAAAAACTTCCAATTCTCTTCCTGAAAATTCTTCGGCCAATTTACCTTTTTGCTCCATTTGCATAGCCCATTCTAACTCTGGATAAGAAGCACCTATTTGGTCTTCATCACTTCTAGCATCTCCAAACAATCCATCACTTGGAGCCGCAACCATTATAGATTCAGCTACATTAAGAAAAGCTCCCAATTCATATACTTCAGATTTCATCAAATCGGCAATAGGACTTAAATCTACCCCACCATCACCATATTTTGTATAAAACCCAACACCAAAATCTTCAACTTTATTACCAGTACCTGCAACTAATAATTTATAAAGTCCCGCATAATAATACAAAGTTGTCATTCTAAGTCTAGCACGTGTATTTGCTAAAGCCATATCTACAGTAGTTTGGTCGCCATCAGCAAACACACTGCCTTTAAAAGCCTCAAAAACAGGTGTTAAATCTGCTCTAGTATCACTTACATTATCATAGGTATTTGTCAAATTCAAAATATGTTCTTGAGCTCGAGTAACATGACTTTCCGCTTGATGAATTGGCATTTCCACGCAAAGTACATTCAAACCTGTTTTTGCACAAAGTGTGGAAGTTACTGCAGAATCAATTCCGCCAGAAACTCCAACCACAAAACCATTAACTCCAGCATTAAGGGCATACTCTTTTAACCAATTAACTATGTGCTCTACAACTTTTTCTGTTTGCATATTAAACGAATTTGATTCAAGAATGGTACATTTGCAAACAAAAATAAAAGAAACACTCAATTAATAAAAATTTAAGACGCTTAAGTTTAATATGAAGAATTTTTTATTGCTTTTATTAGTATCAATGCTCGCTTTTTCATGTAAAAAAGAAAACCCTTTGATAAGAGACGTTGCAGACATTGATATTTCTGTGGAACGCTTTGACCAATTACTTGCTAAAACTACAACAAAAGAGTTGCCTAAACTAAAGCAAACCTACCCCTTTATGTTTCCTGAACAATACACCGATGCGTTTTGGGAAGCTCGCTTATCTGACACTTTACAGATTGAAATACTTACCGCAGTAGAACATGTATTTCCTAATTTTGATACTATAGAAAGTGATATTGAAACCTTTTATGGGTATATGCAACACTACTTTCCTGAATTTACTGCCCCAAGAGTTATTACTGCTATTTCAGATGTTGATTACAGAAATAAAGTCATTGTAACAGACACTATAGCCCTTATTTCAATAGATACTTATTTGGGCAGCGATCATTATTTTTATGCTGGCATACAAAAATACATTGCTCAAAATTTAAAAAGAGAACAAATTGTTCCTGACTTAGCCATGGCCTATGCCGAAAAACATATATTTCCAAAACAAAAGAAAACCTTACTTGATGAAATGATATACTTTGGAAAAGCCCTCTATTTTAAAGATGCCACACT
Source organism: Pseudalgibacter alginicilyticus (assembly GCF_001310225.1). Taxonomy (GTDB): domain Bacteria; phylum Bacteroidota; class Bacteroidia; order Flavobacteriales; family Flavobacteriaceae; genus Pseudalgibacter; species Pseudalgibacter alginicilyticus. Next base: position 3,231,829 of record NZ_CP012898.1, on the reverse strand, counting down.
GCCATTTATTCCTGAAGAGGAACGTATTGGCTATTACAAAGAACAATTGGATTGGGCTTTAATTAACGAAGAATCTATTTGGCGGTATTTTGTTGAACGCGAACTTTTATATAGTACAGACTCCAAACTCCCCAATCGATTTATAAACCCATCCCCTTTTACCAAATTCAATTTAATTGAAATTGACAATGATTCACCAGGTAGATTAGGGCAGTATATTGGCTGGCAAATTGTGCGAGCTTATATGAAAAACAATGATATCTCGTTAAAAGATATGTTAGTAGCATCACCAGAAGAAATTTTTAATAAATCCAGATTTAAACCTAAAAAATAATGTCTCAAAAAACAACTTCTAAAATAGAGCTTACCGTAGAGTTAGACGAAAATCGTGTGCCCGAAAAACTACACTGGACAGCAGAAGACGGCGGTATAAGCCACGAAGAAGCTAAAGCCATGATGCTATCTGTTTGGGATGCTAAAGCTAAAGAGTCTCTTCGTATTGATTTATGGACTAAAGATATGCCTGTAGATGAAATGAAGGTGTTTTTTCATCAAACATTGGTAGCCATGAGTAACACCTTTAACCGGGCCACTCAAGATGAAAAAATGACAGCTACTATGAAAGATTTTTGTGATTATTTTGCTGAAAAATTAGAATTAAAAAAATAGCATAACAACTGTTTATTATAATCGGTTTCTGAAAAGCTTTATAAAGAGGGCTGAGTATTTTTAGTGAATTAAATCATCAAATTTCACAATTGTAGTATCTTCTTCTATTTTAAAAGCAACCCACTGATTAAGTGCAATCCCATTTGTATAATACCCATTCGTTGTAATTTCTTTTTTTCCATTTGCTCGCGTAAAAGTAAGAGAGTAAGCGCCATCCTTTTTGTTTTTTTTCATTGATAAAAACGCAGTCACAGAATCATTGGGCTCAATTTTATCTATTTCTATGACTCTTATTTTTTCTGTTGTTGTAAATTCCACTTTTGAAATTGGCTGGTTCGTTTCGTTTATAATTTTCATTTCAATGCCATGATTCATAGACAAAAAACATGAGTTTAAAGTCATACTTAAAATGATGACAATAGATTTTATCATAATACGGAAATACAACTGCATAATTTAAGCACCCAATTTAGCAAATAAAAACTGAATAGAAAATCTGCAAGGATTTTGTAAGCAATCTACTTACAATAAATTAAACACTCTGTTGACAAATTTGGCGGACTTGCAGATATGTCTTGTCCTAAAATATGGCTACAGGTTAAAATTGAATTTACGCTGATAATTTATATACTACATTTAGCTGTTTTAATAGTTAAATATACATGTAATCTTAATTCATCGGACAAGTCAAAGGCATATCTTTCAAGTTGTATTGAATTGCTGTTATCTTTAATTTTAACCAAGTCCATTGACCACTTTCCTTTCCCCAAGTTGCTTCGCACTGAACTGGGATTTTTATTCCGTTCCTTTCGCCGGTTTTAGTAGCAGTTACAGTCCATTCGGTAGGTTCGGTATCATTAGAATTTTGATAACGCATTGCTACGAATTTTTCAAAATTTCCATGTTCATCAAAATGAAATACACCTGAACCTTTAGTTCCTTTATATTCCATGATTGCTCTAGCAGAATAGGCGTCAATAGACTCCCATTTTATATATTTGCTTAAAGTTGCTGAAGGAAACCAAACGATTTCGGCTAAATACCGTTGCAACGTTGCTTGATTTATCTTTTTGTCATTTTTTGTGTCAGCAACAGGAATAAGTGATAGAAGTTTTATCATCATCTCGCCTTTACCCTCTTCAAATTTGTCTCTACCAACAACGCTCAATATTGAATTCATTTCAGTATTAATATTCCAATTGAACGCTGGTGGTTGAATTGTAAAGTATTGTTCTGCCTTGCCTTTATTCCAAGTTTTTTGTTCTGGTTTTAATTTTAATAAAATTTCTTGAGTTAAATAAACGTTAGATATTAATGTTTTACCCATAATGCCACTGTTAACCAACCATTTCTGCACAATTGGTGGTAAGTCAAGTAATGATGTTTCCGTAACAATATGTTTGTTTTTGAGTTGTGCATTCTGAAATAGTGCTATGCTTTCTCCTTTAATCTTTTTCTTAAAGCTGAAATTTGAATAAGCAATAATTATCGCTGTTAAAATAATTAGGTTTGCTAAAGTACCAAATTTCGCATCAGTCCAATAGTTTATAATTAATAACTGTGAAAGGACTACTCCAATAATTCCAATCATCCACCAATAATTAGATTGAGCAATTAATAGAACTGTGGTAATTGCATATAAAACAAAGGTCAATAACCATACTATTCCGAATGACTTGGAAATTGGGTGTGAGATTGCTTTAAACTCAGATATACCAAACGCCTTAAGAAATCCAAATAAATGGATAATACCATGTATTGCAATCAATATTGTAAAAACTATTCGCATTGTTTATTTTTCTTATGGCTAAGAGCCTAGACTATGATTATAGTAGGAAATATAAAAGTATTTAATTCACTACTAAGCAAGTAACCAAAACTTTTTATGTGTTTTATTTTTGTTTTAAAGCTAAATCAAAAAATTTGATGGATATTTTAAAAACACACTAAACTTTGGATTGAACACTAAAACCTATATCACTATAGCCAGATATGTTCTGTTCATTATAAATACTCATTCATCAAATATACCAAAAATAGGTACAACGTCTAAACCCCATAAACCAAACACCACATGCCTGTTTAGCTTACCTCAAATAATTTTATTTAGAAAAAAGAAGCCTTATAATCTGTTTAAAATTTATTCATAAATATAACATATAGATGTATCATTTGCGACGTGTTTCCACAACTAATTTAATAAAAAAAGCACCGACAGAAAGTCTGTAAGTATTTCCGTAAGCAACTAACCTTTAATCTTGCAAACCACTAACAGTTCTCTTTTCTTTTTTAAAACTATGTAACAACATACCAATAATTACTAATGCAATTCCTATAATGGAGTAAATATCTGGTAGGTGAATTTTTAATATAATAATTTCTCCCACAAGAGCAAATAGAACTTCAGCAGATTGTGTGGCTTCTACAGAAGCTAATGCTTTTTCATCTTTTTGAACTTTATCTGTAGCCATAAAAAACAAAACTGTCGCAATTACACCAGAACATATAGCAACAATTAGTGTTTGGTACACCTGTAGTTCATTTGGGAATTTATTGATGGTAACTCCAAAAATTGACAATAATAACCAAAAAGGCAAACTTCCTAAGGTCATTCCTAAGGTTCTTTGAATGGCATTTAGTTTTCCGTTAGTAACCTGCATCATTTTGCGATTACCTAATGGGTATGCAAAAGCAGCTATTAAAACGGGGATTGTACCCAGTAAGAGTTCATTCATTGAAATGGATTTTGCTTGACTTATTTGCATAATTAATATGCCTAACAATATGATTAATGAGAAAAGAAGAGCTTGCAATGATATGTTTTTTTTAAAACTTGTTTTATTAATAATGGGTGATATTAACATTCCCGCTACAATTGTAATTTGCCAAGTACTTGCTACAAGCCAAGAGGGCCCATAAGCAGCAGCAAAGGTTAGAGGTGCGTAAAAAATGCCAAAACCTATTGTACTCCACAACATCCATTGCCAAGGTTTTTTTTTCATTTCTATCAGCAATGGTTTCAAATTTTTTCTAAAAAGAACTAAAACCAAAAGAAAAGGAATCATCCAAAAGAAACGTAGTGAAGCACTCCAAATCCAATGTCCACCATCGACCGACATTAATCTATTTAATACAAAAGTTACTGCAAAAAATAAGGCGGATAATACGCCTAACAAAATTGCGATTGATTTATTTGATTTCATTTAAAGTTCTCTTAATTTTTTAAGATATTTCATCCTAAAATAGGATTACAGGTTAAAATTGAATTTACGCTGATAATTTACACACCATAATTGGTCTTTCATAGTCTAAAGATACATGTAATCTAACTGCAGTAGAATAATTAATAACATTTTTTAAAGCGCTTTTGGCCTGTGCTAACTCATCAAAGGTTTGGCAGATAAAATTTGTTCTTCAACAATAAAACTTGTCGAGAGATTTATGGGTGCTTAGTAAGAAAAGATAAAGAGCCTTAATTGCTGCGCAATATGTAATCAGCTATAAAACAAGATATTGCAATTACAAAATCAAGATTGATGTATGATAATACACCATAGATATACTTTGATAAAAAATTAAGGTACTTTACCTACTTTTCACCACAGTACTTTGTTATGAGCTGACTTTTTTACAATTCTTTAAAAGATTTAGTAACAGTAATCAACTGAATTATCTATAGCATTTTCAAGATTATCATTAGACTCTACAATTAAATGAGTTCCATCCGCACCTAATAATTTTATAGGGAATATAAAAGTTAGTTCGTCTGCATTTGTATTAAAAGTAGTTACCAAATCTTCATCATTTTCTAGAGTAATTACGTCATCTATTTGTTTATTTGTACGATTTACCTGCAAAGGATAAACAAAGTTTAAACAGTCGCTCTCAGAAGTATCTCTTGATAGCATACAGTTTTCAAAGTAATTCATCAAATCATCTTGATCTCTAAGCCATAACTCTTCGTTGTTGGAAGTGTAGGTTACACTACCAATCCGTATATTATCGTTACTATAATTTGTATTATTATCTAAATTATAATCTGTCAATAATCCATCTAATGAATTTAAACCAATACCCTCAAAACTATCAACTTTACCATTCTCATCAAATAACCAAAAGTATATTGTTGCATTACTATCACAATTTATAGAAATGTCAGAAAAAGGTACAGAATAAACAGAAGTCTCAGTCCAAGTTAAATAACAATATTCAAAGTATTCTAAAATTGATTCCCTTTCAGATATACCTGCAAAACCACTTGGATTATTTAATTGTTTTATAAAAAAATCTTCGTTAGAAAATTGTATGCCTGTAGCTTTCAATGCATCTGTTTTTGCATCCTCATACTCTTTAAGCCACATATCTAATGATTCTATAGGCCCTAAAGTAAATTCATAATAATCTCCTTCAGGATTATTAAAATAACCCCAAGTATATTGTATAAAACTACAGCTGCTATTTGCCGCATTATTTACAAAGAAGTTATAATCATTAATAGAACTTGCTGTAGTAATCACTTTATTTGCTAAATCTGTTGTTATTACTTGTTCGTAAGAGGTAAAATCGTCGTTAGAGTCACAAGACTGTAAAGTGACAATTATAAAAAATGTTAGAACAGATACATTGAAAATATTATTCATAATCAGGTTGTTATCTAATGTTTATTGGGTTATTGTTATTTGTAGTTTTTGTTATATTATTTACTACTGAAAATAGTATTGAGGTATCATCTATTGTGTTTTCACGTGTAGAAAACATATTCCCAATAATTTTACGCCAAATATATCTTTATTTTTAACAAACAAATTTGATTTGAGTAGAAAAAACTTTTTAGTATTTGAGATAATGGTTTTTGTACATAATGTTTAAAATTATGTAGTCTTTATTCAGTACGGGGCACAATAAAAGGTTTCGTCAAGATAAAACTCGTCTATCAACAATAAGACTTGTAGAGAGATTTATGACTATTGGTTAAGAAATAAAATTTGCCTAATAACCATGTGTAATAAGCTATTAAAACAAGCTTTTCCTATAAAAAAACCGGTAATCCTTCAGATAAAATTTTGTTCACAGATTAGCGAAATCAGCTTACTTTTATCTCATTTCTTTGTTAGCAAATCGTATTTTGCAAGTCCAAGTTTAATGGACTTTTCATTCGTATTACAAATTTGATAATTCTTAATTAAATAACTTAACCCAGAATTATTTAGGCAACAACCGTACTTTTTGTAAGTTGATTGCTTTCCAATCTTTATAATCTGGTTTCATATGTATGCTATAATCACCCGCTTTTTGGATAACAACTTCCCCAACATTAATAGTTTTATAAAATGTGAATCCTTCTGTTGCTGGTAGTTTGGTCTTAATTGTTTGTTCTGCAACATCTAATTCTATAGCACTTTCTTCTTCTGATGCTATGTCCAGCAAAATAATATATGTACCTGCTTTATCCACAGTGAAATCCCAATCTACGGTTGCTTTCGCATTTGACCATTGATCAATACAATCATTATTCTTATTGTAAACTACATGCGAGCCTATTACATTATTAATTATGGATTTTTGAGCAGGTAATAGAATGATTCCATCTTTATTTTGTTTGATTTTGTCTGCATCGCTTACCATAGGTTTACCGTTTAATTCTAATACAATAACAGAGCTTATTGAATCTGGAGCTTTGCCTGCTAAAGAAATTGTGGTACCCTGCTCGTCGGTTTTGGTTTTATATTTTTTAGACGCATCTACAAGCAAGTTACAAGATTGTACTTTATTGGTAATAGGAATAAATAGCTTTCCATTTTCTGGCCAATCAAAAACATTAAGATAAAGTGTCGTATTTTTTCCTTTGTTAAGTGTGGTGATACGCCCCCATGCAGGTGTACGGCAAGGACTAGCGCTTGTACCATAGATCGACTCACTATTTTTATCCATCCATTCTCCAATATTTTTTAAACGTTCAACACTTGGCTCTGGGATTAAACCTTCAGCAGTTGGCCCTACATTAAGAAGGAAATTTCCTCCTTTACTAGCAATGTCAACCAAATTTTGAATCAGTGTTTCTGTTGATTTCCAGTTGTGATCGTAACTTTTATATCCCCAAGTGTTGTTCATCGTCATGCATGATTCCCAATCACCAGATAACCCAGTACCTGGGATAAATTGTTCAGGAGTACTAATATCACCTTCGTAATCTCCACCTAATCTGTTGTTATGAATGACTCCTGGAGCAAGTTTTAATAATGGTAAAAATTGTTCTGCACGTTCTTTAGTCATTCCTCGTGGTGTATCCCACCATAATATAGCAGGTTGGTACTGTGTTAAAATTTCCTTGACTTGAGGCACAGCAATATTTTTTATATAATCGTCCATATCATGTTCCTGAGCTGGATCCCACTTGCCTTTTTTATTATTGCCTCTAGCTGAACCACCCTGAATCCAATCCTGAGCTTGCGAATAGTAAAGTCCTAACTTAATGCCATGTTTTTTACATGCCTCTGCCAAGGGAGCAATCAGGTCTTTTTTGTAGGGAGAAGCATCCATAATATCCCATTCCGAAACTTTAGAATCGAACAGAGCAAAACCATCATGATGTTTAGACGTAATAACAATATATTTCATGCCTGCATCCTTAGCTAGTTTTACCCAAGCTTCTGGATTGTATTTAACAGGATTAAACGCTTTAGAGTATTGTTGATATGTGGCCATGGGTATGCTTGCGTCTGACATAATCCATTCGCCATATTTTCCTGCTTTTTCACCTTTGTAAATTCCTGCTGGTACAGCATAAACACCCCAGTGTATAAACATTCCAAATCTTGCAACACGAAACCATTCCATACGCGCATCACGTTCAGCTAGCGTTTCATCAGCATAAGGGTCAAGTGAATCGTTAGTAGATTGTGAATGTACAGAATTCAGTAGTAACATAATTACCGTACAACTTAGCATTAAGGTTTTCATAGTTTTATATTATGGAATATTAAATTATTAAAAATAGATTTAGACACTTAAATTGAATCTATTTGTCAAAAATATCAATATTGAGAATTGAAGAATATAAAACTAAATTCAAAAATTATAAATTATGACTCATAAGCATAGAAAGATAAAAGTAAATTAATACTAATCTTGTATAAGTGATTGGGTTAATGAAATAATTTTAACTCAAAGCAAAAACTATTTTAGCATCAAAATGCCTTGTCCTGAAATATGGCTACAGATTAAAATTCATTTTAAACCGATAATTTATATACCATATTTGGTGTTTTATAGTATAAAAGCATAGGGTACCCCATAATTTAATGGCATTTTTTACAACCCTTTTAGCGTAAGGTTCACAATAAAAAGTTTCGTCAAGATAAAACTCATCTATCAACAATAAGACTTGTAGATAGATTTATGACTATTAAATAAGAAATAAAAATTTACCTAATAACCATGTGTAATAAGCTATTAAAACAAGCTTTTGTTTTTCCACAGCACTTCACAGCAGTGTTTTTTGAATAATCTGCTAAGTTTAAAATTTACTACTAAGGTTTAATTAAACTAACTAATTTTCTATAATTGGTTTGTATTTATCCCAACTAGCCATAATTGCCCATAAATTTATAGCCAATAAAATTAGAGCTATTGAGATACCAGCTATATCGTGTACTAAATGATGCACAAAAATTCCAATCATCACTGGAAGAATTACGATGGCACCTAAAGCTCTTTTTTTAGGTATTGCAATTAAAACTCCACCAATGATTTCAACAATGGCTACAAGGGGAGAAATCCATTTTATAGTCATAAATCCGCCCATTATTTGCATCATTTTTTCAGACATCTCTGGCATTGGCATGTAGTTAAAGAATTTGTTTAAACCTGAATTAATCATCATTAATCCGAAAAGAATACATAAAACTGTTAAAACCTTATTTTTCATTTTAAATTTTTGTTATTAATACTATGCCAAAATTAACTATTTTTGATTACCATTAGTAATCAGATACCTTTAGGTAACTAGTTACCTAAAGGTAATCATGAAACAATAATAATGAAAAAGAAAGAACACAAAGAATGTATGTCTGCCTTATTACCTGTAAGAGATACCTTAGATGTTATAGGTGGCAAATGGAAGATTTTAATCTTAATTTCAATTTGGGAAGGCAATAAGCATTTTAGAGAAATTGAACGTAGTATTCCAAAATTAAGTACCAAAGTATTATCAAAAGAATTAAAAGATATGGAAGAAAACCAGTTAATTACTAGAACGGTTTTAAATGGTTTCCCTGTAAGAACAGAATATACACCTACAGCACATTCCAAAACATTAAAAAAAGTTATTTTGGAATTATATAATTGGGGGGTCAATCACAGAAAAAAAATCTTTGGCAAAAACGCTTAGTTAGTAAACTCTGATGATGTTTAATTTAGATTTTGTTTATATGTTTTGTCATGAAAAATATGACTACAGGTAAAAATTTATTTTAAACCGATAATTTATATATCATATTTGGTGTTTTATAGTCTAAAGACATAGAGAGTATCTGGACTTCATTGCATAAATTAATGGCATTTTTTATAGCCCTTTCATTATAAAAGGTTTCGTCAAGATAAAACTCATCTATCCACAATAAGACTAAACTTGTAGAGAGATTAATGTAAAATAAATAGTACCCACAGATACACTTTGGTGAACAATTAAGTCATTTTACTTGTTTTTTACCTCAGTTCATTGTCACCACACGTTTTTTATTTTATGCTAATCTGTTTAACTACAAAATCTAACTGGCTATCTGTTCCTTTAATTAAGTCCTCAACAGTTAAGGTTACTTCTTTATCGGGCAATATTCCACTCCCTTTTGGAACAGAATTATCAAAAACATATTTATCAATTTTTACAAATGGCATACGTACCATTATTTTAGAATTTGGAAGTTCGTATAAGGCAGAATATTGAGCCGTATGGAAATAGTAGCCCCCTCCAGTTTCTTCACCAACAAGAGTTATATTTTTGTCGTTTTTCGCACTTAAGGCAAACGCACTAGCAGCAGAATAGGTGTTGCCTCCAATTAATACATAGACATTTCCTTTAAATGGTTTTTTATATGGAATCATTTCAGCTTGAGCGTGGTCTTCTGTTAATATCCACCGCTCATCCTCTTTTTGAGCTGAAGCAAAATACATTTCGAAGAATTCAGTATAATCAGACATTGTATGAATAATATATTTTTCTTGAGGTAACACATTTGTAACAGCACTTTCTGATATTCTTTGTTTAAAAGGCTCATTCGTCAAAAAAGAGTACAAGTTAATTGCGTTGATTCTGTACCCTCCAATGTTTTGCCTAACATCTATTATAAGGTTTTCGGCTTTCTTCTTCTTAATTTCTTTAAATAAACCAATTAGCTTTGATTTAAATTCCTGTGGGTCTAAACCGAATGAGTTAACGGTTAATACTGCCGTATTTATGGAGTCTATATAATAAACAAATGGCCATTTTTCTGCTATTCTATTTCTAAAGTAGTCAAGTCGATTTGTGTCTTGATGATACGCTGCAAAGTGAGAATTTCTATTAGGGTATCGGTTACCGATGCTTTTAAATGACTTTGGAGCAATTATATTTGTTTTCACTTCACCGTCTGCGGTCGTGTATTTTACAGAATAACTTTCTTTACTTCCATATTCGTAAAAATGAAGTATCCCGAATTCTTTTTCTATTTGTCGGTATTTTTTCGTTAAGTTGAAACCATCTGATGGTGCATACTTCAATAAGTCTTTTAGAATAGTTTGAGAAGACTTGCCATTGATAGAGGTTATTTCAGAACCAAGGGGAATTCTAAAATCATCAGTGTCAGTATATAGTTTCCCATCTATGATTTTCAATAGTAATGGGAATAATGGAGGTACCGTGTCCATTTTTGGATGGTGTATTACTAAATGACCGTCTTTTGCCTTGTCAGCAATAGTGGAGATAGACTTAAAGAAGTCATTAGAAGTCCTTATTTCCTTAATGTCTTTTTGCTCAAACGTATTAAAAATACTATCCCATTCAGGTTTTGAAGTATATTCATATAAACTTGGATGTCCTGTGGTTAGAATTTCTTTGAAAATAGTGTAGTCTTCTAAGACTTGGCTTTGGGATAGTTTATTTTGTCCAATAGAGTAAAAAGAAAACAAGATTAATATGCATGTTGTAAAGGCGTAATTTACTTTCATTTTTTCTCAATAATTGAATTTACAATAGTCGAATTAAAACCCTTAGCTATCAACCATATTGCTAAAGTTATCTCCAACAAAGCCGTAGGAAAGGCTAGTGAAACATAAGTAGGAGTAATAATATCAATAACATCAAACATGAGTAGTAAGCTTGCAATAATTCCACTTAGCACAGTAGCAACAAGCCCCCAAACAGATAACCACCTAGGAATCAGTTTTGATTGATACAAAATAGCATAGAACATTAGGTTACCCACGCTCAGAATTAAAGGCATTGCAACATGGTTTACCAAATCTCTACCCGAACGTATTAAATTATCTATTGTTTGAAAATGAGATAGTTCAGTACTCCCTGCTTTTACAAACTCCTGACTTAATACCAATAACAGCAGTATACTCAACCAACCTATAAAAATAAATGCCACTGCAATTATTCTGAAAACAAGAAAGCCAATCGTTAGACTGGTATTAACTTTTTTCAGTAGTGAATATAATATTATAGGAATACTTGCATAAATAAGAGCTAAAATAAACTGCATAAAAGCTCTAAATAATATTGCATTTGAATGGATAGAAACACTTTCAAAATTACCCATTTCATCAATTACTGGGTCTATGCTCAAAACACCTACTACTATGCTAAGAATTAATAGTATTCCAACTGCAATTGATTTCTTTCTGATTTTATCCATGATATTTTTACTATTTAAAATTTTCACAAAAATATCATGGGGTTATTTTGAACTCATTGACTTAAGTTAAGAAATCAATTTATTCGTTTATTATTCTCTTCCTGATTCGGCTTAACGACTCTGGTGTAATACCTAAGTAGCTAGCTATTTGATATTGAGAGACTCTTTGAAGTAAATCGGGTTTTGTTTTAAGTAAATTTAAATAGCGTTCTTTTGGGGTAGATGTTTTAAATTCAGTGAAAGATTCTTGTTGCTTTGTTAATATTACTTCAGCTATTACTCTTGATAAGGATTCTAATTGTGGGTACTTTTTATACATTTCTTTTTCTACGGTTGGATTTCCCACATTCACAACTGTATCTTCTATACATTCTAAGTAATAACGAGAAGGTGTTGATTTTCCATAATTGGCGGGTGTGACAACATCTTCTTCCGTATAAAACTCTATGGTTTTTTCTTCGCCATCTTTCAAAAAATAGCTCCTAATACACCCTTTTAATATGAAATAACATTCATTTGAAAAACCACCTTCTTTAAGTAAAATTGCCCCTTTCTTATAGGTTTTGAAAAATGCACTTTCGTTTACCGCATTCTCTAACTCCTTTGTAATTAAAGTGTATTTTGAGAGATATTTTAATATGCTATTTTCCAAAATCCGATTCTTTTTTATTAAATCTATTCATAGTAAGTGATGTTTCTCAAATGTCTCGTCCTGAAATATGGCTACAGGTTAATAATTGATTTACGCTGTTTTTAAATATACCATATTCGGTGTTTTATAGTCTAAAGATAAATGTAATCTTATTTGGTTGTATAAATTAATTGCATTTTTTGTAGCTCTTTTCGCGCGATCCACGTTATCAAAGGTTTGGTCGAGGTAAAATTCATCTTTTAATATGCCGTTCACACGCTCTGCCATGGCATTTTCGTAACAATGGTTTTCTTCCGTCATACTAATATCTATCTTATTTCTTTTAAGAACTTGTGTGTATACATTACTGCAATACTGTATGCCTCTGTCTGAATGATGTATTAAATCTTTAGTGCTCTTTGTTTGGTACAGAGCTTTGTTTAGAGCTCTTACACATCCTTTTAGTTCCAGGCTATCACTTAGATCATAACCGACAATTTTCCTAGAATACATATCTGTTATTAGTGCTAAGTAACAAAATCCTTTAATGGTTCTTATGTAGGTAATATCGCTTACCCACACCTGATTAGGCCTTGTAATTTCCATATCTTTTATCAGGTTATTGTATTTATAAAAGCGATGATAAGAGTTTGTAGTTCTGGCACTGGTTTTCTTTCTTAGTGTGAGCATATTATACTTTCTAAGTACGCTAAATAAAGAGTCTCTGCCGACTTTAATATTGGCTTTGTAAAACTCATTGTCTAACGATCTAATGAGTTTACGCACACCTTCTCTAGGAAGGGATTTACGTTTTCTACTGACTATTTTTATAATTTGTTGTTCCTGTATTAACCGCTTATCAGCTCTAGATTTGTATTTATAATACGCATCACGTTTAAGACCAAAACAACGCGTTATAGTTGTTAAAGATGTAAATCCCTTAGATTTCTCTTTAGCTTTAATTAAGGCTTTATACTTAGCTTTTTTTTTAGTTCAGCTACAGATTTATAGCCTAAGTCTTCGGCAGCTACCTCAAGGTATGAATCTAAAACCAAAGTATCTAAATCCTTTTTAATCAGTAGTTTTTTAAGCTGTTCAATCTCTTTTTGAAGTGCTTTAATTCTAGATATTTAGCTTCGCTGAACCACTTCGTTAGGTTTCGTCTTTTGTTTCCACTTTTACTCTGGTGTTCATTAGATCTTTACGATTGTACTTTTTAATCCACTCGTTGACCGTTGTTGGAGCAATGGAGTAGAGTTTACAAAGTTCGCTCTTTGTGTGTTTACTGGTTGTAAGTTCGGCTAAAATTTTCAGTTTGAAAGGTTCTGAATACCGTCTGATTACTTTGTCATTTTTGTACATAATGTTTAAAATTATGTAGCCTTTATTCAGGACGGATCAAAATTGGGCACAACGTGTTTGTATATGGTTTGTTGCGTGGTTAAGCAACTAAGTTAACAAATAAAAACCGAATAGAAAATCCGCGAGGATTTTCGTAAGCAAGCTCGAACAAGCAATTAATTATACACTTTGTTGCCAACTGGCTTTTTTCAATTAATAATCTTGAATCAAAACTTCAGTAGGGATATGTAGAGTAGTGTTGAGTTTTCTAATCATATCTAGAGTCAGTTTCCTTTTTTTATTCAAAATTTCGCTAACTCTGCTTTTAAATCCAACAACTTCTGCTAAATCCTTTTGTTTCATCCCCATTTGTTCCATTCGGAATTTAATTGCTTCGATTGGGTCAGGCATTCCGATTGGGAATTGTTCATTTTCATATCTATCAATCAAAATTGACAGGATTTCCAATTCGTCTCCATCTTCGGTTCCTTTTTTTGCATCAAAAATTTCCTCAAGTCTGTTGAGTGCGTTTTCATAGTCATTTTCGTTTCTAATTGGTAATATTTTCATAATTAGATATTATTTGCGTCAATTTTATCATATTCAGCGTGAGTTCCGATAAATCTTATCCAGCATATTCCGTACTCAAAATTAAATTTTACAATCAAGCGATAATTATTACCTTTTATATTGTAAACAATTCGATTGTCTTTTAAAATACTAGCACTCGGATATTCACTTTTTAATTCGTTAATATTGTTCCATTCGGATTTTTCAGTTTCTCTATACCACGATTTTAATTGTTCTTCACAATCAGCGTGTTTTTCCCAAAAATCTCGTAAAGTTCGTTTTGCAATTACTCTCACATTATAATTGTTTGACGCAAATATAATAAAAAGTTACCAATTTGGTAATTATTTTGATTTTTTTAGCTTGTTGGCAACGATATGGATATAAAGCGTAGCATTCAACCCAGCTCTTTATTTTTGCTTTTTATATAGTCCGTTAAAAGTAAGCAAAAACTTTCGTGTTAGCATTTTGGATGCTATGATTTATATCTTTTGTTGGTTGCCAGTTTTTATTTTTTATCCGTCTTATTGGTTCCTGATAAAAACGGAGTTTGCCTGGCTTTTCCAAAATAAGGCAAAAATGCCATAGGTGCATTTTTCAATGAGACCGGAAAATATGGTCTATAGGAGAGGCTATGGAACGTTTTTTTAGTTTCTTAGTCATTCTTATCGATTTTACTTTCCAATGTTATTGCTAATACAAATACTTTCTTACAAATTGTCAAAAGAATTTGTATCATGTTTTTAACTTTTTATTTGTGCTAAGGATGGTATTGGAAAGGCAAAAAAATCAGTCCGTTATTCTGATTCTTTAGTATATCTTATTTAGGAACCGATTTTTACCTATTTTTGCAGCGCTATGCAAGAGTTAAAACTTTCAGATTGGTTGCCTACCACAAACAAAGAGGTAAAGATTCGCGGTTGGGATGCCTTGGACGTCATCCTATTTAGTGGGGATGCCTATGTAGACCATCCGTCATTTGGACCAGCAGTCATTGGCCGTATTTTGGAAAGTTATGGGCTACGTGTGGCCATTGTACCGCAACCCAATGTGAATGATAATTTACAGGATTTTGTAAAAATGGGAGCGCCAAAATTGTTTTTTGCAGTTACAGGTGGTTGTATGGATCCAATGATTAGCAATTACAACGCCAACAAAAAAAAGCGTGACAAAGACGCATACACACCCAATGGCGATATTGGTTTTAGACCCGATTATGCTACTACCGTATATTCTAATATTTTAAAAGAAAAGTGGCCTAATGTCCCTGTTTTAATTGGAGGTATTGAAGCATCATTACGTCGTGTAACACATTATGATTATTGGAGTGACAAATTAATGCCTTCTATTTTAGAGAGCTCAAAAGCTGACATGTTAGTGTATGGTATGGGAGAACAACCTTTGCGGGAAGTTGTTCGATTACTACAAAAAGGGGTCCCTTTTAGCAATATAAACACGGTGTTGCAAACTGCACTTTTAATAGATTCTAAAGATGCTATTCCTAAAAATAGCAATTGGGAAGATGTTGAAATTGCTTCGCATGAAAAATGTTTACAGGATAAAAAAGCATATGCTTCCAATTTTAAAACCATAGAACAAGAAAGTAATAAATTAGCTGCAAGACGTATTTTTCAAAAGATTGGTAATAAAACATTGATGATTAATCCACCATACCCAACCATGACGGAGGATGAAATTGATGCTTCTTTTGAATTACCTTATACACGGCTACCACATCCTAAATACAATAAACGCGGACCTATTCCTGCTTACGAAATGATTAAATTTTCCATCAACATTCATCGGGGGTGTTTTGGAGGGTGTAGCTTTTGTACCATTTCGGCACATCAGGGTAAATTTATTGCCTCACGGAGTAAAGAATCTGTATTACGAGAAGTAGATACTGTAGCAAATATGCCTGATTTTAAAGGCTATCTATCAGATATTGGTGGACCAAGTGCCAACATGTATAAAATGAAAGGTAAAGTGCAATCTATATGCGATAAATGTGTTGCGCCTTCATGTATTTCACCTGTTATTTGTAGTAACTTAGACACCTCTCACAAACCCTTAACAGAATTGTACCAGGCGGTTGATAGTCATCCAAAAATAAAAAAATCATTTATTGGTAGTGGTATACGCCATGATATGCTGGTACCAGAATTCAATAAAAACTCTGATCCAAAAGAGTTAGATGCCTATACTGAAGAGGTCATGACCAAGCACATTTCTGGCAGATTAAAGGTAGCTCCAGAACATACCAGCGATCCTGTTTTAAAACTGATGAGAAAACCTTCTTTTTCTTATTTTCATAAGTTTAAAGAACGTTTTGATAAAATAAATATTAAAAACAATTTAAAATTACAATTAATCCCATATTTTATTTCAAATCATCCAGCATGTGAAGCTGAAGACATGGCTAATCTCGCTGCCGAAACCAAAGATATGGGCTTTCAATTGGAGCAAGTACAGGGCTTTACCCCTACTCCTATGACGGTTGCAACAGTTATTTATTATAGCGGTTACCACCCCTACACCCTAAAAAAAGTAAATACTCCAAAAACCCGTAAAGAAAAAGATGAACAGCATCGGTTTTTCTTTTGGTACAAAGATGAAAATAAAGCCTGGATTAAAAATACCTTAAACAAATTAGGTCGTCAAGATTTACTAAAAGTACTACTTCCTGACAACAACAGCTGGCGTAAAAACAAACCAAACAAGGCTAAACATACCTTTGATGATGCCATTCCTTTTAACCAAAGAAAAAACAAAGCGAAATTTAGAAAGAAGAAAAAGCGAAATTAAATTCTCTTTTATATTTCTTTTAATCTGCTATAACAAACATCTTAATTCATTATTCAAACAAACTACTAAGTTTAGATTTTAGTATGATTATTTTCTTTAATAAAAATTAAAATATAGGAATATTTAAGCCAAAAAAAACGTAATTGGTTTTGAATTAAAAAAGCAATATGTTTGCCTGTATGGAAACTAAAACATTAGCTATTGTTGGCTGCGGAAAGCTTGCAAGCATAGTATTACAAGCATTAGACAAAGGCTTATTACCCGATTATAAAATTATTGGCACCTATTCAAGAACTTTTGAAAAAGCTCAAAATTTTGCTAACTTCATTCAACAATCTAAAAACGGTGGCTCATGCATCGCATGCTGTTCGCTACAAGATTTATTAGACTTAAAACCTGATTATATTGCTGAAATAGCATCTCCAGACGCTTTGAAGGAATTAGTGATTCCCGCCTTAAAGAACGGTTCCTCTATTGTAACGCTTTCTATTGGAGGTCTTGCTGATGCAGAATTTTATGAATTGGTTAAAAAAACAGCTTCAGAAAACCGAACACGCGTTCATATAGCATCTGGTGCCATTGGTGGTTTTGATGTTTTAAGAACAGTTTCTTTAATGGAATCCAGTACAGTAACCTTTGATACAACAAAAGGGCCAAGACCTTTAAGACGAACCCCTGTTTATGATGATATTATAGAAACCGAAACACGTCAAGTTTTTGAAGGAAATGCTGTTGAGGCTATTACACTTTTTCCGCATCAAGTAAACGTTTCTGTAGCTGCAGCATTGGCTTCCACAGGACCTGAAAATGTTAAGGTCTCCATTACATCTGTTCCAGATTACGTTGGAGACAAACACCGTATTGCAATAAAAAGCCAGCAAGTTCATGCTGTTATAGACATTTATAGTCAAACAGCACAAATTGCAGGCTGGAGTATTGTTAATACATTAAGAAATATAACTGCTCCTATTGCTTTTTAAAGTAAGCGGTTACATTTGCTAAAACTTTTTCACTTAGCCTTATAAATGCTTGTTGAGTTCTACCTGTAGAAACCTGTAAGCAATTTACGTTTGGTTTGCTTAATAAGTGCTCATGACCTAAAGCACCAAGGGTATCACAGTACACAACATTATCACCTGTATTTAACCATTCTTCAAATGGCTTGGCATCCCATGCAGGCGATAATCCTGTGTTAAATAATATCTTTTTATTACCCAATTTAGAAAACTCGTTTTCATGCAATAAAATGGTATTTTTATTTAAACATGCAATTAGTACTTCGTTTACCTCAAGCAATTCTTCTAAAGGTAAAAACTCATAGCCTTTGCCTTTGGCTTCTTGTTTTTCACTACGAGCAAAATACGTGATATCTGCTCCTAAAAAATGAAGCGCATCAGCAACCATACCTCCTGATTTCCCCAACCCTATAATACCTGTTTTTAATCCTGTTATTTCTCGTGGAATACCACTCCAGGCTTTTCTTGGTTTTCCATCTGACGTAGTTCCAAAACCGTGTAAACACCTAACTAATTCGCTAATAACATATTCTACCACGCCTTCATCACCATAGTCACGCACACCCGTAACTGTAATACCCCGTGAATGAGCATAATGAATATCAACATTGGCACTCTCTGGCGCATATAAAGAGCAACACATCCCAATGTATTTTATATTAGGGCAACGCTCTATAATATCCTTGGTCAATGTTGATGTATAACTTAGTAATACCGCATCGGCATCTCCAATACGCTTTACAATTTCATCTGCATTGGATGGCATATCAGTATGTAGAATAAGTGTTTTTGCAAAAGATTCTAAGTCTTTATTTGCTGAAGGTATTAACCCTAAAGGCTCTATGCCTACTAATTTATTGAACTTCATAAATATTCGGTTTTCTGATTCTATTGTAAACAGGCAACATAGTAAATATTGCCATGAATATGAAGCGTTTTTATCTAAATATTACCCTTATAAAGTCATCACTTCTGCTAAAGGACAACATGACTATATTTCAATTGATTTATTCTATTTAAATTCTATAGTAGCAATCTCAATAAAATGCCAATTATCCCATTACAGGTGATAATTAACAAAAATATTCTAATAGAAAAACTCTACTGAAACCGTAGTGCTTAGAATATGTGATAAATTACTATTTCAAATTGAAGGAAGGGTATTGTTTTTTTATAAAACCCGTTTTAATGTGCCTCCAACCAATTTAATCCTGTATCAATTTCAACATCCAATGGCACTTCCAGCTTATAAGCGTGTTCCATTTCGGTTTTAACCAAATCTTTAATAGCATCTAATTCTGGTTTATACACATCAAAAACCAATTCATCATGCACCTGTAGAAGCATTTTAGTTTTATAATTATTTGCTTGAAGTTTCTTATAAATATTAATCATAGCAATTTTAATAATATCGGCCGCACTTCCCTGAATGGGTGCGTTTACCGCATTACGTTCTGCTGCCCCACGCACTACCGCATTTCGAGAATTAATATCTTTTAAATAACGTCTGCGTCCTAAAACGGTTTGCACATAACCATTATCACGTGCAAAATCAACTTGTTCGCTCATAAATTTTCTAAGCTTTGGATAGGTTTCATAATAGGTATCTATCAATTCTTTGGATTCACTACGAGATAAATTGGTTTGATTACTCAATCCAAACGCCGAAACGCCATAAATAATACCGAAATTTACCGTTTTAGCATTGCTTCGCTGTTCACGGGTAACCTCAGCAATTGGCACATTAAATACTTTGGATGCCGTAGACGCATGAATATCCTCACCATTTTTAAAGGCCGAAATCATAGTTTCTTCTTTACTTAAAGCCGCTATAATTCGAAGTTCTATTTGCGAATAATCGGCAGCCAACAAAATATAATCTTCATTTCTTGGCACAAAGGCTTTTCGTACTTGCCTACCGCGTTCTGTACGAATAGGAATGTTTTGAAGATTTGGGTTATTACTACTTAATCGCCCTGTAGCTGCAACAGTTTGCATATAATCTGTATGCACCCGTTTTGTTGAAGATTCAACCTGATTTGGTAGTGCATCAACATAAGTACTTTTTAATTTTGACAACCCTCTATAATCTAATATCTGTTGAATAATTTCATGATCTTTTGCTAAGTAGCTCAAAATTTCTTCACCAGTGGCATACTGTCCTGTTTTCGTTTTTTTAGGCTTGTCAACCAATTTCATCTTATCAAATAAAATATCACCTAATTGTTTTGGAGAGGCAATATTAAATTCCTCACCTGCAGCCTCGTAAATGCTTTTTTCAAGATTTGAGATATCAGTATTAAGCTGTTCAGATAAAGAATTCAAAAATTTCTCATCCAAATTAATTCCCTCCAATTCCATAGCTGCTAAAACACGTAGCAAAGGAATTTCAATATCATCAAAAAGAGTTTGCGTATTAGCTTCTCCTAATTCGTTTTGAAAAAGTTTTTTTAACTGCAAGGTGATATCGGCATCTTCTACCGCATATTCCGTTTGTTTTTCCAAAGACACATGGCGCATTGAAAGCTGATTTTTTCCTTTTTTGCCAATCAACGTTTCAATAGAAACAGGCGTATAATTTAAATAGGTTTCCGCCAACACATCCATATTATGACGCATATCTGGATTAATTAAATAATGCGCTAACATGGTGTCAAATAACGGCCCTTTAACCTCAATATTATATTTTGCTAAAACCTTAATATCGTATTTCAAATTCTGCCCAACTTTTTCAATAGTCTCGCTTTCAAAAAATGGTCGCAATTGTTCTATTAATTCTTGTGCTTCTTCTTTCTTTTCTGAAAATGGCAAATAAAAACCTTTACCTACTTCCCATGAAAATGCTATACCAACCAATTCTGCCGTTAAAGGATTTAACCCCGTAGTTTCAGTATCAAAACAAACAGACGTTTGATGCATTAAGTTTTTAACAAACAATTTTGTTGCTATACCAGGCGCTACACTTTGGTAAAAATGGGAGGTATTTTCAATGGTTTTGCGCTCTAAAGTATTTTCGGTTGACACTTCTGCGGAACTTGGTTCGGCTCCAAACAAAGAGAATTGTCCTGCTCCAGCCGATTTTACTTCCTTTGGTGTTTCTTTTGTTTTCGTGACTTCTGAAGCCTTATTTGTTACTTCACCAGGAGTTGTTTGTTGAACAGCAAAGGTTTTTGTAAAATTATCAATTAAACGCCTAAACTCTAATTCTTGAAAAATTTCGGTCACTTTAGGAACATCTGGTTCCGACATTTCGAAATCTTTAGCATTAAATTCCACTGGAACATCCAGCATGATGGTTGCTAATTTTTTAGATAGCAAACCCAATTCTCCATTCGCCTCCACTTTCTCTTTCATCTTTCCTTTTAACTGATCAGTATTGGCCAACAAGCCTTCCATACTACCAAACTGTGCTAAAAATTTCTTAGCTGTTTTTTCGCCAACGCCAGGAAGTCCTGGAATATTATCACTTGCATCACCCATCATGCCTAAAAAGTCAATCACTTGTAGAGGGTCAGTAACTTCAAATTTTTTCAGCACTTCAGGTATGCCCCAAGTTTCATACCCTCCACCAAATACAGGACGATACATAAAAATATTTTCTGAAACCAACTGTGCAAAATCCTTATCTGGCGTTACCATAAAAGTGGTATAGCCCTCTTTTTCGGCTTTCTTTGCAAGTGTTCCAATAACATCATCGGCTTCATACCCTTCTTTTACCATAATAGGAATATGCATGGCTTCAAGAATATTACAAATATGGGGAATGGCTGTTTTTATACCTTCGGGTGTTTCATCTCTATTTGCTTTGTAAGCTTCAAATATTTCTACACGGTCTGCACTACCTCCTTTATCAAAACAAACAGCTAAATGGTCTGGTCGTTCTCTTTTTATTACATCCAAAAGTGAATTCATAAACCCCATAATGGCAGAGGTATCTTCGCCTTTGGAATTGATTCTTGGGTTTTTTATAAAGGCATAATAACCCCGGAAAATTAATGCATATGCATCTACTAAAAAAAGGCGTTTTTTATCTGACATGTTGTTGTTTTTTGATAGAATTTCAAAACTACAAAAAAGTTATGGTTATTATTTGAAAATATGGACGTTTGGTTTTTTTTAAGAAGGTATAATCCCGATTAAAACGTACTAATATCTAAAACTTTATCTTTTGTGGAGAGTACTTTTCACCAATGATATTTCACAATTATATAGTTGAAATGCTTTGATTTTCTGAATGTAAAATATGTATTGTAGTACTGGAAGGGTTAAGATAAATAGCTATAGTGTTGTGGTGTTGAATTATTGGTAATAAATATTTATGTTGTTTATGGAATTTTAAATCATTTTTTAAGCCACTTTCTTTTTAGAAATTTGTATCGCACAAAAAAAGCCGAAGTATTAAACTCCGGCTTTTTAAAAGTTAAAAAAATAAACTTATCGTTTTATAAACTTTTTGGAGGTAATACCTTTATTTGTGTAAATATTTGCAATATAAACACCGGTATTTAAATGATTAATTGCTATTTGGTTGTTTGTACCAGAAGCTACTTTAACTTTAGCACCTGTAATTGCGTATATTTCTACTTGTTTTATGGTAATAGATTGGCTTGTTATGGTTAAGGTATTTGTATTTGTAATTATATATAATTGTTTTGATAAGGCTATCTCTTGTGTGGATAATGTTGAATTTTCTACTATAGTTTTAAAATTCCTCCAATTAGCATCTGTATATATTTGTGTTGTACCTGTTGGTATGGTTAAAGTTATAAGACTATTATTATAAAATGTATTATTTTCTAATCTTGCCGGGTTTTCACTTTCTGATATAACATTTGTTATATCATTATAATCGAAAGCTTTTTCTCCTATATAAGTTACAGATTTTGGAATAGTAATACTTGTTAAATCATTATAACTGAAAGCACTTTCTCCTATTGAAGTTAAAGAGCTTGGAAAAACAACGCTTGTTAAATTAGCAGTATTGAAAGCTCTTTCTCCTATTGCCGTTATAGTATAATTATTATTATCATAATCAACACTTGTATCTATTATTACATCTGTACTTGTTCCTGTGTAGTCTATAATGCTAACTTCAAGTGGGTTCGTGTTTATTATTTCATATACCATATCTCCTAATGTAAATTTTTCTGAAATTATAAACCCTGTCCATCCAGCATCTATATAAGCTTGGGTTGTACCTTCTGGTATGATTAAATGTATGGTGCTATTATCTAAAAACGCATTATTTCCTAATGTTGCAGGAGTTTCATCTTCTGATGTCACCTCTGTTATGTTAGTGTGATTATAAAAAGCAGCTTCTCCTATTGCAGTAACAATATAATTGTATGCGCTATTATTTGGGTTTTCTACATCTGATACTATGGTTATGGCTGTTCTTGTTGGATTAGTAGAACCTACAACACTAACTTCATAAGGGTTGGTATTTGTTACTTCGTAAATAATAGTAAGTACCGTAAAACGATTATTAATAGTTTTAAACCCTGTCCAGTTGGCATTATAATAAGCTTGTTCACTACCTTCAGGTATGGTTAACTCTATGTTTTAAGTTGAGTAACCAACAAGGAATCGTCATCAAATACATTACTTGTTATTGTTGCAGGATTTTCGCTTAGAGAAATGACTTCGGTTAAATCATTACCAACAAAAGCATATCTTCCTATTGAAGTTACAGAGTTTGGAATAGTAAGACTTGTAATATCATTTGAAGTAAAAGCTCTTTCCCCTATAGAAGTTACACCACTACCAATAGTAAGACTTGTAATATTATTATAACTAAAAGCATAATCTCCTATTGAGATTACACTATTTGGTATATCAACACTTGTAAAATTATTGTCTTGAAAAGCACGATTTCCTATTGAAGTAACAGCATTACCAATTGTAACACTTGTTAAAGGACCTTCGTTATGGGTTTGTTTAAAAGCTTCATCACCTATAGCTGTTACATTATAACTATTGCCATCATCACTAACTATTAAAGGAATATCAACAGAGGTGCTTGTACCGCTATAGTCTATAGCTTTTACTTTACTAGCTCCTCTATCAGTAATAAATGTTATTTGGTACTCAATACCATTATTTGCAGTAAAAGTATCACCAACTTCTTGTGCATTTACTTGTGTTGTAAAAATACCGCAAAGCACGGTAAGTAATAATCTGTAAAATAATTTTGTTTTCATAATTAGGGCTTTTTTGATTAAATTCAAAAATAACACCTAAAAAAAACCTATAGTTCACCCATTGGGGTGATATTTAACTATTTGTAATTGTTTTTAGTTTTATAATAACCTCCGAGCGCGAGTGTACATCTAGTTTTTCGTAGATGCTTTTTATATGTGTTTTTATGGTATTAATGCTTACAAAATGGGTTTCTGCCATTTGATTATTAGTACTGCCTTGGTAGATGTCTTTTAAAATATCAAACTCTTTTTGGGTGATTGTATTAGAAATGGTGTTATTAATTAATTCAAGATGTAAAGCCTCGGTTTTATTGAATTTGTAATAATTTGAAACGGCTATTTCAATGGCAGAAAACAGATCTGCTTCATCAAATGGCTTCACAATATACCCCATTGGAAGCGTATGTTTTACTTTGTCAATAATTTCTTTATTGGAATAAGAAGTAAGGTATAAAAATGGAATTTGGAAGTCGGAATTTATAGCTTCGGCAATTAAAATACCATCTAAATTATCGCCAAGATTAATATCGAGCAACACTATATCTGGCGATGTTTGTTCAAGTAAATTAATAGCTTCTATTTTAGTATGTGCTATACCAACAACCTGATAATCTATATTGGTAAGGGCTTCTCTAATATCTTCTGCTATAAAAGGATCGTCCTCAACAATAAGAATATGAATTTTACTCATTCAATTTTTCAACTTTTTAATCGTAAATATATAAAAAGTGTTTAATTAATTTATGAGCTTTTCTTATTTCATTTTTTTTAAAGAATTATTCGGGATAGATTTATAAAAAGGAACAAGTATCAATAACGATGAATGCATTAGTTATTTTCTTTAACAAAACCATGTTTCATTAAAGTTAACATAACAAGACATGGCATTATTAGTTTGGTATTTACCTAATAATAAGCTTTTTAACAGTCTTTGTATTCTCACTAAAAACACTTAATAGATAAAAGCCTGAATGTAATGAGCTAATATTTATATTAGTTGAATTAGTTGTTTTTAAAACTAGTTTTCCAGACAAATCAAATAGCTCAATTTTAGTGATGGGCTTTGTTGAGGTGATATTAATAATATCTGTTGCTGGGTTTGGATATACTAGAAAATTAGAGATTACGTTAATATCGTTTGTAGATAAGGTATTTGTCGTTTCATAAGCTCCAATATCTATAGCGCTATTTATTATTCTATTGGTTTCTCCTGTTATATCATAGTTTTCTGTAATAAGGCTGCTATCACCAGCATCTATCAATGGAGAGTTTGTTACTAAAGAAAAACCATCATCGGTAGTATTCCATACATCATCAGCACCATCAGGGTCATTAACATCTATAAATATACTGCTTGCATCTAAACCAGTTAGGTCAACAAACCCTGTAGTTGCTTCTAAATCTGTGCTAGGATTATCTGAAGCAATGTTAGATGTACTAGCTGAAAAAGCTCCATTAATATCAATAGTACCATTATTGTAAAATACGGTGTTAAATAGTGTCAAATTGTTTCCGTTATATAAACCTGCAGAATTATTAATGAATGTACTATTGGTTATAGTCATATCTCCGCTATTATAAACAGCACCATTATAAGCTGCTGAATTATTATAAAAAAGAGCGTTTACTATCGTGTAAGTTTCCATTTGGTTTTCGGTATATACACTTCCGCCGAGAAAGTTTGCTGTATTATCTATAAATGCTACGTTAGTTAATGTCGTACTTGTAGTTTCCGCAGAGCCTCTTGTGCTTATAGCTCCTCCATTTTCACTTGAATTATTTTTAAAGATGGCATTCTCTATGGTAATTACGGAGTCAAGGTTATCTACAGCACCACCATAAGATTGTACGTTATTATTTGTGAAGGTAGCATTATTTATTGTGAGCGTGCTATTTATCGCTATTATAGCACCTCCAGAACCACTACCTGTAGAATTATTATCAAAAACTACATTTCCTAATATTGGTGATGCTCCGTAACTCAAATAAAGTGCGCCGCCAGAGCTTGTTGCGTTATTATCTATAAAGTTAATATTATACAATTCTGGAGTGGCATTATTAATTTCTATTGCAGCACCTCTCTGTGCTGACCCATTTATAAATGTAAAATTTTCTAATACGGTGCCAGATGTCACTTGGTTAATCCACATGATAGCATAGGTGTTTTCTCCATCTAAAGTTGTAATGCCATCTTGTACATTGGTACTGGTATCATATCCTCCTTTTAGAATCGCATCAGCATGAGAAATTATTATTCTAGCCCCTTCTATATGAATACCTTTAGCTATGCGAATTTCTTCATTTATAGAAACGTAATCCACAGCCGTTTGTATACTTGTATAGGCATCCGTCCAAGAACTACCATCATTAGCGCCAGTAGCTGTGTAATCTACATAAATTTGTCCGTAAGACAGGCTAACTAAAAAGAAAAAAACTAATGTGCTTACCTTCTGTAATGTTGTAAAATTCATTGTTAAATTGTGTAATTGTTGTTTCATAGATATTTCGGGTTTAATTAAAAACCAAAACTAACTATCGATTAACAAATACAACTCACCCCTTTGGGTGATATTTATTAAAAAACAAGGGATTATAAGAATACGATACACATATAAATTTCTAAAAAAGAAATTTGAAGTTAAAAAACTGCATAAAAATATTGAATGTAGATTTACAAAATCAATTAGTTTTTATATTAGGCATAGCCAAGACTATTTCAGTTCCTCTTTTTGAAGAGTTAAGATCCAACTTAGCTTTTAATTTTTCGCTAAACGCTTTAATGAGTCTAAACCCTAAACTGGAAATTTGATCAATATTAAAATCTTTTGGCAAACCTTTACCATTATCAGTAACAGATAGAATTAATAAGTTGTTTTTAATTTTTAAACTTATATCTATAACTCCCGAAGTTTGATCAGTAAAAGCATATTTTAAAGCATTGCTAATTAACTCGTTAATAACAAGCCCTAAGGGAATTATGGTATCAACATCTAATTTTATAGTATCTATACCTAGCTTAAGTTCTATACGTGTTTCATCTACTTGATAATTTTTAATCAAGCTTTTTGCTAATTTATTTACATAATCATTAATCTCTACACCTATAAGATCGGTATCTTGATATAAATTTTGATGAATTAATGCCATAGCTTTTACACGATCTCGTCCTTCTTGTATGGCTTGAGATGCTTTAACATCACTTATTTGGCGTTGTTGCAAACTCAATAATGAAGATATAACTTGCAAATTGTTTTTTACACGATGATGTATTTCTTTTAGAAGAATATTTTTATCTTCTAAAGTTGTTTCTAATAGTGCTTTTTGTTCGGCTAACAATTGATTCTTTTTTCTGTTTTTAAAATAAAAGAAAGTAACTAATAAAAGTAGTACCCCTAAAAACCAGAGGCTATTAATAAACAGTTTTTCATTGGCTTTTTTAATCTCTAATTCGCGCTCTTTTTTTTCAGTTTGATATTTAGTTTCTAAATCATAAACTGTTTGATCGCGCTGCTTTTCTTTTTTTTCAACAAAAATTTCATGATACTTTTTATGATAATCAAATGCGGTTTTATAGTCTTTAAAAGCATAAAAATATCCTGATAACGCATTATACAAATTACCTTTTGCACGCATAGCTGTTATGTTTTCGGCTTCAATAATGGCGCGTTTAATTAAGGGCTTCATCCTAATAGAATCTTTTAAAGCTGCTTTGGCTTCAATTAAATACATCAGGTTTTTTTCAGAATCTAAATTATCTTGATGTATTTCTACAGATTTTTCTAAATAAGGAATAGCTTCTTTAAATTGTTTCTGACGAATAAATAAATTTCCAAGATTAGCATAAATATTAAAATCTAACTCATTATTAACACGTATATCTAAACTTGCTAACATAATTTCTTCAGCCTTTTGATACTTTTCTAATGAGGAATAGATAGACCCTATGTTAATTAAACATTTTTTTTGAAGCATGTAATCCTTATCTTCTTTAGCAATGTTATAAGCGGTATTATAGTATTCTAATGCCTTTTCATAATTGTCTGAAGTATGAAACATAACCCCCAACGAATGGTAAATAGACGAAGCGTAATTTAGATTGTTTTTTTCACAAATTTCAATCCCTTCAAAATAAAATTTACTCGCTAAAGCATAATCACCGCTTACAATTTCATGATATAAACCCTGACTCTCAAGAGCCATTGCCATACCCAAAAAATAATTATTATTTTTCGCTATTTGAAACGCTTGTTGACTGTAAAATAGTGCGCTATCATTTTCTATTAAGGTAAGTTCCCATGCTCTATCTATTAAAGTATTAATTGTGTTTTTTTCATTTTCTTGAAAGTAAAAAATGTTGTTATTGTTTTTAGAAAAAAAAATGAATGGAAGTAAGAAAAATACGATGTGTTTCAACAGCTGTTTTATTAGTGAATTTATAAAAACATCCATATTTAATAGTAAGTCAATGCTGTATATACGTCGCTTATTTTTCAAATTGATGTTAAGTTACTCCAAAAAAACAAAAAATATGTGATATGCCATGACATTAACTCAATCAAATACTTAGGAATTTAAGTATTTGTAAATTCTTATACCTGTTATTGTTAAATCTTAACTATAAGTTAAAAATAAAGCCTTTTAAAAATATTACTTTGTAATACTATTACCTTTAACCCTAAAAAAACATGCTTCGCTGGATTACTTTTATTATTATTTACTTGATTGCAGATTTTTACGCCTTTCAAGCATTTAAAACAGCCGTAAAAAGCAATTGGCTTCAAATAATATATTGGCTTATATCTGCTTTAGTGTTAGGCAATTTTGTTTTACAATATTATGGGTTTAACAGAAGGGATGGCTTTTCGCACCAACATGCTTACGCCGTAGGTTTTTTAATAGCACTCATAGCTCCTAAAGTAATTTTAGGGTTGAGTATGTTTACAGAAGATGTATTTAGAGTTCCACAGGCACTATTCAGATATTTTACTGAAGGCAACGAGGCCAAAGGCAATTATTTTGCATCGCGCAGAGCCTTTATAAGCAAAATAGCATTGGGTGTAGCTGCCATCCCACTTGCTTCTATATTATACGGCATTTTCAAAGGTAGATACAATTATAAAGTTTTAAAATACACTTTGTTTTTTGAAGATTTACCTAAAGCTTTTGATGGTTATAAACTTACCCAAATTAGCGATATCCACTCAGGAAGTTTTGATAATTTAGAAAAAGTTAAATATGCCGTTAGTTTAATCAATGAGCAAGAGAGCGATGTTATTTTATTTACCGGCGATTTTGTTAATGACAAAGCCGAAGAGTTAGTACCTTACAAAAACATTTTTAATAAACTAAAAGCTAAAGATGGTTTGTTTTCTATTTTAGGAAATCATGACTATGGCGATTATACCACTTGGGACTCAGAAACTGCAAAACGCAAAAATTTAGAAGACCTAAAAAATGTTCAAAAAGAAATAGGGTTTGATTTATTACTAAACGAACATCGTTATTTGGAAAAAAATGGAGAAAAAATCGCCCTCATTGGTGTTGAAAACTGGGGGACAGGTGGCTTTAAACAAGCTGGCGATTTAAAAAAAGCCTCACAACACATACAGGAAACCGATTTTAAAATATTAATGAGCCACGATCCATCGCATTGGGAGCATAAAGTAATTCAAGACAATTATCATTACCATTTAACCCTAAGCGGACACACCCACGGTATGCAATTTGGTATAGAAATACCTGGTTGGTTTAAATGGAGCCCTGCAAAATGGCGGTATAAATATTGGGCTGGTATTTATAAAGAGATGGGGCAATATATAAACGTAAATAGAGGTTTTGGCTATTTGGCATTTCCAGGACGTGTTGGCATTTGGCCTGAAATAACGGTAATTGAGCTCAAAAAAGGTAAAGAAATTGCATAAGTGATTTTTTAAGAAAATGATTTTTTTTTATTATTTTAGACAAAGCCGCATCAGTGCTATTTTGTTGATTTTATTGATAATTAACTTAATACGAAAAAAATGTGTAGGTTTGTATAATTTCATTTGACTAATAAACCAAAAAGTATGTCAAAATTTGGAGAACTTATAGATGTAGAAATTCCAGTATTATTAGAGTTTTATACTGAATGGAACGATCAATCTACTTCAATGCATCCAGTACTAAGGGATGTTGCAGCTGCATTAGGAGACAAAGCGAAAGTCATTAAAATTGATGTTGAGAAAAATGAAGAACTTGCAGAGGCTTTGCGAGTAAAAACATTGCCAACATTAATTGTATATAAAGACGGTGAAATGAAATGGCGTCAGAGCGGTGAGCAAGATGCTAATACGCTTATTAGTATTATGCAAAAATATTTCTAATGTTTCTTTTTTAATCCGATAACTCCCAGAAACTATATTTACAATTCAATCAAACTAAAAGTTGTGGAATTTTTAAATTCCATAAATTCAGCTATAAACATAAATCAAAGAATTCTAATCATACAGCATAAATCCTTGCCTTTGAAAACCTGAGATTATTTTTATAGATATATTGTACACAGCATATGCATTCGTAATACACTTGAATAGTGCTTACATAAAGCTTCTAAGAAACCTACCAAAACTAAAAAGCATAAAAAAACCTCCCATGTAATTAAACAAAGGAGGTTTAGTACTGAAGACGGGACTTGAACCCGTACGAACTAATGTTCATTGGATTTTAAGTCCAACGTGTCTACCAATTCCACCACTTCAGCTTACTTCGAAAATGCTAAGGCATATATCGACTTGGTATATTTATAAGAAAGTTTCAGAGCGAAAGACGGGATTTGAACCCGCGACCCCCACCTTGGCAAGGTGATGCTCTACCCCTGAGCTACTTTCGCAGTCTTTTTGATGAACGTACAATATCGCTATTGCGGATGCAAATTTAAAATTTTTCTACTAAAACCAAAGCCTTTTATCAAAATAAATAAAATTATTTTTAAGCTTGCTTTTTCTTTACCAACATACGCTTAATTTCATTCAATTTCATAAGCGCTTCTACTGGCGTAAGTGTATCAATATCAGTATGTAAAATTTCATCTTTAATATTTTCTAATAAAGGGTCATCTAAATTAAAAAAACTCAACTGTATGTCGTCTTGCATCAATTTCACCTTATCAGTAAGCTCTTCACTAGAATGAGATTGTTCTAATTTCTTCAAAATGGCATTGGCACGATGCAAAACTTGCTGTGGCATACCCGCCATTTTTGCCACATGAATACCAAAACTATGTGCACTACCACCTTCAACCAATTTTCTTAAAAAAAGTACATGATCTTTTAATTCTTTAACGGAAACATTGAAATTTTTAATACGTCCAAAAGTTTCAGTCATTTCATTTAATTCATGGTAATGGGTTGCAAATAGAGTTTTTGGTTTTGCAGGATGTTCATGCAGATATTCACTAATAGCCCAAGCAATAGAAATACCATCATAAGTACTGGTACCACGACCTATTTCATCAAGCAACACCAAACTTCTATCAGAAATATTATTCAAGATTGAAGCTGTTTCATTCATTTCTACCATAAAGGTAGATTCACCCATAGAAATATTATCACTGGCACCCACTCTCGTAAATATTTTATCCACCAAACCAATACGAGCAGACTCCGCAGGAACGAAGCTTCCTATTTGAGCCAATAGTACAATTAAAGCCGTTTGACGTAAAATAGCTGACTTACCAGACATATTAGGTCCCGTAATCATAATAATTTGTTGAGTTGTTCTATCTAAAAACACATCATTAGCTATATAAACATCACCAATTGGTAATTGTTTTTCTATAACTGGATGACGTCCCTCTTTAATCTCTAAATCATATGATTTATCTATGACTGGGTATATGTATTGATTATCTTTGGCCAACTGAGCAAACCCACATAAACAATCAATTTGCCCAATCAAATAAGCATTTTGTTGCACGGGTTTTATATATTGCCCCATCCACCCCACTAATTCAGTAAACAACTGCTGCTCAATAGCTTGAATTCTATCTTCAGCGCCTAAAATTTTAGCTTCATATTCTTTAAGTTCTTCAGTAATATACCGCTCTGCGTTAACCAAAGTTTGCTTTCTTATCCATTCTTCAGGAACTTTATCTTTATGTGTGTTTCGCACTTCAATATAATATCCAAAAACATTGTTTGACGCTATTTTAAGCGATGTTATACCAGTGCGCTCACTTTCGCGTTCTAACATGCTGTCTAAATAATCCTTACCTGATTTAGACAAGTTTCTTAACTCATCCAATTCTGAAGAAAAACCAACCGCAATACTATTTCCTTTCAAGACATTTACAGGGGCATCTTCATTTAAAGTCTCTTTTATTTTTTCACGAAGCACTTCACAGCTTTGAAGTGTATCACCTATAATTTTAAGCGACTCATTAGTACAATTTGACGCCAAGGCTTTAATAGGCACAATGGCTTCTAACGAGTTTTTAAGCTGAATAACTTCGCGGGGATTCACTTTCCCGGTGGCTATCTTTGAAATAAGACGCTCTAAATCGCCAATTTGTTTTACATGATTTTGAACTTTTTGAAGTATGGAAGATTCTGTTGTTAAAAAACTAACTACCTCATGGCGTTGTTTAATTTTATCAACGTTTTTTAAAGGCAATGCCAACCAGCGCTTGAGTAATCTTCCACCCATAGGTGAAATGGTTTTATCAATAACATTTAAAAGTGTTACGGCATTATTATTAGTAGAATTATAAAGCTCTAAATTTCTAATGGTAAATTTATCCATCCACACATAATCATCTTCTGCAATTCTTATAATTGATGTAATATGTTGTAATTTATGGTGCTGTGTTTCACCTAAATAATGCAAAATAGCCCCTGAAGCAACAATCCCCTCATGCAAGTCTTCAACCCCAAAACCTTTAAGTGTTTTGGTATTAAAATGCTTAATAAGCGTTTCATAAGCATAATCGGTTTGATAAACCCAATCCTCTAAATAAAACGTATGAAAATCATGTCCAAAAGTTTCATTAAAAAAGCTGCGTTTCTTTTTTGAAACCAATACTTCACTCGGATTAAAATTTTGAAGCAATTTATCAATATACTCTGCATTGCCCTGAGATGTTAAAAATTCACCTGTAGAAATATCTAAAAAAGAAATACCTATATAACTTTTATCAAAATATACAGAGCATAAAAAGTTATTTGATTTAGACACTAAAACCTCATCATTTAGTGCTACACCTGGTGTTACCAATTCAGTTACACCGCGTTTGACTATAGTTTTAGTTTGCTTAGGATCTTCCAACTGGTCACAAATCGCTACCCGTTGCCCGGCTTTAACTAGTTTTGGTAAATAGGTATTTATAGAATGGTGTGGAAACCCAGCCAACTCTATTTCACTTTCACTTCCTGCTCCACGCTTGGTTAAAATAATACCTAAAATACCTGCTGTTTTAACCGCATCTTCACCAAAAGTTTCATAAAAATCGCCCACCCGAAACAACAATAATGCATCAGGATACTTTGCTTTAATAGCATTGTATTGTTTCATTAACGGGGTTTCTTTTTTGTTTTTAGATGCCAAAGGATTTTGTTTTTTTAGTAAGTTTGCTAATGTAATTATTTTTCTATTTTCTTTGTAATGGTTGCCTTAGAAGTTATTGATAATTATTCACAATATTGATTAAAAAAAAACTTATGAATTATAAAAGTATTTTCAACTAAAACAGCAGTAAAACATATAAATACTCCTGGAAATGATTAAAAATATATGCTATGCGCAAACTGAAAAATAGCGAATTAGACCGACTAAGCATCAACGATTTTAAAGAAGCCAAGAAAACCCCTATCATTATTATACTTGATAATATTAGAAGTTTAAATAACATCGGTTCTGTATTTAGAACGAGTGATGCCTTTTTAATTGAAAAAATATACCTCTGTGGTATTACAGCCGTTCCTCCTCATAAAGACATCCACAAAACAGCTTTAGGAAGTACTGAAACAGTAGATTGGGAATATGTAGAAAACACAATAGACCTAATAAAAGCATTGAAAACTAATAATGTTCAAATTATTTCCATTGAACAAGCCGAAAATGCAACAATGCTAAATGATTTTACGATTAAACCACACACTAAATATGCCCTCATTTTTGGCAATGAGGTTAAAGGAGTTTCTCAAAACGTAGTTTCAGCAAGTGATTTAATTGTTGAAATACCACAATATGGAACAAAACATTCTTTAAATATTTCGGTAAGTTGCGGTGTGGTTGTATGGGATCTTTTTTCAAAACTTAAGAGGTTAAGCAATTAAACATTGACATTATTCATTTTAATCATCGTCTAACTAAATTTTATAAAACGCTACTTATCGCTACTTGCCACCCTTACAACTGAAGGTTTTTTCTTTCACAAATAACCAATAAACGATTTGTAGCTAATAAATTACTTTTTGTCGAAAAAAAAATATCAAGCCATGATTAATGTATTACTTTTATCATTGTTCTAACTTATTTAAAATTAAAAAAATGAAAACAAAAAACACTTTTATTAATTGCGTAGGTATTATAGCTATAGTACTTTCTCTAACTTTTACTACTAACACAAATGCAACAAATAGCATTGCTAACACAACTTCAAATTCTTCAAGTATAACATCAACAAGCCTGAGTACTTCGTTGTTTTTTTGGTCATGGTTTACTAATAACAATGGACAGAACAACAACAAAGGTGGAAACAAAGGTGGAAACAAAGGTGGAAACAAAGGTGGAAATAATGGTGGTGGAAAACACGACTCAATTCCTTTAGACGGTGGTCTTGGAATTTTAGTGTTAGGTGCTGCAGCTTTTGGTATTAAAAAATTACGCGGAAATAAAAATGATAAAGCTTAGTTCTTTAAAAAATGACATTCCTTTACCAATAAGGCTTTTCTTAGGAAAAGCCTTATTGTTTTTCATTGTTTGGAAACTTATTTATTCTGTATTCTTTTACGACTCAGAATATTTAGACCATCCACTTACAACACATGTAGGAGAAGCTTCTGCTTTTGTTCTAAATAATTTAGGCTCAATGAGCGGATTTTCATCCAAAAGAGAGGCTTCAAGTTATGCCTATGAAGGAAGTTCTTTTCAGAATGAAGTTTCAGTAATATACCACCACGATAAAATAATACTATACATAGCCAATGTTTGTAATGGTCTTGAATTAATGGTATTATATATAGGGTTTATTGTCTGCATGCCATCTTCTTTTTGGCGAAAGACGAAATACATTATATTAGGAGTAATTATTTTGGATGCCACAAATATTTTAAGATGTATAGGCTTAATATATCTAAGAGAATATTTTCATATATATTTTGATTTTGCGCACCATTATTTATTTAAAATCATGGTATATTCTGCCACTATAGCTCTTTGGGTTATATATTCACGAAAAATTCATTTAAAAAATGAGTAAACTTTACAAATCAGATAAAGTCCGCTTTATTGTTGGAGCCATCTTAATAATAGTTATTTATTCTTGTTATTATATTTTCTTTGAAGAAAACACGCAAGCAAATTTATTACCAAGAAAAACACAGCATGTAATAAAGTTTCTAACTACCATTGTTGTATACTTAATTGGCACTAAACACCTAGGAAAATTAAAAGATCTTTGGATGTCTTCAATATGGCACTTAATTCATATTTCTGGTTTGTGTATTATAACGCTAATAGGTTTGTATGATTGGTTTATCATGGAAACTAGTTTAAATGTTAAAGTATTTGTAAGTAGTATTCAAGAAACCCTTATATCTCCTGTTTTGTATTTAGCTATGGGATTGCTAAACAAAAGCTTAAAAAAAAGCACCTAAAAATTTAACTTATTATAAATGATTAAAATCATTTATAACTCATTAAAATTCATTAAATTCCACACCTCTCTTATCTCCTAATATAATATTAGGTAATAAGTGGTTTTTAAGAGTGTATTTTTTTTCATTAAGCTATTGCAATTAAAATTATAAGATGAATTTAACCATTGAAAACATTTTATTAGTAGGTTCTTTATTACTTCTTGCTAGTATTATTGCTGGAAAAACATCTTATAAATTTGGTGTACCCACCCTTATTTTATTTTTAGCTATAGGCATGTTAGCTGGTTCAGAAGGAATTGGAGGCATTCTTTTTGACGACCCAGAAATGACACAATTCATAGGAATTGTATCACTTAATTTTATACTATTTTCGGGTGGCCTAGACACAAACTGGAATAGTATCAGACCTGTTTTAAAAGAAGGCATTGCTCTTTCTACACTTGGCGTTTTATTAACGGCACTTTGTATTGGTGGTTTTGTTTGGCTTATTACAGATTTTACTATTTATGAAAGCATGCTATTAGGCTCTATCATGTCTTCAACAGATGCTGCAGCTGTCTTTTCTATTTTACGTTCTAAAAATCTTGCGTTAAAAACAAACCTCAGACCAACTTTGGAGTTAGAAAGTGGTAGTAATGACCCAATGGCCTATGTTTTAACACTTGCTTTTTTAATGCTTGTTGTTAATCAAGATCAAAGCATTTACTCTATCATCCCTTTATTTTTACAGCAAATGTCTATTGGCTGCTTGGCAGGTTTTATATTCGGAAAACTAAGCAAACTAATTATTAATAGAATTAAACTTGATTTTGAGGGACTATACCCTGTATTGGTTATTGCTTTAATGTTTATTACTTTTTCTGCAACCGATTTTATTGGAGGCAACGGCTTTTTAGCAATTTATATATGTGCTGTTTATTTAGGAAACCAAGACCTAATACACAAAAAAACCATCGTAAAAATGTATGATGGATTAGCTTGGTTAATGCAAATAGTATTGTTTCTTACCTTGGGATTACTCGTGTTTCCGTCTGAAATTATTCCAATTGCAGGCATAGGTTTACTTATTTCCGTATTTTTAATTATAGTTGCTAGACCTTTGGCTGTTTTTATAAGTCTTATGTTTTTTAAAATGAAACTCGGACGACGCTTTTACATTTCTTGGGTAGGATTACGTGGTGCAGTCCCTATTGTTTTTGCCACATACCCATTAATAGCCGGTATTGAAAAAGCCAGTATGATTTTCAATATTGTATTTTTTATTTCGGTAACCTCTATTTTGATACAAGGCACAACCTTAACACTTTTTGCTAAATGGTTAAATGTTGGATTACCAGAAAAAATTGAAACCGAAAGCGATAAATTCATGTCTGATTTCCCAAAAACAGCTATGAGAGAAATTGAAATTTCCTCAAGATGTCATGCTGCAAACAAAAAAATTGTAGACTTAGGTTTTCCAAAAAATGCTATCATAGCCTTAATTAAAAGAAACAATAAGTATTTAACCCCTAATGGTGCAACCATAATTGAACCTAACGATGTTTTAGTCATTCTTGCTGAAAATCAAGAAGGCTTGAACTTAGTAGATCAAACACTAAACAATATTAGCGCCTAATACATAAGGATTAATAATCTTTATGTGAAAATATTATTAAAATAAAACGGCTATTAAATAACATTTAAGAACCGTTTTTGATTTTTACTCCCTCTTAAGACACTTAATTTAAGTATTTACTTTCTTACTAAAAAAAGCAAAAACTATTTATTAACGTTATTCATGACGATGTTTCTATTAAGACGTAATCTATAATCTCTATTATTAGTACTATTTAAACCCCTAAAAAGTAAAGAATGGGTTGTTTTAGAGTATTTGTTTGAAAATTCAGGATTTGCATACCAATTTTCTAAATATTCACTACTTTCATGACTATACTTTGAAAACACAGCACCTTTGAAATTATTAAAAAGCACATTTTTAACCTGAATTCTAGATAAGTTTGTATCATTAAATATAATATTTTCATGAAGTGACACTGCCTTACTAAAACTTGATATAACACTGCTTTCAATTTTAAAATTAGTGTTTTCACCTACGTATATAGATTCTCTTATTAATCCCGCTTCAATAGCATATTCCAAATCATCAGCATCTGCTAAAAGCGTCATATTTGTTGCTACCACCTTGGTACCTTCCATAGAAAAATCAACATCTTCACCTACAAAAGAAGCCGCTCGAATACATTTAGACGTTCCAGAAGTGACATAAGGTGAACGAAGTGCTAAAGAATTATTTATATTGGATTTTGTTCCATAATCAAAATTATAATCAATATTTTTAGCTCTGTATGAAACCATTTTCTCCAAGTTTACTTGCCCTCCAATAATACCAAATGAATTACCCGCTGAATAACTTATCATAACATTATTTATTGTAGTTTCCGGGCCAACACCTGCTAAAAGCAAAGCATTAGTTTCATTTGTTTTTTTAGTTTTCCCTCCTGCAAATTCTACTCTTACGTAGGATAAATATCCTGAATTATTTTTAAGACTTTCACCACCATAATTTGTATGGACAAAATTTGAAGTTTCAATTTTAGGATAAAAAGAAGCTGCAAAACTTTCTCCTTGTTTATTAGTAACTCCATCACCAAGTATTATAATACCTCCCCAATCACCTGCTTTTTTCACACTCTGATTTGAAGTGAAAACAATAGGATCAGTTAAAGTTCCCTCTGCTATAATAGCTGAACCTTTTGCAATTGTTAAAGTTGCTTTAGATTCAAAATCGCCTTTAATAACAGTACCAGGCTCTATACTAAGAATGGCATTGTTTGTAACAAAAACATTTCCTAATAATAAATAAGTGTGAGATTTGTAAAGCGTAATATCTTCTGTAATATTACCCATCAAAATCTCAGTATTGTCATTATAATTTAACGCATCAGGTTTAAATTCTGTCCAGAGACTTAGCCAGTTATCATCACCCGTTAAACCTCTTTGTTCTTGCGCGTTAATACTGCTTGAAAACACTATTAACACAATTATTGTTTTAATATAACTTTTCATCATTGTAAATTTTAAAAAATAGTTGTTATAGCGTTCCTTCTTGGCTTTTAACTGAAAAACCATCCAAAAAATTATTATCTACTAAATACATTTCTTCAGTATCTATATTTTTAATCAACACCTTTGT
Source organism: Pseudalgibacter alginicilyticus (assembly GCF_001310225.1). GTDB lineage: Bacteria > Bacteroidota > Bacteroidia > Flavobacteriales > Flavobacteriaceae > Pseudalgibacter > Pseudalgibacter alginicilyticus. Next base: position 3,192,654 of record NZ_CP012898.1, on the reverse strand, counting down.
TCCATTAAAGCTTAATTTCTTTTTAGAAATACCGTAGTTTAAAAATGTTCTCTGTGTTATTAATTGGCCTTTACTAAATCCATTTGTTGGTGCATTAAGCACAAAGTATCTTCCAACTTCAAAAAAGTTACCTGTAACATGTTCTGCCCCTATAGCATGTTGTAACGTATAGCCTTTTTTATTATTTGGCTTATCAATAGCTATCATTTTGTCGGTTTGGCGCAGTTTTCTCCTTAAAACAATAACATCCTGATAATCTGGTTGTTCTAAAGGCACAATTACGTTATCTAATGCTAATAAAACCCTGTTTAAATGCTGTTTCATTTCCTCAGGTTTTAACTTAAGAAGTAAAAAACCTGCCTGCATCTTTTCATTTATTTGGTCATCTGAATATAATAGGACTTTTATATTCTGTTTTAAAGCAAGTATTTGAGCTTCCTTTAATAATATTAATTTATTTCCAAAAAGATCATTTGAATTCATAAAAGCAGACACATGACTTCTGATGGTTAATACATCATTAAATCTATCAATAGCTTTAGAATATTCTATAGATTTAGAAGTACTGTCAATAATAGCTATTTCCAAGTCATTTTTCAATTTAACATACTCTGGGTTTAACATTTTTTCTGCCTCAGGTAATGCTATACTATAAATTTGTGAAGTGGTATGACCTTTTAGCGTTTGCTTTCTGGTATTTAGTCTGTTAAATTCAAGATTTGCTTCTTGAGCATACACACTACAAACTGCCCAAAAGATAATAACTGGTAGTAGGAAAAAAGATTTCATAAGTCATAAATTAGGTTTAATAAGTAAATGAGGGGACTCAAATGTATATTTAACAAGCCTCTAGAGGCAAAAAAAATCGATATAATACAAATTTACATGGTTACACAGCTCATTATAAGCTGTTTGACAATTAATTTTAATTAAAAAAACAACTCAATTTTTAACTAACTATACATGGCTTATCTTTATCAATTGGAATTTTTAAAGCAAAAACCTGTTTAACAAAAATGAACAAGAAGCCTAAAACACCTTGGCCAACGAAAGACGTTATGAATCAAATTTATGATCTGAAACTTTGGGGAGGAAAAGAAGTTGATTTTTACTCTGGTATTGGTTCACACGACCCCCAAATTATAAATCCGTATTTAAATGCATTAATAACATTTTTTAAGACTAAAAATAAGTCACTTGTAATTTGCGATTTAGGTTGCGGCGATTTTAATATTGGCAAACACCTTGCTAAATACACCAGAAAATATTTTGCAATTGATATTGTTGATAATCTTATACAGAGAAACAAAAATATTTTCAAAGAAGACAACTTAGAGTTTTATTGTCTAGACATTTCCAAAGACAAACTTCCACCAGCAGATTGTATCATACTACGACAGGTATTACAGCATTTATCAAATTCAGAAATAAAAAATTTGGTTAAGAAAATAGAAACCTACAAATACATCATTTTAACAGAACATATACCTATTGGAGATTTTATTCCAAATAAAGATATTATTTCAGGACAAGGAATTCGATTAAAAAAAAATAGCGGTGTAAATTTATTGGAAGCACCTTTTAATCTGAAAATTAAAGAAATGAAAATATTAAATGAGTACATTTTAGAAAATAATAAAGGGAGAATAACAACGTATTTTTATAAAATACTTTAACGTAGTGATTAAATATCCTGTAAATGAATTTTATAGATATATACCATCCTTTTTTTTCATATTAACAGTAACTACTTTTATTATAGCTGTCTTTTTTATGAAAAACATCTTACTAAAATCATTAATGACTTTTATAGATATAGAACTACTAAATCTATGAAAAACCGAAAAAAATAAGATTTCTCTCACCCCTCAGCAGCAAAAAATGAACTGACATGGTTGGAAACTTTGCCTATTACCCTTAATTGTCTTTTAAATGTTATTCTCTATATAACAGTCATTTATATTGCTTTTCCTATGATACTCATTTCTGTGAAATTAATCATTTGTAAAACAGAATCTGTTATTGATAAAAAATTTAATTATATAGTGAGGTAAATCACCAAACAATAACATATTTAGATTTAATGAACGCCTCATTTAGCTACTGCCCTCCCTTGCTTTATCATTAAGTACTATTTTATTACTGCTCATAAACAAAAGGAACATATATCCAAGTATTTTAGATGGACTCAAAGCTTTAATTTTCTATACAATTCATACCATTACAACAGCTAATTGGTCTATTTAAAAAAGAAACTATTAAATTTGATAAACGAAAAACACAACTAATAAGCATGGTAGCTTATTAAATTGAAAAGCACATTTAGCTTTTAAGCAAGCAAGTATCAATCCTGGCAAATTTCTCCCAACACCCACAAATAATCTTCTCGATTATTCACAAAATCCCTATGAGAAACATCAATAATTTTTACATTAAAATCTTTTTGAGTTTTTAAAAACTCTAAGTAGCCCGTATTAATTTTTTCTAAATACTCGTCAGCAATATTTTGCTCGTAGTCACGGCCACGTTTTTTTATATTCTCTTGAAGTTGTGTGGTATTTTGATATAAATAAACATACAAATCTGGTTTTCGCAATTCTTTATACATCAAATAAAACAGTTTTCTATATAAGTTAAACTCATCCTCCGCTAATGTGATTTTTGAAAATATAAGTGATTTAAATACATCATAATCACTCACAATAAAATCCTTAAATAAATCGAGTTGTGATAAATCATCAGAAATTTGTTGATAGCGATCCGCTAAAAAAGACATTTCCAAAGTAAAGGCATATCTATTAGCATCTTCATAAAATTTAGGTAAAAATGGATTGTCTGCAAAACGTTCTAAAATAAGTTTTGCATTAAAATCATTTGCAATTTTATTTGCCAAGCTTGTTTTACCTGCTCCAATATTTCCTTCAATCGCTATATAGTTATAGCTTGAAAAATTAAGCACTTTACTTGGGTTTTTTAACCAGATATTAATGGGTTCTAAAATAGATTTATCTCCGCATTCTTCCAACAAAACTGACACCTCCTTATTAAATTTTGGATGTTTAATTTTTGGAGCTACATCATTTAAAGGCATTAATACAAACTTACGTTTACTCATTTCTGGATGTGGTACCTGTAAATTTTCAGTATCAATAATATCATCTTCTACAAACACAATATCTAAATCAATCACTCTAGCTTCGTAAATATCTTTATTTATTCGGGTTCGTCCCATAGCTGTTTCAATATTTAATAATAATTTTAAAACACTTTGAGGCTCAAAGTAACTTACTAAAACTAAACAGCAATTAAAAAAATCATCACTTTCAAATCCAAAAGCTGGTGATTTATACACTTTGGAAATTAACTTTATAGTACCAATCTGAACAAACATTGCATCAATTGCATCTTGTAGGTTCTTAAATTTATCACCTTTATTACTGCCTAAAGCAATATGATATGTAGTAGGATTGTTCATAAATATTGGCAAAATAACTAAAACAATTTTTAATACTTTATATTTACAAGGCGTATTTATTCACAATTACAAATGAGTTTAAAAGATAAATTAGCTGCCCAACGTATCTACATCCTTTTAGGAGCTTTGTTTATTACCTCTTTGGTAGTTTCTAACTTAATTTTTCAAAAATTTTTCTATTGGTACCCAATGAATTTTGAGATTTTTGGAATCAAACTTTTTGAAATTTCAGTTGGAATTTTACCTTACCCAATTACTTTTTTAATAACCGACTTAATTAGTGAAATTTATGGAAAAAAACGTGCTAATGATGTAGTAGTGACTGGTATTTTTGCTTCCTTTTTTTCACTTTTGATTGTATATGTATCTAGTAGTGTGCCTGCCACATCGTGGTCTCATGTACAGGACCATACTTTTGATCATGTTTTTGGAAATTCTGCTATTGCTGTTTTTGCTAGCATGCTCACCTATTTATTTGCACAGTTTGTGGATATTCAAATTTATCATTTTTGGAAACGGCTTACTAAAGGCAAACACCTATGGTTTCGGAATAATTTCTCAACATGGTTTTCGCAATTTATAGACACCTTTACCATTGTGTTTTTATTGTGTTCGTTTGATATTATTGATTGGACAAACTTTAATGGTTTATTGATAAGTGGGTTTCTTTTTAAACTGATCATCGCTATATTGGATACACCTTTTCTTTACTTAGGTGTTTATTTATTTAGAAAACGTTTCAAGCTAAAAGTAAACGATGAAATTGATTTACTTTAACTTTTTAACAATAAATTCACTGTTTTCAGTCTTTTACCATCATTTTTGCGTATATATTTGTATTACAAATAACCTAAATTCTACATCTTGAAAAAAATTTTAAAAATCTCAGGCATCACTCTACTCACAATCCTTGTATTGTTAATTGGTATTCCTTTCGCATTTCATGGGCAAATACAAGATATGGTTAAGCGTTTCATAAATGAAAATCTAAATGCTCAAGTAGAATTTAGCGATGTAAGTTTAAGCTTTATTCGCAGTTTTCCTCAGGCATATGTAGGTGTAAATAATTTGGTCATTACCAATTTTGAACCTTTTAAAGACGAAACGTTTATAAGCGCTAAAAACATTTCGTTTACCATGTCTATCAAAGAATTATTCAAAGCAGCCAGTGAAGGCCCAATTGTTATTAATAGTATTTATTTAGACGAAGCCTTACTGACTTTAAAAACGGATGCTTTGGGAAATAACAATTATGATATTACCAAAGACAATGAAACTGAAACAACTTCTGAAAGTGATGGTAGTTTTGCTTTTGATATTGAAGATTATAAAATAAGTAATAGTGCAGTGACCTATGTAGATGAAATTTCAAAAATGGCCATTCATATTACCGAATTTAATCATGAAGGCAAAGGTGCTTTTTCTACAGAAATTTCTGAATTAGACACCAAAAGTGAGGCCAATGTTAGTTTTATTTTTGACAATACTAACTATTTAAACAGCAACCCTATAAAATTAGATGCTAAAATTGGATTGGATTTAGTAAATAGCAAGTATACCTTTAAAGAAAACAAAGCACTGATAAATGAGTTACCTATCGAGTTTCAAGGTTACGTACAGCTACTTGAAAATGGACAAGACATAGATATTAGCTTTGAAAATCCTGAATCTTCATTTAAAAGTTTCTTGGCTGTTATCCCAAAAGCCTATTCTAAAGATATTGAAAATGTTGAAACCACTGGTGATTTTAAAATTAAAGGCATTGTAAAAGGCATACTTACTGAAGAAACCATTCCTACTTTAAACATTAGTTTCCAATCAAATAACGCCTCTTTTAGATATCCAGATTTACCAAAAGGTATAGAAAATATTGTTATTGATACTGAAATTAAAAATGAAACAGGATTTATGAAAGACACCTATGTTAACATAAACACCCTAAACTTTAAAATTGATCAAGATGTTTTTAAATCATCTATTGCTTTAAAAAACCTTACCGAAAATATGTTTGTAAGTGCCAATATTGATGGGGTTTTAAATTTAGGAAATATCAATAAAGCCTATCCAATTGAGTTAGAAAATGACTTAACAGGTATTTTAAAAGCCAAATTAAATGCTAATTTTGATATGAAGGCCATTGAAACCAATGCCTATGAACGTATTAAAAGTAGTGGCTCTGCTAGTATTTCAGATTTTGCTTACTCATCTGAAACCTTTGCTAATCCAATACAAATTTCAGAGACCGTTATGGCTTTTAACCCTACAACAGTTTCCTTAAGTAACTTTAAAGCTAAAACAGGCGAAAGTGATTTATCTGGTACGGGAACTATTAATAATTTACTCGGATTTTTATTAAATGATGGTACTTTACAAGGCCATTTCACACTAAATTCAAACCTATTTAAAATAAATGATTTTATGTCTGAAGATGAAGTACAAACTGCAGACAATACGACTGCAACAAGTTCTGAATCTTTAAAAATACCCGCTTTTTTAGATTGCACCATTAATGTGAATGCAAAAACAGTAGTTTATGACAATTTGAATTTAAGCGATGTTTCAGGTACTCTATTGATAAAAGACCAGCAAGCCACACTACAAAATATGAAATCCAGTATTTTTGATGGAGCCCTGTCTATTGCCGGTGACGTATCTACAAAAGGAGAAACACCAACTTTTAACATGAGTTTAAGCGCAGATGGATTTGATATTGCTAAATCGTTTAAAGATTTAGAACTACTACAAAGCCTTGCTCCAATTGCCAATATTATTCAAGGAAAAATAAACACGAACATCAATTTATCTGGAGATTTAGACGAAGAATTCGCTCCTAATTTGAACACAATTTCAGGCAATGCCTTGGCAGAATTATTAGCAACCCGAATTGGTGACAACCAAAGTGAGCTAATGAACAAATTAGAAGGCACATTAAACTTTATAGATTTTAGCAAATTAGATTTAAAAGACTTAAAAACCAAACTTGAATTTGCCAACGGTAAGGTTAGTGTAACGCCTTTTGATTTAAAATATCAAGACATTGGCATTACCATTTCAGGAGCACACAGCTTTGATCAAACCATGGATTACAGTGCCGTTTTTAATGTACCTGCCAAATATTTAGGAAGTGATGTAAACAGATTAATTGGAAAAATAAACGATAATGAAGTTAACCAGATTACCATTCCTGTAACAGCTAATATTGGAGGTAGTTTTACAAATCCATCCGTTAAAACCGACTTAACAAGTGGCGTTTCAAACTTAACCAAGCAACTTATTGAAATTGAAAAACAAAAGCTCCTGAATGAAGGCAAAGACAAAGTATCTAATCTTATTGGTAATATGATTGGTAGTAATCAAACCAAAACAGACTCTTTAAAACAAGAGCAAAATAATGCGGTTAAAAATGTCTTGGAAGGTCTTTTGTCTGGTAGCAAAACTAAAACAGATACAACAAGCACTGAAACCTCAACCAAAACCAATACAACACAAAATACTGTAAAAAATGTTCTGGGCGGATTATTAAATAAAAACAAAAAAGATACAGTTAATTAACATTTACAGACAGCCGTTATTCCTATATTAAAAAGTTTCTAAATACTATTGTAGATTATAACCTAAAGGTAACAGTTCTGAAATGCGTTTTTTAGACATTTCACCATTTAAAATAATTGACTCAGGCGGGGCATGATGCCCTGAATAATCAATAGTAAATTCGTCTTTTAATACCATTACAGATTGGTTGTAGACTTTATATCTAATTACAAGTTTATTAACAAGCGGTTTTATATGTTTTTTGTTTTCAAAATCTGTTATCTTAAAATATTTATATGCAGGAACCTCAACCCACTGATAATAAATTTTAAAGTCATTTTCATCAAGATTTTTTGAGTATAGAGCTCTCATAAAATGAAGGGTAGATCCTAAGTAACTTTTCTTTCTGTTTCTTGAAATTTTTATTGAAGAATTATTTTCTAACCTTTTAAAAAAAACAAATCCATGATAGTTAATAGATATTGGTATGGATGATACATTATTGTTCATTTTAAACTTTACTTGAAAATCTCTCAAGTTGTATTCTAAAAGATAACCTAAATACTTATTTTCAACAATTAAAGGCACATTAGAGGTTGCTATTAATGTCTTTGATGAAGAAATATACCTTAACTTAATTGAATCCTCATTAATTATTCTACATAATCTAGCTGCTTTACCTCTCCCCAAAAATTCTCGTTTAAACATCTTTATTTTTTTCAATCTACTCCACGTGTCTGTTTCTATATAAACAGTATTTAATTCCTCTAATTTTTCAGGCAAATAAATATTAGGTAATATTTTATTAGTTTGAATAGTTTGAGAATGAATTATAATAGGTTCATACCCTATTATACTTATTATTAAAGGGGAATTATTCTTTTCAAATGAAATTTTAAAATATCCTTCTTCATTGGTAGTAACCCCTAAACTTGTTCCATCAAAGTACACTGATGCATTGTAAATTGGAATAGAGTCTTTAGCTCTAAAAACTTGTCCTGTAACTTGATTTTGAGAAAAGCCAACATCCATTTGTAATATAAATATTGTAAAAAATAAAAATAAGATTGATTTTTGATTTTCTTCTTTATATACTGACATCCTAAATTAGTTTACTTTATAACATAATTGTGTTCAGGTGTTTTCACCTTTGTTAAGATCAAGTTGTATCTTAAGAAACATTAGCTTTTCTAAAATGAAGTTAGTAGTTTATTTTACAAATTGTAGCTCCAATTAATAAGCCAAAAATCTAATCTACTCAAAAAAAGGCTACATGCTATGTCTACAATAAATTATAACTTCAAAAAAATATAAAAAATTCATTTTCAGTCCAATTTTTGTATTTTTTCAAACAAAAACATCATTTTATTAGGTTTTTGCAATAAAAAAGTTATATTATTATTTGGTGAACATTTAAACTTTTAAAAATAATACATGAGGCAATTAAAAATCACAAAACAAGTTACCAACCGAGAATCCAAATCCTTAGATAAATACCTTCAAGACATTAGTAAAATCCCATTAATTACCGCCGAAGAAGAGGTAGAACTGGCACAACGCATACACAAAGGCGATCAAAAAGCATTGGATACCCTCACAACTTCTAATTTACGTTTTGTAGTTTCTGTTTCAAAACAATATCAAAATCAAGGATTAACATTACCTGACTTAATCAATGAAGGCAATGCTGGCTTGGTTAAAGCAGCAAAACGCTTTGATGAAACTAGAGGTTTTAAATTTATTTCTTATGCTGTTTGGTGGATTAGACAAGCAATTCTTCAAGCTTTAGCAGAACAATCTCGAATAGTTAGATTACCTTTGAACAAAATTGGCTCTATTAATAAAATAAATAAGGCTTATTCCTTTTTAGAGCAAACACATGAAAGAGCACCTAGTGCCCAAGAAATTGCCAATAATTTAGATCTTACAGTTAGCAACGTTAAGCAATCTTTAAAAATTTCGGGTAGGCATATATCTATGGATGCACCTTTTAAAGAAGGTGAAACATCTAATTTATATGATGTTATTAATTCTGACGAATCTCCTAGACCAGATTCAGATTTGATAAAAAACTCATTAAACATGGAAGTAAACCGTGCCTTAAATACGCTTTCTGAAAAGGAAGCAGAAGTTATTCGTCATTATTATGGCATCAGTAAAAAACAACCTATGAGCCTTGAAGAAATAGGAGATGCTTTTGGTTTAACACGTGAACGTGTAAGACAAATTAAAGAAAAAGCCATCAGACGATTAAGACACACCTCAAAAAGTAAAGTACTAAAAACGTATTTAGGATAATCCTTTGTACATAATATAAATTAAAAATCACATATGCTAAAAATTATTGTTAAGGATGGCGAAAATATAGAACGCGCCTTAAAACGCTACAAAAGAAAACACAGAAATATTAAAGTAATGCAAAACTTAAGAGATGGGCAATTTTTCACAAAACCATCTGTAAAAAGACGTCGAGAAGTTCAAAAGGCAGCATATATTCAAAACTTAAGAGACCAAGAGGAAATATAACTGTTAAACAGCTATTATAAAAAAAAAACATCCCATTTGCAATTAAAATGTAAATAGGATGTTTTTTTATACTAAAATGTTAACCACTAGACCTTCATTGCTTCTAATATTAAAAACAGTATTGTCCTCAAAAATGAGATACTGACCTTTTATCCCAACCAGTTTTCCGGAGAATTGTTGCTGCTTTAAAAGATTTAAACTCTTAGGTTTTTCTGGATACTTATATACAGGAAACTCAATATTGGTTTCCGTATTATTTTCTATATAATAATCTATAGCTTCATTTGGAATATATTGCTTTAACCTATCTCTCCATGCTACTAAATTTTCATCTTTAATATCATTTTTAAGCATGCTTCTCCAATTGGTCTTATCAGCAACAAAATCTTTTAAAGCCACCTCAGTAATCCCTGCTAAATATCTATTTGGAACTTCTACTATTTCTATAGCCTCATGAGCCCCTTGATCAATCCAACGAGTTGGCACTTGACTTTTTCTTGTTACACCCACTTTTACATCGCTGGAATTTGCCAAATACACAATATGTGGCTGCAATTGTACTTTTTTTTCATATTCCAAATCTCGATCTTCCATTTCTAAATGTGCAGTGCTTAGTTCAGGGCGCATAATCCAATCTGCTGCTTGAGGAATATCAAAAAAACAACTTTTACAGAACCCTTGCCTGTAAATAGACTTATCTAAACCACAATTTAAACATTGGTATTTAACAAATTGAATACTGATGTTTTTATTTAATAACTGGTTCATATTTAAAAAGTCATTTTCAAACACCAAATAATATTGAATTGGGCTTGTAAATTCAGTTTCCATTTTTGTTAAAACACCTTGGTAGGTCATAAAAAAAAGTATTATTTTTAAAGACTTAAAGATAAAAATAAATATGCCAATACCTATAGTAAATTCGATTGCTTCTTGGTTCTTAAAAAAACGATTTCATCAGATAGATTTGTTTTTAAAATACCCTAATGAAGTACAAAATGAGTTGCTTCAAAACCTTTTGGCTATTGCCAAAGACACCGAAATTGGCAAACAATACGATTTTAGTAGCATAAAAAATTATAAGACTTTTGCTGAACGTATACCTATAAAAAATTATGATGGTTGGCAAGATGATATTGAACGCGCTAGAAGAGGTGAAACCAATATTTTTTGGCCTACCCCTATAAAATGGTTCGCAAAATCTAGTGGAACTACTAGAGCTAAAAGCAAATTCATTCCTGTAAGTTCTGAATCTTTAGAAGACTGCCATTATGCTGCAGGAAAAGATTTGCTTTGTATGTACCTTAACAACAATGAAGACTCTCAATTATTTACAGGAAAAAGTTTACGCTTGGGAGGCAGTAAAGAACTGTATAAAGAAAATGGAACCATCTTTGGTGATTTATCTGCCATTTTAATTGACAATATGCCGTTTTGGGCTGAATTTAGTAGCACTCCTAGCAACAGAGTATCTTTAATGAGCGACTGGGAACATAAAATGCAAGCCATTGTAAATGAAACCGTCAATGAAAATGTAACAAGCTTAGCTGGTGTGCCTTCCTGGATGCTGGTACTCCTCAATAACGTTTTAGAAACCACAGGAAAGCAAAGCCTACATGATGTATGGCCAAATCTTGAAGTTTACTTTCATGGTGGCGTAAGTTTTACACCCTATAAAGATCAATATAAAAAAATACTTCCTAAAAAAGATTTTAATTATTATGAAATCTATAATGCTTCGGAAGGCTTTTTTGCTATTCAGGACAGAAACAATTCTAGTGAATTACTTTTAATGTTGGATTATGGAATTTTTTATGAATTTATCCCCATGAACATATACGCTACTCCTGAAGAAAAAGCCATTCCGCTTAGTGAGGTTAAATTAAATGTTAATTACGCCGTTATCATAACTACTAATGCGGGACTGTGGCGTTATAAAATTGGAGACACACTTAAATTTACTTCATTAAACCCATATCGCATAAAAATTTCTGGTAGGACAAAACATCATATTAATGTTTTTGGAGAGGAACTTATTATTGAAAATGCTGAAGCTGCTCTAAAAAAAGCTTGTAAAAGCACCAAGGCCGAAATTGCAGAATTTACGGCAGCCCCAATTTTCATGAAAGACAAAGAAAAGGGTGGGCATGAATGGCTAATAGAGTTTAAAACACCACCAAAAGACATTGATTATTTTACTGAGCTAATGGATACTGCTTTAAAATCTTCAAATTCTGATTACGAAGCTAAACGCTACAACAACATAACTCTGAACAAACCTATATTGCATATAGCAAGACACAATTTATTTTACGATTGGCTAAAACGACATAATAAATTAGGTGGTCAGCATAAAATACCAAGACTATCAAACACACGCGAATATTTAGATGAATTATTAGTTCTAAATTCTTAATAAGTTTCTTTTTGTATTATCAACATATTATATAATACAAATTAGTACCGTTAACGATTAAATACACCCATACAAAACCTTTAAACGAGTATTAGTTTCTCTTAATCTAAAAGACAACAATAAAGTTTGACACTTTTATATTTAAACATATTTTTAACTCAGTTTTTAATAAGAACACAAACTGTTCCCTAAAACAATCCTCATAATGTCCTTTATTAATTAACATCCATAAACAAAAAAACCACTCTTTTAGAGTGGTTTTTTTATTAAGAAAACAAACGTTTTTAAGAAACTGCTTTTAGTTTCTTTAAAGTTGTTTTTGTTATTTTTTCTTCAGCATAAATCTTAGTAACGTTTAATTTACTCTCATCTGATGATGGCAGTTCAAACATAGCATCGGTTAAAATTTCTTCACATAATGAACGTAACCCTCTTGCTCCTAATTTATATTCTATGGCTTTGCCAACAATAAAATCTAAGGCCCCATCTGTAATAGTGAAATCTATGTCATCCATTGCAAACAACTTTTTATACTGTTTGATAATGGCGTTTTTAGGCTCTGTAAGAATAGCTCTTAACGTTTTAGCGTCTAAAGGATCCATATGTGTTAATACAGGTAACCTACCAATAATTTCAGGAATTAAACCAAAATCTTTTAAGTCCTTAGGAATAATATATTGTAATAAATTATTTTGATCTACAACTTCATCTGATATAGACGCGCTGTAGCCAACAGCTTGCATATTTAAACGCTTAGAAATCACACGCTCAATACCGTCAAAAGCACCACCAGCAATAAACAAAATATTTTCAGTATTTACTTCTATGAATTTTTGATCTGGATGTTTACGACCTCCCTTTGGCGGCACATTAACCACAGTACCTTCTAATAGTTTTAATAAAGCCTGTTGCACACCTTCCCCAGATACATCACGCGTTATAGAAGGATTATCACTTTTACGAGCTATTTTATCTATCTCATCAATAAAAACAATACCTTTTTCGGCTTTTTCTAAATTATAATCTGCGGCCTGTAGTAATCTTGTTAAGATACTTTCTACATCTTCACCAACATAACCTGCCTCAGTTAATACGGTTGCATCTACAATAGCTAAAGGCACATTAAGCATTTTTGCTATGGTTTTAGCCACTAACGTCTTACCTGTACCTGTTTGCCCAACCATAATAATATTACTCTTCTGAATTTCAATTTCATCTTTAGTAACAGGCTGTAATAAACGCTTATAATGATTGTATACAGCCACTGACATTACTTTTTTTGTAATATCTTGGCCAATAATATATTCATCTAAAAAATTTTTAATCTGCTGGGGTTTGCGAAGTTTTAATTCTGCTGATAAATCACTACTATCGGTTTGTTTAGATTCTTCAACCACAATTCCGTGAGCTTGCTCAATACATCTATCACATATATGAGCATCTAAGCCTGCAATAAGCAAGTTAGTCTCAGGTTTTTTTCTACCACAAAACGAGCATTCTAATTCTTCTTTTGCCATTAATCTTTTTAAATTAGGTAAGTGCGACTTGTTTTTTAATCCCTTAAAAACAAGGGGTAAAGTTACAAATTTTTATTTAATTACGTGCTAATATCTCGTCTATCATACCATATTCCTTGGCTTTATCAGCTTTCATCCAATAGTCTCTATCACTATCTTCATAAACTTTGTCGTAATCTTGCCCTGAATGCTTACTTATAATTTTATAAAGCTCTTCTTTCAAAATTAAAATTTCACGAGCCGTTATTTCAATATCACTCGCTTGTCCTTGTGCTCCTCCAAGTGGTTGATGAATCATAACTCTTGAATGAGTCAACCCACTACGTTTCCCTTTAGCACCAGCGCAAAGCAATACAGCTCCCATGGATGCGGCCATACCTGTACAAATAGTAGCTACATCTGGTTTTATAAATTGCATGGTATCATAAATACCTAAGCCTGCATACACACTCCCTCCAGGAGAATTGATATACATTTGAATGTCTTTGGATGCATCAACACTTTCTAAAAACAATAATTGTGCTTGAACAATGTTTGCAATATTATCGTTGATTCCCGTACCTAAAAAAAGAATACGATCCATCATTAAACGAGAAAACACGTCTAATTGCGATATATTTAATTGACGTTCTTCAATAATATAAGGCGTCATATTGGAAGGGTACATACTACTCACAATTTTGTTGTAATATGTGCTACTAATCCCTTGATCTTTTATGGCAAATTTTTCAAATTCCTTTGCGTAATCCATAATCTGTTTTTATATTTTTTTTGATTAAAACCCTGATTTTTATCAAGATGTACTAAACCTCTTTAGAAAAAATTCATTCTGAATAAAAAGGCGCTTAAATCGATTGATTTAAGCGCCTAAATATAAGCAATTATTATTTACTTATTTATCGCCATAAACTTCTTTAACAAAGTTTTCATATGTGATTTCTTTTACTTTAATATTTGCTTTTTCTTTATACATAGCAAGCAATTTTTGACTTACCAACTGCTCAGAAATACGACGTGCTTCTTCTTGGTTAGAAAGCACACGTGCTGCAATATCATCCAATTCCTTATCTGAAGGATTCATTTGACCAAACTGAGCCATTTGTCCTTTAATCATTTCTCTCGCATGTCCTTTAATATCATCCATAGTCACTTGAATGTTATTATCTGCAATTAACTTCCCTTCAATTAATTGATAACGCAAGCTTTTTTCTGACTTCTCATATTCTTCTTTTGCTTGCTGTGCATCAATTTCCTTTTCTCCTGCAGTTTGCATCCATTTGGTAAGAAACTCAGCCGGTAAATCAAATTTTGTATTATCAACTAAATATTCAGTAACATCATTTAAAAGTTTTTGTTCCGCTTGTTGTGCAAATTGCTTCTCAGCATCTTCTTTAATTTTCCCTTTAAGTTCTGTTACAGAAGTTACAGCATCTTTGCCAAATAATTTATCAAATAATTCTTGATCTAAATCTGCCAACTCACGTTTGTTTATTTCAGAAATTGTAAATGTTACTTCAATATCTAAACCATGAACCGTATCATGATCCACCTTTAAAGCATGCATTAAATCATGATCATCATTATAAAGTCCTTTTGTTTGCAATGCAATAACATCACCAGACTTTGCTCCAATAAATTGTTTTTCAGTAGCTTTTCCTTTAAATTTATCAAGTGTTAAAGTAACTGTGTTTTCAATCTCACGCTCTTCATTTCTATAAACTCCAGTAATTTCACTATTTTTTTCAACAATGTCTTGAGACACTAATTTCCCATATTGCTTTTGAATACGCTCAATTTGCTCATCAATCATTTTGTCATCAGCCACAATATTATATTGCGTAATGGCTTTTTTACTTTTTAATTCTACCTCAAATTCTGGAGCTAAACCTAATTCAAATTCAAAAGAGAACCCATCAGCATCCCAATTAATGTCATCTTGAGGTTTTGGTAAAGGCTGCCCTAACACATCTAACTTTTCCTCTGTTAAATATTTATTTAATGCATCTTGAAGTAATTTATTTACTTCATCTACCAATACTGCTTTTCCATATTGTTTTTTAACCATGCCCATTGGCACATGACCTTTTCTAAAACCGGGAATGTTTGCTGTTTTACGGTAATCTGCTAAGATTTTCTCAACCTTATCGCTATAATCTTCTTTCGCGATATCTACTTTCACTACAGCATTTAATGCATCTACGTTTTCTCTTGTAATATTCATTTTATATGATATAAAGCCTTAAATCAGGCATTTAACAATATAAGGTTTTTTTAAAACCCTAAAATTTATGTAACCAAAATTGGGATGCAAAAATAATATATTTTTACATCCCAACAAAGTTTTTAATTAGCTGATTTTTAAGCTATTTTTTATCTTCATTTAAAAGGGAATGTAGTATAGATTGCAAAAAGGATAATAGAATACTAAATAGTATGGCAGTCCAGATACTACTAACCGAAAACCCATCAATTAATTTGTCTGCTAATAGAATGATAAGCGCATTAATAATTAACAGAAACAACCCTAAAGTTACTACAGTTATTGGTAAAGTTAAAATAACCAACACGGGCTTTACCAATGCATTTAATACAGCCAACACAATGGCAACAATAATAGCTGTAGTAATTTCATTGCCTGACAAATTTACACCAGGTAAAAAATATGCTAAAATAACCACTGCTAAAGCAGTTAATAAAAGTCTGAGAATAAAGTTCATAATAATTATATTTTTATTAAAAGTAAAAATAAATTAACTAAGAAACCGCATTACCGCCTCAAAAAAGTCTTTAGGATTTTCGGCGTGCAGCCAATGTCCTGCATTTTTTATACTTACAATCTGAGATTTTGGAAAATGATGTAATATCAAGTTCTCATCTTGCTTCTGTATATAATCTGACTTATCACCACGCAAAAACAATGCATCGCTATTAAAAAGCGCATCATTTGATAATGCTTGTCCAATTTCCGAAATATTTTTCACCAAAACTTTCAAATTCATTCTAAAAGCAAGTTCTCCTTTTTGTTTCCAATATAAATTTTTAAGAAGAAATTGACGTGTACCAAAATCCGTAATATAGTTACCTAAAATTTTATCAGCCACCCCCCTGCTTTTAACCTCTTCAAAATCAATAGATTGTAAGCCTTCTAAAATAGTCTGATGATGTTCTGGATAAAAACGTGGAGAAATATCTGCTACAATTAATTTAGAAACCAACTCTGGATAAAGTGTTGCAAATAACATGGCGGTTTTACCACCCATAGAATGCCCTAAAAGCACAATATTATCCAACTGATAGTGCTCACAATAATGCTTTAAATCATCAGCCAACACCTCATAATTAAAAGTATCATCCCAAAAACTTTGTCCGTGGTTACGCTGATCTATCAAATGAACTTGAAATCCTTTATCTCTAAATTCAGTTCCCATTGTTTTCCAGTTATCACTTGTTCCTAAAAATCCATGAAGAATAATAAAAGGGGCTCCTTCTCCTAAAATATTTGAATGTAACAGCATGTGATTCATGATTTTTTAAATTCCTTATTTCAAAATTATTTTAGTTTATTTAAATACATTTGGATTACATTTTCAATACCCAAATATAAACTTTCTGCAATAAGAGCATGCCCAATAGAAACTTCTAATAAACCCGGAATATTTTGCTTGAAAAATTGAATATTCTCCAATGACAGATCATGACCAGCATTAATACCCAAATCAAATTGATTCGCTAAAACAGCACTTTCTACATAGGGTTTTATAGCTCCAGTATTTCCTAAACCATATTGAAGCGCAAACCCTTCAGTATACAATTCTATCCTATCAGTTCCAGTAGCCTTTGCTCCTTCAATTTGACTCAATACTGGATCTACAAAAATAGACGTTCTAATACCATTTTTATGAAATTCTTTAATAACATCAACCAAAAAACTTTTATGTTTTATAGTGTCCCAACCCGCATTACTTGTAATAGCGTCTTCGGCATCTGGCACCAAAGTTACTTGTGTAGGCTTTATCTGCAAAACTAAATCCATAAAAGATGGCACTGGATTACCTTCTATATTATATTCAGTATGCACTACAGATTTTAAATCGCGTGCATCTTGATAACGAATATGCCGTTCATCTGGCCTTGGATGAACTGTAACGCCTTCTGCACCAAATCGTTGCACATCTTTAGCAAATTGCAAGACATTAGGCACATCACCACCTCTTGAATTTCGCAATGTGGCTATCTTATTAATATTTACACTTAACTTTGTCATGTATCAAGTTTAAAAAGGCAAAAATACAAAGTAGAAAAGGCATATATGCTATTTTTTTGATTAATTTGCAATCATAATAACTTTGTGTCATGAAACTTTCAGAATACATAATAAACGACATTAAACCACTTATTAGTTCTAACAAAATTAGTGAACTACAAGTGCTTTTTAATCAGTTAACATTTTCCCACATGCCGGTAATAGACAATAACGATGTGTTTTTAGGATGTTTTTCTGAAACCGATGCTTATTGTTTTGAAAGTAATAAAACCTTAGAAGATTACAAATATGCCATTGAAGGTTTTTTTGTTAGAGAAAATGCACTGTGGTTAGATATTTTAGAAATTTTTGCTAAAAACTCAACAAATATTATGCCTGTTTTAAATCATAAAAACAACTATTTAGGTTATTATGAGCTTAATGATATTATCAGTTTATTTAGTGAATCACCTTTTTTCTCAGAAGCTGGAAGTGTTTTGGTAATTGAAAAAGGTATTAACGACTATTCGTTTAGTGAAATCAGCCAGATTATTGAATCTAACAACGGAAGAATCTTAGGAGCTTTTGTTTCTAAAATGAAACCCAATTTAATACAAGTTACCTTAAAAATAGGAAACACCAGTTTAGATACCATCATTCAAACCTTTAGACGTTATAGTTACCAAGTGGTTTCAGGACACGAAGATGACAGTTATTTAGAGAGTTTAAAAGAACGGTCTGATTATTTAAATAAATACCTAAACATTTAAAACCTATGAAAGTTGCTGTTTTTGGACGGTTTTATAACGAAACCACTACTATTTCAGTTGAAAGATTGTTTTCTTATTTATTGAAAAAAAATGCCGATGCTTATATTGAAACCGAATTTTTTAACCTAATAAAAAGTAACTCACCAAATTTGGATGATTACACCTCTTTTAAAACCTTTGATACTTTAGACACATCCTTTGATTTTTTAGTAAGCATAGGAGGTGATGGCACGATCCTAAGGGCTATTGTTTTTGTTAAAGATTTAGGCATTCCTATCATTGGAATCAATACAGGGAGATTAGGTTTCCTAGCAACTATACAAATTAATCAAATAGAAAGTGCCATCCAAAATATTATTGATGGCAAATATAAAATATCGGAACGAAGCTTGTTATCTGTTGAAACCGAGCCAGAAAACAAAGACATTTCAGGATTAAACTTTGCTTTAAACGAAGTAGCTATCAGTAGAAAAAACACCACATCCATGATAACCGTAGAAACCTATTTGGATGATGAATATTTAACATCTTACTGGAGCGATGGACTCATAGTTTCTACTCCAACAGGCTCCACAGGTTATTCTTTGAGCTGTGGCGGCCCAGTTATTACTCCAAGCACCAATAGTTTTGTTTTAGCACCTATAGCACCTCATAACTTAAGTGCTCGCCCATTAATAATTCCGGATTCTACGGAAATCCATTTAAAAGTAGCTGGTCGAGAAGACCATCATTTAGTATCCTTAGACTCTAGAATAACCACTTTAGATAATGGTACATTAATAAAAATAAAAAAAGCTGATTTTAAAATTAAAATGATTGACTTATTGAACGAAAGCTTTTTAGACACCCTCCGAAAAAAACTACTCTGGGGAGAAGATAAACGCAATTAATTTGATAAACATTGCAATTAAACAATAATTAGAAATAAAAACTGTTTTAATGAGATACTATTAAACTCAAATTATAGCAGTCAAATCTTATTTGTTATATTTGCAAACTTTTTAACACCTATGAGGCACATAATCATTATTTTAATAAGCATTTTAAGCTATCAAATTACCGAAGCTCAAATCAATGAAATTGGCATTTTTGCTGGTGGGAGTAATTTGATTGGTGATGTAGGTGCAACTGATTATATTTCACCAAATCAACTGGCTTTTGGAGGCATCTATAAATGGAATAAAAGCGCAAGGCACTCATGGAGAGCTTCCATAATTTTTAGTGATTTAAAAGCCGAAGACATCAAATCTGACGACCCAAGGCGCATACAAAGAGATTATACCTTTGAAAGTAATATTTTAGAAATTTCAGCAGGTTTAGAATTCAACTTTTTTGATTTCAATTTACACTCTGGAAAAAAATTAGCCACACCCTACTTGTATACAGGCATTAGTGTTGCACATCATGACAACTATTATTTTTTAAACGGAATACAAACCTCTGAAAACACCTCGAGTTGGGCTTATGGCATCCCAATGGTTTTAGGCATTAAAACCACTTTCATTAATAATTTTATTTTAGGTTTTGAGGTTGGTGCTCGTTACACTTTTTCAGATGAAATTGATGGTAGTATTCCAGATTCAGCAAACAAACAATCATTATATAGTTTTGGAAATAAAAACAATGACGATTGGTATATGTTTACAGGAATAACCTTAACTTACACCTTTGGCCTCAACCCGTGTTATTGTATCAATTAATATGGATTTAAAAGAAGAAATATTAAAAAAAAGCCTACCTAAACATGTTGCCATTATTATGGATGGTAATGGACGCTGGGCAAAACAACAGGGCATGCTACGTGCTTTTGGACATAAAAACGGTACTAAGGCAGTTCGAGAAGTTGTTGAATCTTCAGCTGAATTAGGTATTGAAAACCTAACACTATACGCTTTTTCTACAGAAAATTGGAACCGCCCAAAATCTGAAGTAGATACACTTATGCGCTTATTAGTATCTTCATTAAAAAAAGAAATCAAAACACTTCAAGACAACAATATAAAATTAAATACTATTGGTTGTATAGAGTCACTCCCTTCTAAAGTCTATAAGGAATTAAATGATGTTATGAACGTCACAAAGACAAATGACAGAATGACTCTAACCTTAGCCTTAAGCTACGGTTCAAGGGAAGAATTAGTAAACACTATCAAAGAAATTAGTATTAAAGTTAAAAATAATATAATTTCGCCCGAAAAAATTGATGAATCAATTATTAATGAGCATCTTTACACGCAAAATTTACCAGATGTAGATTTGCTTATACGGACAAGTGGTGAACAACGCATTAGTAACTTTTTACTTTGGCAAATAGCTTATGCAGAATTACACTTTACAAGTATTCTATGGCCGGACTTTAAAAAGAAAGATTTATTTAATGCTATTATCGAATATCAAAAAAGGGAACGAAGATTTGGGAAAACAAGTGAACAACTTAGGTAAGTCATTACCATTTAGATTATATACAAAACATATCATTACCGCATTAGTTCTACTAATCGGATTGAATCTTCAAGCGCAAAATATACCATATAGCGATGGTAAGAAATACACTTTAGGAGACGTTACTGTTTCTGGAAACACGAGTTTTAGTTCTGAAACTATTGTCACTTACTCTGGTTTAAGAAAGGGCGCTGAGATAATGATTCCAGGAGAAGATATTAGTAGTGCCATAAAAAAACTATGGAACTCTAAATTGTTTAGTGATATAGAAATATATCTTACAAAAACCGAAGGCGATGTAGCTTACTTAGAAATTCAACTCTCAGATTTACCACAATTAAACGAAGTAAAAATAACGGGAGTTAAAAAAGGGAAATTTGAAGGCATCATCAAGGACAACAAGCTTAATCCTGGTACTAAAGTAACCGAAAATCTTATTGTTACCACAAAAAACCACCTTGTGAATAAATATAAAAAGGATGGGTTTTACAATACTAAGGTAAACATAAATACTATTGAAGTTAAAGACTCTATGACTACAGCTAGAGTTAATATGGTAGTAGCTATTGATAAAGGTGAAAAGGTTAAGATTAGCGATATTGTATTCAATGGCAACTCAAATTTAGATGATAAAGTGCTTAGAAAAAGCATGAAAAGCACTAAAAAAATCAACCGATTACGTCTTTTAAAACGTTCAAAATTTATTGATTCTGCATACCATGCTGATTTATCTAGTCTAATAGATAAATACAAAGAAAACGGGTATAGAGATGCTCGAATACTATCTGATAGTATCATTGTAAATGGCGATAAAACTATTTCTATAAATATCAATCTTGAAGAAGGTGACCTCTATAAATTTGGTGATATTACCTTTATAGGAAACTCTGTTTATACCGACCAACAATTAAACAGAATGCTACGTATTAAAAAAGGAGACACTTATAACGGGGTTCTTTTACAAAAACGTATTGCTGATGCAACCAAACCAGATGCAGATGATATTACCAATCTATATCAAAACTCAGGATATTTATTTTCTTCTATAAACCCTGTAGAAGTTAGTGCTGATGAAAACGTTATAGATATGGAAATTAGAATTTCTGAGGGTAAACCTGCTTACTTTAACTCTGTGACTGTAGTTGGAAACGACAAAACAAACGACCACGTGATTTATCGTGAAATCCGTACACGTCCAGGACAATTATACAGTAAAGCTAATGTAATGCGTACAGTTAGAGAATTTGGTCAACTTGGTTTTTTTGACGCTCAAGAAATAACACCAAATTTTAACAACCCAAATCCTAATGAAGGAACAATTGACATGGAATACTCTGTTAAGGAAACAGGGTCTAGTCAAATAGAACTTCAAGGGGGATATGGCGGTGGCGGCTTTATTGGAACCTTAGGATTATCATTCAACAACTTTTCTATAAAAGACATTTTTAATGGTGAAGCATACAAACCAGTACCCATGGGTGATGGTCAAAAATTAGCTTTACGCTTACAAGCAAGTAGGTTTTATCAAACCTATAGCTTTTCTTTTTCTGAACCTTGGTTAGGAGGAAAAAGACCTGTACAGTTTTCTACCTCAATTTCTCAAACAAAACAATTTTCTTATGATTATACCACAGGAAATGCCGATAAAAGTAAAAGTTTTAATATTACAGGTATTTCGGTTGGTTTAGCAAAAAGATTAAGTGTTCCAGATGATTATTTTACATTGTCACAAGCTTTAAGTTTCCAACGCTACGATTTGAATAATTATGATGTAGGTCTGTTTACTTTTAAAGATGGATATGCAAATAACCTGTCATACACCGTGGGATTAAGTAGAAACAATACACGTATTGATCCTGTGTTCCCTACCGGTGGTTCAAGTTTTACTGCCACGGCAAAATTCTCGTTCCCTTATTCTTTAGTTAATGGTGTAGATTATGAAGCTTTGCTTGAAGAAAAAACAGAGCAAGAAGCTATTTACATTGATCCAGATACGGCATTAGACCAATCTAATGCTTTAACAAGAATTGGAGAAATAGATCAAGAACGTTACAAGTGGTTAGAATTTTACAAAATAAATTTTAAAGGTGATTGGTATACAGAAATAACTAAAAACTTGGTATTAAAACCTAGTTTTGAATTTGGTTTTTTAGGTGCTTATAACAATGACAGAGGTGTTATTCCGTTTGAACGTTTCTTTTTAGGTGGTGACGGACTAGGAACTTATAGTTTAGATGGTAGAGAAGCTGTTGCTCTACGTGGTTATCCTAACCAATCTTTATCATCTACAGATGGAGGTACCATTTATAATAAATTTTCCTTAGAGCTGCGCTACCCAATTACATTAGGTGCAGCTGCCAAAATATATGGTTTAGGCTTTGTAGAAGGCGGTGCGTCATACAATGACTTTAGAGACTATAATCCATTTGACATTAAACGTTCTGCTGGTTTAGGAATTCGTATTTTTATGCCTGCCTTTGGATTGTTAGGTATTGACTTTGGTCATGGTTTTGATCCTATTGACAGTACAGGAAGTAAAAATGGATGGGAAACCCACTTTATAATTGGACAACAATTTTAACTCTAAGTTTATTTTGGCACGATATTTTCTATTAACACTTTTGAAGATTTGAAGCTAAAATTAAAATTTTTAAGATTAAATTTCGTTAATTTTGAAAATGCAATTCAAAAAGTGACAAAACTCAAAAATATCATTGGTCGTTTTTAGAATTTATGCAGATAAATTATAAAATATGAAACAAATGAAATATCCATTATTAAAAATTGCGTTCTATCAAGAAAAAATACAATGGATATTACATGTGTCTTTTAAAAAAAATAAAAACCATCACATGAAACATAACGTTCTTTTTTTATTGACACTTGCATTTACATTAAGCTTATCGGTAAGTGCTCAACGAGGAGTTCGAATTGGTTATATTGATACAGAATATATTCTACAGAATGTACCTGAATATCAAGAGGCCACATCGCAATTAGAAGGTAAAGTACAAAAATGGAAAGTCGAAATTGAATCTAAGCTCACTGAAATAGCACAAAAACGTCAAGATTTAAGTATTGAAAAACCCCTTTTAACGAAAGAGCTTATAGATGAACGTGAAGAAGATATTAATTTTGAAGAAAAAGAAATATTAGATTATCAACAAAAACGTTTTGGTCCAAATGGTGATTTAATGATTCAAAAAAAGCAATTAATGCAGCCCATTCAGGATCAAATTTTTGCTGCCGTTCAAGATATTGCTGATGGTAGAGCTTATGATTTTATTTTCGACAAATCTGCAGATGCTGTTATGCTTTATTCAGCAAAACAATTTGATTTAAGTGAACAAATAATCCGAAGCATTACCAGAGCTTCTAAGCGAACTCAAGTATCCTCAAAAGCCGAACGTAAAGCTTTAGAGGAAGAAGAATTAGTGCCAGAGGTTAATTTGGAAAAAGAAGCTCGTGAAAAAGAACTAGAAGACAAAAAGAATGAACGTGCAAATGCTGAAGAGCAACGCCGACAAGAAATTTTAGATGCTCGTGAAGCAAAGAAAAAAGAAGCTGAAGCTAGACGTCAACAAATTTTAGAAGACAGAGAAAAAGCTAGACAAGAAAAACTTGCGGAAAGAGCAGGAAACATAAAGTCTACAACCGAAACGGAAAAAGAGACAACAGGTGAAGAACCATCAACTGAAAATAGTGAAACCACCGAAGAACCTACTGAAACAAAAACCAGAGCGCAACTTATAGAAGAAAATAGACAGAAAAAATTATTGGAGCGCCAAGCAAGACAAAAAGAACTTGAAGAAAGAAAACAAAGAATTTTAGAAGAAAGACAACGGGTTAGAGACAGCCTAAATAATAACAAATAATAACAAATACTATTTTAAAATGAAACAATTAAAAACTCTTTTATTAGCAACTGCATTATGTATTGGAACTGTAAGTTTTACACAAGCCCAAAGTAAGATTGCACATATAAATACACAAGAATTAATTACGGCTATGCCTGCTATGAAAGCTGCACAAACGCAATTAGAAACCTTAAGTAAAACATACCAAGCAGATTTGCAAACAATGGGTAAAGAATACCAAACGAAAGCCCAACAATACGAATCTGAAGCGCCTTCAAAAACAGATGAAGAAAACTCTAAAAGAGGACAAGAATTACAAACAATGCAACAAAACATCCAACAGTTTCAAGGTCAAGCTCAAAAAGACCTTCAAACCAAAGAAATGGATTTATTACAGCCTATTACAGAAAAAGCTAAAGCGGCTATTTTAAAAGTTTCTAGAGCTCAAGGTTTTGACTATGTTCTTGATACGGCTCAAGGTGTTACTATTTTAGCAGATGGTAAAAACTTATTGGATGATGTTAAAAAAGAGTTAGGTATTTAAATTATCCTTTTTGCCTAAACGCTGAGAAACTTGTATTAAGAAGTAATGTCAGAAAAGAAAAAAGAATCTTAAACTATCACAAAAAGCTACTTTTAATTAAGTAGCTTTTTTATTTTTGTTGAATCATGAACAAACAGCCTATTGGTATTTTTGACTCAGGAGTTGGAGGCACATCTATTTGGAAAGAAATATATACACTCTTACCAAATGAAAACACCATTTATTTGGCTGATAGTGCCAATGCCCCTTATGGTATTAAGAGCAAAGAAGCCATACTACAATTAAGCATTAAAAACACCGAGTATTTACTCAATAAAGGCTGTAAAATAATTGTAGTAGCTTGCAATACTGCTACCACTAATGCTATAACCCAGCTTAGAGTTAAATTTAATGTTCCTTTTATAGGCATTGAACCTGCTATAAAACCAGCTGCTTTAAACTCTAAAACAAAAGCCATTGGTATTTTAGCAACCAAGGGAACACTCTCAAGCGAACTATTTCATAAAACCACCAATTTATACGCACAGGGTCATGTAGTTATAGAACAAATAGGCACCGGTCTTGTTGAGCTTATTGAGGCAGGAAAAGCTACTAATAAGGAAACAAGAAACCTTTTAAAACTATACCTAAAACCCATGCTAAATGCCAACATCGATTATTTAGTATTGGGTTGCACACACTACCCTTATCTTATTCCATTATTATTAGAACTACTACCAAATCATGTGAAAATAATTGATTCAGGGCTGGCTGTTGCTAAACAAACCAAAGCTATTTTAGAAAAACACGATTTATTAAATTCTCAAAATAGTACTTCAAAAAATATTTTTTACTCCAATGTGAACCCAAAAGTGATGACAAGTCTCTTAGGAAATAAGTTTAATGTTGAGTTTTTGAATTTTTAAAAGAAAGTTATTCGCTATTTTTAGCAACGTATATTATAAAAAATTCTATTCATAAAAAATCACGAAAACTTGTACGTTCTAAATTCATAGAACATAATAAAAGTAGCTGTTTTAATAACAATAGTATCAATACCTATTGTGCAAACAAACCCAAATAAAAAAATCACCTCAAGAAATAAACCTGAAAACTATTCTTTAAACCAACTGGAGTATTTTATATAATTATGAGCAATGCGGTCTATTTCACCTGAAATAAGCTCCTGGCTCACATCTTTTACTTTTTTAGCTGGAACTCCTGCATAAATACTGCCAGCCTCAACTCTGGTGTTTTTAGTGACTACTGCGCCAGCTGCAATAATACTATTACTTTCTACAACACAATCATCCATAATAATAGCTCCCATACCTACCAGTACATTATCATGAATTGTGCAACCGTGAACAATAGCATTATGGCCAATAGACACATTATTTCCAATATTAGTTGGCGATTTTAAATAGGTAGCATGAATAACAGCTCCGTCTTGAATGTTCACTTTATTTCCCATTTTTATGTAATGGACATCACCACGTATTACGGCATTAAACCATACGCTGCATTGGTTACCTAAAATAACTTCACCAACAATAGTAGCGTTTTCTGCAACGTAGCAGTCATCTGGTATTTGTGGAAATTTTCCCTTAACTGATTTTATAATTGGCATATTCCTATATTTGTTGTTATTTTTTTTGAAGTATTACAAGATCAATTCCCTACCTATAAATTGAAATTTTAGTATTAAAATCACCATTAAGGAAACCTAAAGTTCACTACTATCATACCACCCCCACAAACAAAAATTAAATATGTTAATTAACCGCAGGACATTTACAATCATAACGTACTTTTCTACAGTTAAAATTATACCCAAGTGTTAACTGATGAAATCCTCCACTTGAAAACCGTACGTTATTAGATTGGTAAGAGTAATTATAAGCAAACATAAAGTCTTTATAATCAATTCCTAAAATTGGTGTTATAAGTTGTAATTTTTGACTATTTATAGTATTATCAGTAATATTTCTAAATTCAGCACCATCTAAGCTTGTTCTATAGGATAATCCTCCCCAAATATTACCAAACTCCATACTTTTGTATACTTTAGCATTAAAATCTACAGTTGATTCACCAGTACCATCTTTGTATTGAAACATAACAGAAGGCTCATAACTAAAATCACTTCCTAAAGCTCCAAAAACACCTCCAACAGATAATAAATAGCGTCTTAAATTACTGGTTATTTGAATATCATTATTAATTCCAGAATTATTCAATACATTTTTAATAGTTGCATGAGCATAATAATCTAAATAATGATAGGAAAACCCAAAATCTAAATTAAAATTTGTTGCACTTTGAACTACTCCTGCTATTTCTGGATCAAAACCATCCAAAGTAAACGAAGTTTCATCCAATTGATATTGAATAAATCCTGCACTTAAACCAAAGGACAGCATATTTAAATCTACTTCACTTCTAGAAAACATTAAATGATGTGCATAGCTAAGGTAGGCTCCTTTTTGTGAATGATAGCCATTTTTATCTGAAAAAGCAATACCTCCTATTCCCGAATTGGACTCTCCTATTCTTCCATTTCCACTCAATGTTAAAAGCTTAGGAGCATTTTCATGACCAAACCACTGTTGGCGCGCAGTTAATCTAATTTTAGAGCAATTGGCTACACCAGCCATTGAAGGGTGTATTAAATAATAATTATCCGTTAAATAATCTGTATAAATGGGCAGTCCCTCTTGCGAGCTTATTGTTAAAGTGAAAAACACTCCAACAGCTAAAAATAATATGTATTTTGATTTCATTGGATTCACTTCTAAGTAGGTTTTCCGTATAATCTAAACGTCTTGGTTTATTAAAATCATACATGAGAAAACGATAAAGTTTTCGTATCATTTTTTAACATTTTCCAAGAGCAACTAAAGCCAAATATATGGATATCTAAAGTTATCTTTTAGTATTTTTGTCAAAAATTAGTTAAAATGAATACTTTTAAGGTTTCAATACAAGAAACTTCAAACAAAGCTATTGTTAAATTTGAAGTAAATGAATTTATAGTTAAGCATCAAAGCTATGAATTTAACAATATTGACGAGGCCAAAGCATCGCCTTTAGCCCAACAATTATTTTATTTACCTTTTGTAAAAAAAGTATATATATCAGGAAATTTTGTAGCAGTAGAACGTTATAATATTGTAGAATGGAGTGATGTTCAAAATGAATTGGCGGAGCAAATAGAATCTTATTTAAACAACGGAGGAGTGGCTATTGAAGACACTTCAGTTAGTAAAAAAGTTCCAATTACTATATATGCAGAAAGCACACCAAACCCTTCTGTTGTTAAATTTGTTGCTAATAAAAAATTAGTAACTACTCTCTTTGAGTTTACCTCAATTGATGACGCTAAACTTTCGCCTTTGGCCACTGAATTATTTCATTTTCCTTTTGTAAAAAGTGTATTTTTTGATGAAAACTATGTGTCTATTACAAAATATGAAGTTGCTGAATGGGATGATATCATCATGGAATTACGTGAATTTATTAGAACTTACATTGAAAACGGAAAAGAAATTGTTGCTCCTAATGCTGCTGAAACTTTAAAAAAATCTACAGAACAACTCGATAGTCATTTTGAGACTTTGGATGACACCTCTAAAGAAATTATTAATATTCTGGAAGAATATATTAAACCTGCCGTAGCTAGTGATGGTGGCAACATTCAATTTATATCATATAACCCTGATACCAAAAATGTGAGTGTAATGCTTCAAGGGGCATGTAGTGGTTGCCCATCATCAACCTATACTTTAAAAAGCGGTATTGAAAATATGTTGAAAGAAATGCTTAAAGGAAAAGTTGAAACTGTAGAAGCTATTAATGGCTAATATGTAAACTTGATTATTCGTGTGAATTTTTTATACTTTACAGTACTAAAATTACAGAAAATTTATCACTCACTAAAGATAATAGGGAGATGCTATAATACATTAGTAAACATACAATTTTTCTACACCAAAGACTTAAAACCCTCTCTAAAATAATAAAGGTACTAAGTAGGAGCACTTTAATAATGTCGCCCCCTTATTTAACTTAGAAAAAGCGTTCTTTAAAGAGCGCTTTTAAATTTATAAGTATTCTACCTTAAAATGTTATACTTTTTATATATTGTTGCTAAATAAGCAATACAAACGGAAAAAAATGAGCATAATTAGTATTTTATTAATTTTATTGGTAGCTATAGAACATTTTTATTTTCTGATATTAGAAATGTTTTTTTGGACCAAACCAAAAGGAATCAAGGCTTTTGGATTAAAGTCAAAAGAATTTGCAGAAGACACTAAAGTTTTAGCCGCAAATCAAGGCTTATACAATGGATTTTTATCTGCAGGATTAATATATTCCTTAATTCAAAATAACACAAGTTTCTCTGTTTTTTTTCTAATTTGTGTTATTATAGCTGGCATTTACGGTGCTTATTCTACCAATCAAATAAAACTGTTTTACGTCCAATCCGTACCAGCTATTATTGCATCAACTTCAATCATCATTACTTTAATGTGACATTAACATAAATTCATGTGTCCTAAAAAGTAAGAGAAAAACCTTAAATTTGTAACCTTAAATTAAAACACCTTAAATTAAAAAAGAAAATGAATTTAGAAAACATTGACACTGAAAAATGGCTTGAATTGGCTTTAGATTATGGACTTAAAGTTGTTGGGGCCATTATTATATGGATTATTGGCGCTTGGGTTGTTAAATCAATAATAAAAGGCACCAGAAAAATAATGACCAAAAGAAACTATGATGAAAGCCTTCAAAAATTTCTATTAAATTTATTAGGTTGGGTATTAAAAATTATACTAATCATTGTAGTATTAGGCACTGTAGGTATTGAAACCACATCATTTGCAGCTATTATTGCTGCGGCAGGTTTAGCCATTGGCTTAGCACTTCAAGGCTCCTTAGGTAATTTTGCGGGTGGTGTATTGATTATGATTTTTAAACCTTTTAAAATTGGAGATTTTATTAATGCACAAGGAGAGTCTGGTACAGTGAAAGAAATTGAAATCTTTACAACCAAATTAACAACACCAGATAATAAAGAAATTATTATACCAAATGGAAGCCTTTCAAATGGAAACATTACAAATTACAGCACTGAAGATACACGACGTGTAGATTTTACCTTTGGTGTAGGTTATGACTCTGATATTAAGAAAACCAAAGAAGTTATAGCTAGTGTTGTAAACTCAAACCCTTTAATATTAAAAGAGCCTGCGCCTGCTATAAACGTTTCTGAATTAGCAGACAGTTCCATTAACTTTTTCACAAGAGTTTGGGTAAAAAAAGAAGATTATTGGACCGTAAATTTTGATACAATAGAACGCACTAAAGAAGCACTTGATGCTGCAGGTATTGACATTCCTTACCCACATCAAGTAGAAATACAAAAACAAGGCTAATCATCACCTTTAAAATTTCGAAAATAATAGACCCTATTGCTACAAATGTGATAGGGTTATTTTTTAGATTTTAAGGCCACAAAATCCTTTAAATAATAAGGCTCAAAGTAAGCAACATCTTCAATGTCATTGTTTTTGTATTTATTATAAGCTAATAAGCCCATATTATTTGAAGATGGTAGTTTATTTTCAATGAAAACAGCATTGGGGTGTTTAATTAATTCTTTTGTTTTTTCAACACCATCACCAATAAAATAAACGCTGCCCTTTTCTAAAAAATCTCTAAAAGAAGTCTCGTCTAAAATTTGTGCTTCGGTTTGCCTAATTTGATTGTATTCAGTATCAAAAACAGCGGAATATACTTCCAAACGTCTAGCATCCAACATGGTCACAATAACACCTTGGTTACATTCTACTTGATGCGCTAAAGCTTCCAAAGTAGGTACTGAAATCAATGGTTTATCTTGTGCAAAACAAAGCCCCTTAGCCGTAGAAACACCAATACGTAACCCGGTATACGAACCTGGCCCTTTACTAATTGCTATAGCATCCAAAGCCTTTAAAGTTATTTCAGCTTCACTTAATACAGCATCAATAAATACATGAAGCTTTTCAGCATGTGAATATCCTTGGTCGTAATTTTCTTTTAAAACAACCGTTTTTCCATTCCGCGAAAGCGAAACAGAGCAATTTGTTGTAGCAGTTTCTATGCTTAATATCGTTATCAATAGCGTCTATTTAATTAATTGGACATACTCCTTACTAACACTTTTGTCATCCAAAATAAAGAATCTATAGTTAACTTATGAAATTCTTACTAATGATAGAATAACAAAACCATGATGGTATATAGGTTTATGTTAAATTTAAGAGTAAACAATTCTCGTAACAAACGAGAAGTGCAAATTAAAGAATATTTTTTTAATCTAAAGTTATTGGAATGCCATTGTAGAACTCTAAAAGTTTGGTTTTAAACACAAAATTAAACTTAGCATTTGCTAAGGATGACTGAGCATTAATAAGCCTGTTTTGTACTTGCTGAAATTCAAAGGAAGTCATAACCCCATTATTATAACTTTCTTTAGCAGTTCTAAAAGCTTCTTGCTGAGCAGTAAGTGATACTTCTGATGCTTGATACTGGTTTAATGCTGCTTTAGCATCCAAATAAGCGTTTTCAATGGTTGAAAATAAATCTTGTTTTGCTTGTTCTAAATCATAAGTTACACGTTCATTATTTATTACAGCCCTATTTACATTTACTTTATTTTTATTCCCATTAAAAATAGGAACACTAATACTCAAGCCTATATTATACCCTAAATTGTCATTAAATTGCTTACCATACCCGTTTGGAATAGAACTCACAGCGCCTGTATTTGGGTCAACAATAGTTCGTCTGTCTTTTTCACCTAAAGTATGTTGATAAGATGTTCCTAAACCTGCCCCTAAACTTACTGTGGGATAAAAAGCTGATTTAGCAATTTCAATATCCATTTCAGAATTCTCAATCCTAATTTCAGCAACTCTAATTTCTGGTCGATTTCCGACTGCTTTTTTAAATATTAATTCAGAATCATTGTATAATAATTCGACTGAAGACAAATCAATATTAACATCTTCAATATCAAATCCTTTATAAGTTACCTGCAATAATTGTGACAAATTTAAAAGTGCTAAATCAATCCCGTTTTGCGCCGTAATTAATCGTTCGTTATTACTTGCTAATTCAGCTTGAACGTTATACAAATCTGAACGAGGTCTGACGCCAGCATCTACTAATTCTTTAATATTTTCAATTTGTTCCTCCGAAACTTTTACTTGTTCTTCAGCAATTTTATAATTCTCCTTACTTAATAAAGCATTCAAATAACTGTTCACTACAAATAAAGATATATCATCTTTTAATTTTTGCAACTGGACCCTACTAGATTCTAACCCAAGTTCTGCTTGTTTATATAAATTAGTGTTTCTAAACCCATTAAAAAGTGTTACTCCAGCATTTATACTTAGACTGTTGCCAAAACTATTTCTAGAAATCCTACTTCCATCCTGGCCTATAAAAGATCCAAAATTAAAATTCCCTGAGGTTGAACCGTTGACACTTGGCAAAAAATTACCTTTAGCATTTGTAATATTTTCCTGAGCTAATTCGGTATCCAAAGCAGATTGCTTTATAGAAATATTATTTTCTAAAGCATGACTAATACATGCTTCTAATGTCCATTTTTTTTGCTGAGAAAACGACGAAATTGTCACAAAAAGAAAACACACTAAAAGACCATTTTTAAATTGTTTCATATTAGTTATTTCTATGTTTTTCATTCTCATCTTCATTGTCTGATGATGCTTTGTTCCATACTTTTATCTTATCGCCTTCTTTCACTCCTTCAATAATTTCAACATTAATCCCATCAGACAAGCCAAGCGTTACATCTTGCTTTTTATATTTGCCTTTACTTTCCAATAATTCAACAAAAGGTTTTTCTGTAATTCTATTATATTGCAGTAAAGCTTCTCTAATTGCTAATACACTGTCTTTACTTTCAATGTCTATTTCTGCATTTGCACTATAGCCAGCTCTAACATTAGTCGTACTATCTATGCTTACATTGGCTTTAACGGTAAACTGAACAGCTCCATTTTCTTCAACACCTCGAGGTGCAACAAAAGTTAGTTTTGCAGGAAACTCTTTATCGTTTATAGCTCCTAAAATAACTTTTATTTCTTTACCTTCTTTAAGCTTACCAACTTCTGCTTCGTCTACTTTTCCTTCAAAAATCATGAAACTCATATCAGCTATAATAGCAACCGTAGTACCTGCGTTAAAATTGTTACTTTGAATGACTTGATCACCTTCACGAACTGGAATTTCTAAAATAGTTCCAGCAATTTGAGCAATAATATTGGTATTTGCTGAACTTCCGCCGGAAATAGACCCGCGTTTAATAATTTGATAATCATTTTGTGCCTGAGATAGTGTTTCCTTAGATTGATTAAATGCCAATTCACTATTTTCAAAATCTTGTTTAGAAATCACTCCTTTTTCATAAAGCGATTTATTTCTTTCGTAAAGTACTTTAGCATTATTAAAAGACAATCTTGTTGAAGAAATTCTGCTATTTGCACTTACTAAACTTTGCTCATTTGGTACGACTCTAATTTTGGCAATTAAATCGCCTTTTTTAACAACATCACCCTCTTCTACAAGAATTTCATCTACAATACCTGAAATTTGAGGTTTTAATTCAATCTCTTCTTCTGGATTCAATTTTCCTGTTGCCACAGCTTTTGTATTAATAGATGTATAGAAAGGTGCTTCCACTTTATAGTCTTCAATATCCTTAGAGTTAGCATCTTTAAAATACTTTAATACAAACGCCAGTAATATGATAACGACTAATACTAAAATTATTTTTACTGTTTTATTCATTTGGTTATTCTATTTGATTATTCTATTCTTCTCTTAAAGCTTGAATTGGCTTAATGCTTGTGGCTTTGAATGCTGGTATTAATCCTATTAAAGTTCCTAAAACTATTAATATAATAAGCGACACAAAAACAATGGCAATAGACACTGAGGCATTGACAATAACGGCTTGGTCACCTTGCCCAAAGGCTGCATCTAATCCTATTAAAATCCAACCGCCTGTAATAATTCCAAATATGCCAGCAACTAATGTTAAAAATACAGCTTCAATCACAATTTGCCTTTTTATTTCAAAAGGTGTTGCCCCAAGTGCTCTTCGTATACCTATTTCTTTGGTACGCTCTTTAACAGTGATTAATAGAATATTACCAATAGCAAAAACTCCAGCTATTAGCGTGGCAATACCTACAAACCATGTTAAAAATTGCATCCCCGTTAAAAAACCTGTGACCTTTCCAAACTCTTTTCCTGCATTAGCACTACCTAATGCTCGATTATCTTCAGGGTGTATTTGATTAAGGTTTTTCAATAATAGTTTAACATCATTTTCAATTTGAACAATATCATATTCTGGTTTTCCTGTTATCATCATCCAGCCTATTTGATCGCCTATATTATAAATTTGTTGAAACGTTGTAAATGGAATATGCACATCAGTTGATGGTCCCATATTCATGGTTCCAACTTCAAATATACCTGCAACAGTAAAATTGATCCCATTGATATCAATGTACTCACCTATAGCATCTTCATCTTTTTCAAAAAGCTGCTTATAAGCATCTTCTGATATAATTGCTATTTTTTTTCTATTGTCAATATCATTTTGATTGATAAACCGACCATGTATAAGTTTTTTCTTTTGTAGTTGATCTAACAATGGATAATCTCCAGCCATTTGAAAACTTCCTGAAAGAAATTTTCTTGTAATAGTAGCACTCTGTTGACTTCTTGGAAGCACAAATTCAATGCCCTCTACATTTTCTTCTATTTTTTCAGCATCAGATAAAGACAATCTAACACGTTTACCTTCTTGAAATCCTTTAAATGGTTTGCTCGTGCTCTGCCCCCAAACAAAGACACTGTTGGTAGCAAAATCCCCAAATAATCTATTGAAAGAGTTCTCTAACCCTTTAGCAGAGCCCAATAAACCTATGAGTAATAAAATACCCCACCAAACACCTACCATAGTTAAGATAGACCTTAGTTTATTTTTATTAAAGCTATCAAAAACTTCTTGCCACGTATCACTTTCAAATAAAAATTTAAACATGCTTAATCATTTCTTAGTGCTACAATTGGTTTTATTTTAGATGCTTTTTTTGCTGGAAAATACCCTGCAATTCCTCCCGCTAACACTAAAGTTAAAGTGGCACCTATAACCAAACTATTGCTAACTCCAGGGTTCTTAATAAAATAATCTACCAAAATAGGTTCTACAAGTTCAATTACCCCAACTCCTAGTAACAACCCAACATAACCCGCTATGGCTGTAATAAGAATAGATTCAATTAAAATAATTGATACTATAGCTCTTGGAGTCGCACCTAAGGCTTTCCGAATACCAATTTCTTTGGTGCGTTCTTTAACTACAAAAATCATAATATTACTTACCCCAACAATACCTGCTATTAAAGTTCCAAATCCAATAACTAAAATAATAACAGTTAATCCAAAGGTCATTTGACTAATAGTCTTTGTGCCTTCAGCCATATTACGTACTCTTACAGCTCGTTGATCTGTACTTGCAACCGAGAATCTTTCTTTAAGTTTCCTTGTTAGTAATGAACTAAAAACCAATGCTTCGTCATAATTCATTTTAGGGTTATATGTTAAGTTGATTTGATTTATATAATCATTATTACCATAAACTTGCTGTGCCGTACTTATTGGCATGTATAGTATTCGTTCCTCATTATCATTTCCATCATCTGTAAAAATACCAACTACTTTATATAGAATCCCGCTAAGATTAATATACTTACCTAATGCAGTGGTATTTAAAAATAAATCTTCTTCAATTTTTTTCCCTATAACAACAACTTTGGTAGTATTTTGTATATCATTATAATTTACATAACGCCCTTCAATAACATTGGTTTTTTCAAGAAATTGATGGTCTGGATGAACCCCTAATAGATTATAACTCCCTTGTTCATTTCGAAAAGAAGCTTGAACATTTCTATAAATACGAGCTGTAATAAATTCAACTTTATCAGCAAATTCATCTTTTATATAATTGTAATCTTCATTTTTAAATTGAATTTGCCTACCAGACTGCAACCCTTTATAAGCTTTAGTTGTTCTTCCTGAATTTATATAAATTGAATTTGTAGCATCATCAGAAAAGGCTTCGGTAAAAGTATTTTGCAAACCATTGGCTATTCCAAAAAGTATAGTAAATAACAAAATGGCAAAGGTTACTGTAAAACCAGACAATAAACTTCTCGTTCTATTTTTATTAATGCTTTGAAAAATTTCCCGCCAGAGGTCTAAATCAAACATACTGCTCTGCCCTAACTTGATTTACTTTTACATCTTCAATAATAACACCATCTCTAAGTCTAACAATACGCTTACACATATTGGCAATATCTTCTTCATGGGTTACCATTAAAATGGTTTTTCCTTCATCATTTAATTGCTGAATAAACGCCATAATTTCATGAGAAGTTTTAGTATCTAAAGCTCCAGTGGGCTCATCTGCTAACAACAATTTTGGGTTAGCTGCTAAAGCTCGTGCAATAGCAACACGTTGGTTTTGTCCTCCCGAAAGTTCTTTAGGCAAGTGATGTGCCCATTTGGCTAAACCAACTTTTTCTAAATGAAAGAGTGCTTTCTCCTGTCGTTCCTTTCGTTTCATTCCCTGATAATAAAGAGGAAGTGCCACATTTTCCATGGCATTTTTATAATTTATAAGATTAAAAGATTGAAAGATAAATCCTAAAAATTTATTTCTATAAACAGCTGCTTTTTTTTCTGTAAGATCTTTAATAGGCAGTCCATCTAAAATATAATCACCTGCATCAGCTTCATCCAACATGCCTATAATGTTTAACAAAGTAGACTTACCTGAACCTGAAGACCCCATAATAGCTACCATTTCGCCACTTTGTATGGATAAATTAATACCTTTAAGAACATGCAAACTCGAATCTCCAATAGGATATGATTTATGAAGTTTATTAATTTCTAACATAATGTTTAATTGATGATTAATACTTAGACGCCAAGTAATGAATTTTGTTACAATTAGTAAAAAAATAAATTGTTAGTACAACACATTCTCATCAATTTACTTAACTGTAAGCAAATAAATGAATCCATAACAAACGCAATTAAATCTATTTAAGACTTAGTACTTTTATACTTTTTATAAACAAAAAAAATCGTTCCAAACACAAGAATATAAGGTATTACCATAAGATAAACAATGCCATCGTTAATACCTTCAGCAGTCCCTTTACCTTCTTCACTTTCCAGAACAGCACGACACATAGCACATTGTGCTTTAGTTTCTAAAAAAAAGAGAAAAGAAAAAAGAAAAAAGATTATTTTGTTTTTCATTTTGAAAATTACTTTGTTTCTCGTATTTACCTAAATATAATATGGTGAGATCATAACATACACAATAACTCCAGTAACAGCAACATACAACCACAATGGAAACGTGATTTTAGCTATTTTTTTATGTTTTTCAATGTTGTTTGTAATAGCCCTTACATACGTTATTAATACAAATGGAATAACTATTACTGATAATACAATATGAGTTATTAAAATAAAGTAATATACATATCTAATAGCTCCTTCTCCTCCAAATTTTGTTGAATCACTTGTCATATGATAAGCCACATACATCACTAAAAAAAGTACAGAACACCAAATAGCTGTTGTCATTAAATTTTCATGAAGTACTAATTTTTTGTTTTTTATAGCAAAAAATGCAAACACTAAAATAACGGCTGTCAAACCATTAATTGAAGCATAAATGGGAGGTAAAAAACTTAATGGTTCCACATTTGGAATACGAACTCCAAAAAGTATGGCAACAACTATAGGAATAATAATAGACAAAGCAATAATTAATTTATTGTATTTTTTGTCGTCTAAAATATTTTTATCTTCAATCATATAAGTCTATATTAAATAAAATTTTCACTTTTACGCTTAATGCTAATTATTCGTTTAATAACTTTTTAATATCTTCTTTTAGAGCACTAATTTCTTCTTCTACACCATCATCATCTACTTTTTCATCTTCAGAAACAACTCCTCTGTAATAGATAATTGGATTTCCAAAATTATCTATTCTTGAACGAATAAAACCATTTTTATCAATTAAAGCAAAATTACCAGAATGCTCAAATCCGCCTTCAGCACTTTCTTCTTCGGCCGTATAAAGATTAAAACCTTGGTTCGATAATTTGTAAATAGCTTCTTTCTTGCCAGTCATTAAGTGCCAATTAGGATTTTTAACTCCATATTTCTCAGCATAAGCCTTTAAAACTTCAGGGGTATCATGAGCTGGATTTATAGTAAATGACGCTACACCAAAATCACTAAAATTTTCAAACTCATTTTGAATTTGAACTAAATTATAATTCATTCTAGGACATATAGTAGGGCAGGTTGTAAAAAAGAACTCTACCACATATACTTTCCCTTCGTAATC
The DNA here is from genome assembly GCF_001310225.1 of Pseudalgibacter alginicilyticus. Classification (GTDB taxonomy): domain Bacteria; phylum Bacteroidota; class Bacteroidia; order Flavobacteriales; family Flavobacteriaceae; genus Pseudalgibacter; species Pseudalgibacter alginicilyticus. Next base: position 3,153,811 of record NZ_CP012898.1, on the reverse strand, counting down.
TTTATTTGTTATGATTTTGCCATTTTGATTTATAAATGAAAAGTCAGGTACTTTTTTAGGTTCTCCATTGATTTCTATAAAAGCTAAATCTGACACTGATCTATTTTTATCCTTGGCAAAATCACTTCTACTTTCATTTCTTATAATATCATTATTAGAAATTCTATCTACAATTTTTGGAATGAAAATAATACCAAAAACTAAAATAATAAAAGCAATGCCAATGTATGAGTAGTTTGTGTTTTTCATTTTAATAATTTTAGTATTGTCAAATCAGGTATTAATCCAATTTTAAATCGTCAGCTCTACGAGTTTCCGAATTAAATTCTCCTTTACGTTTTTGTCTATACTCCGTAAACAAAATACGGACATCTTCACTCATTTTATTTTTTATTTCAGCTACTTCTATACAATCGTAGCTATACAATCCATAAACTGGTTTATTTTTAGCTAACTCATTGTCTGACCTATCATCAATCCTACCTCGTTGATTTAGGTCTTTATCTATAATAAAAACATGGTCTGTTGCAAGGTTCTTGTCAAGTGGTTCTGTACTTTTTAAACTTTTATAGATTTTTTGAATATCTACACTATCTTTATGAACAAAAGACCAGAAACGAATATCTTCATAAGCACTTATTTCTCTTTTAAGCTTTTCAACAGCTTCTTCTGTGTCTTTTGGAACGACAATAAGTATTTGAAATTTTTTAAATCCTTTAAATTTATCATACACCAATTCCTTTAAGTTAGAAGCTGTAATATTTTTTTCCATTGGTTGTTTACCAAAAAAACCTAATACCGAAATATGATCTTTCAGTAAAACAGATGCTTCTGTATTTAGAGTAGAGTCCTCTATTTCTAATACATGTTCATTAACAATATCTAAAGCTGTATAATTATGAGTAGCAGGATATAGCAACAATAAAAAAGTAACAGGAAGAAAAAACAATATACTTAATACCCCGTAACGCTTAACCTTTTTAACATCCATTTAAATGACCTTAATGGTATTTTCAATTTTGTTGCAAAAATAAAAAAAGGCGGTTTAAAAACCGCCTTTATATGCTACTTTAACTAATTTTAATAGTTAAAAATCATTTTTTATAAATCCATTATGATAAACATCAAAAACATACCCACCTTCTTTAAGTAAAATGAACGTTAAATATAGAATCAAGAATACCCCAGTCCAAACTATCACACGTCTTAAAGGAGCAACTTCATCTCTTAAGTGCATAAAATCCCAAGCTATATAATACGCTTTTACTATGGTTAATAGTATGAAAATCCAATTAAGTAATTTCATACCTAAAAAATAGGACATTAAAGGTTCTGGTTTAATAATCCCTAAAACAACCTCTACTGCTGTTACTAAGGCTAAGAAGATTAAAACACCCCAAATTTTTTGGGTGTTTGATTTAAACTTAATTAAGCCTCTAAATATTTCTAATTTATGTTCGTGTGCCATTTTAAATGTTGTTTAAATATCCTTATATAATAAGAAAGACAATAATAATATATTATTAAACGAGGTAGAAGAAGGTGAATACAAATACCCAAACTAAATCTACAAAGTGCCAGTATAAACCAACTTTTTCAACCATTTCATAACTTTTACGTTTTTCATAAGTTCCGATAACAACATTAAAAAAAACAATGATATTAAGAACTATTCCAGAAAACACATGAAATCCGTGAAATCCAGTGATAAAGAAAAAGAAATCTGCAAATAAAGGCGACCCATATTCATTAACCTGTAAATTGGCTCCTTCTATAACTGCTACACCGTTATCTTTTAAATATTTTAAAGATTCCTCTCTTGAAAGAACTGTTTTATGTCCATTTTCGTCAAGCATTTGAGTTCTTACTAAAATATCTTCCTTAGCTTCCAAACCGTTAATTACCTCATTAACGGTATAACTTGGCAAAGCAGATTCACTTGCAAACCAAATACCACTTTTACTTTCTTGTTGAATTCTTTCTTTATGAGTATCAACCAAAGCAACATCTTTTAAAGCCACTCTCTGCCCATCAGTATTTACAAATTGTAGAATATTACCTCCTTTAGTTTGAATAGCACCATAATCTCCTTTGATAAAAGTGTTCCACTCCCATGCTTGAGAACCTAAAAATATAATCCCTCCAATAATGGTTAAAAACATATAGATAGTTACTTTTGCCTTATTTAAATGATGGCCAGCATCCACGGCAAGTACCATGGTTACAGATGACATAATAAGTATGAAAGTCATAAATGCTACATAATACATCGGTGCTTCAACCCCATGTAAAAATGGGAAGTGAGTAAACACTTCGTCAGCAATAGGCCAAGAATCAATAAATTTAAATCTTGAAAACCCATAGGCTGCTAAAAACCCAGAGAAAGTTAAAGCATCAGAAACGATGAAAAACCACATCATCATTTTACCATAACTTGCTTGTAGAGGTCCAGAGCCTCCACCCCAAGTTTTACCCTCTGTTCCAGTATTGACAACTGTAGTACTCATATAGAATGGTTATTATTTAAAAGTTGCACAAAAATAATCAATTTATTTATCTAGAGAAATATCCGCTTATAAAATTCAAAAAACAAGCACAAATACTTTACTAAATGCTTTATAATAAACAAATATCTAAAAAAAAATTACTTCACAAAATATAAAAACAAAAACAGATATACCCACAGTATATCTATAAAATGCCAAAAAGTAGCAGCCAATTCAAACCCTAACATATTATTTGCTTGATACTTTTGTTTAAAATGATTATAAATTACTACCAACAAACAAATTAAACCTACCACAACATGGGCAATATGCACCACAGCTATTAAATAAATATATGACATGGTAATATTACTTGCTGGTCCTGTGAAATAATATCCTAAATCTATGATTTGTTGAAATCCTGAGAATTGAAAAACAATAAAAACCACTCCCAATACCAAAGTTGCTAATAAACAGATAGTTACCTGCTGTGTTTTATTTTTCTTTAGTGCTTGCTTAGCTAATAAAAAGGTGATACTGCTTAATATAATAACCACCGTACTAATAATAAAGGCATTAGGCAACTGAAAATCACCCAACCAATCAGGTCTGGAACTACTTACCACAAATGCACTTGTCCAACCAGCAAAAGACATGATAAGTGAAATGATACCAAACCAAAGCATCATTTTTTTAGCTCTGCCATGTTTTTCTTTTAAAGTTCCTTGCGTTAAATCCATTTTATCTTATAAATTTATCAATAACATATACTATTTGCACCAACGAAATATACGAAACACTCACTAACATAAGTTGTCTTGCTGCTTTTTCTGTCATTATTTTAAATAATCTAATAGCATAATACAACATCCACAATCCCAATCCAAAAACAATAACTGCAGCAACAATAGATAATTCTAAACGCCCCGTAAATCCAAATACTGGAATTATAGATACAATTAAAGTCCAAATGGTGTACATAATTACCTGTACCGCCGTACCCTTATCTTGCTTTCCTGTAGGCAACATAAAAAAGCCACCTTTTTTATAATCTTCATACAAAAACCAACCAATCGCCCAGAAATGAGGGAACTGCCAAAAAAATTGCAATGCAAATAAAGTTCCTGGTTCAATACCAAAATTATCCGTTGCTGCCACCCATCCTAACATAAACGGTATTGCTCCAGGAATAGCGCCCACAAAAACAGAAATTGGTGTTAACGTTTTTAGAGGTGTATAAACACAAGTGTATATAAATATTGAAATAGCACCAAACATAGCAGTTTGCTTGTTGATACTATACAAAATTATAATTCCTAAAACAGTAAAAATTGAAGCAATAATAAATGCGGTAGTAACAGACATTCTCCCCGCAGCAACAGGCCTATTTTTAGTACGATCCATTAAAGCATCCAAATCTTTTTCAATAATTTGATTAAATGCATTGGAAGCTCCCACCATAAAATATCCTCCAAAAGCTAATAAAATAAGTTCGCTATAACTAATAATATCTACTCCTAACAAATACCCTGCAAGCGACGAAAACACCACACTTAATGCTAATCGCATTTTAGTAATCTCTTTAAAATCTGAAATTACAGAAGGGTTTGATGATACAGTTTTAGACTTATTCAATATTCTTGTTGCTTAATGCATTTTATAATGCGCGTGCAAAGATACTCTATTAAAGGGTTTTGAACAATGCTTTATTAGCTAAATTATTTCTGCTTAAGTTTACTAAAAACAGTTCTATTGATTTTTTGCTTTTAACTCGTTTTCGGTAAGGTAACCATCTTTATTCACATCTCTTTTTTCAAAGGTTTCTTTTAAATCACCTTTTGCTTCTAATTTACTTATTTTTCTATCTCTATTAATATCCATTTCAACTAATACTTTTAAAACAGAAAGTGAATAAGCAGAACTATCTGAATCCTCATCAAAATCATCATGCTTGATATTATTGCTTCTATTGCTTCTACTAGCATTGTGGCTTGTAGCTTTTGCAATATTATCATCTTCCCCATCTAAATCATCATTAGGGTTATCATTAACGCTATTAATTCTGCCACTTATATTAGCACTGTGACCTTCTAATTGTCCTATACCTGAATCTTCATCAGAATCATCATGCTTGATATTATTACTTCTATTGCTTCTACTAGCATTGTGACTTGTAGCTTTTTGATTCGTATTACCCAAATCTAAACGAATCCCAAACTGAATGTTCATCGTTGAAAATGAAAAATCTTTATTTTCAAAAGGAATATTATTTACTATATCAGCATTTATATTACCTCCATCATCAATGGCATTAGTCACATCTTTAATTTGATAATTTATATGACCATTATAGCTTGTAGTATACTCCGTTGAAACAAAAAAACGTAACCCTTTACAAATTTCAGCACCTATGTTTATTCCCAAACGAGTATTTAATCCACTTGAATTAGCTTCTTTTAAACTTGTTAAAACTAAATCTGTTTGAGGATAAAAATCTATAACTTCAGGTATATCGAGAAAAGAAACCCCTAAATGCCCATAAAATTGAACAAAAACCTTGTTTATATCTATTTGGTATTGAGGTCCAACACCTAAAGAAAACGCATGCCATTTTTCATTAGAAACTCCAATGTTGCTTTTGATAGGCAAAGCTGTATAGTTAGTGTTAAATCCTACTGAAATATTATTGCAAAACTTTTTGTTTACAACAAGCCCACTCTTAAAACCGGTTTCTGAAAAGCTTTTAAAATCACCTAAAGGATAGCTAACTCCACTAACAAAATCTAAGATAAAAGGTTTTGAGTCATTTGTAGAACCTTGTGAAAAGCTTACGCTATAAAACAATAACATTACCGCTGTAAATAATGACTTTATAAACATTTTTAAGGTTTTTAAAAAACACATACTAAAGTAATTTATTAGTTTGTTATCTATTTTAAGCAACTAATTTAGTGAATATTAGCTAAACCTGATGTCAATATATTTTTAAACATTTTGGCTATACTCGTTATATTTAATGAAAACTCATCACTTTAAAAGGAGTTTTTAAAATGAATGTTATAGTGACTCATTTTTGAAAATGATAATTTAATTATCAAAATACCAATTAAACAAATCCGTTCTTATTCCAAAATTAAACCAAACAGTGTTACTTTTTAATGTTGAAACCGTTTCTGCTTCTGGATTAAAATCTCTAAAAGTAATATCGGCAAAAAACTTTAAATTAGTTGCTGGATTTATTAAATAACCTGCCTGTAAATTGCCATTAAAGGTTTTTGTTTTTATGCCTTGACCAGTTTCAACACCAGTATCAAAAGGCCTGTCGTTATAATCTCTATAAATATCTGCTCCATAACTAAAATCATCTACGCCATCATTATAATCAAACCCTCTAATACCAAAAATAAATTTAGCATTTGCAAACCATCGGTTATAATGGTAACGCCCAATAATTATAGCTTCACTAAAATTAGCTCCCCACAAATGTGCCATTGATTGATTGTTATGACCATAGTTTAAAACTATGGTATCATGAGAATAGGTATATGGACGAATTCTATTGTACTCAAACTGAAGTATTAAATTTTCCACTTCAAATGCATTAAAGTATTTAACCCCCAATTGATATCCAAATTTATTCTTCCAACTTTTTTCACCCCCTTTTATATCATTTAGTGAAAATTCATCTAAAATAAATTGACTATACATATTTATATTATCATTCCATTTGTATTTTGCTGTTGCTCCTAAAACTGCATTACCTGCACCTTGACCAGTTTCAAACTCTATAGCTCTATAAAATATTATTGGATTTAAATAGTTAACATCAAAACCTCTATCATTACTATTGGTCCATAATACAGATTCAAACAAACCAATATTTAAACGTTTAGACACATTCCAACTTAAATAATGACTTACCATATATTTAGTTAAAAAAGCTTTATCTGTAGTAACTTCAGGGCGCACATCTTTTAACCACATCCATGTATTGGTATATTTTATTTTCCAAAATTTAGTATTCAGCTTTAAAAAAGGGTGTGGACTCGCTACATCACTTAATAACAACGAACGGTATCCATCTCCAATAAAATTTTTCCCGTGTCCAAATTGGATATTAACAAATTTAGTTGGCGCATAAGACATGTAAGCTTCAGCTACTGGATAATCATAAGCATCTGTTTTAAATCGCTTAGCAATACCCCTACCTGGAATAATAGCAGGATCTGGCCCAAAAGCTTTTAAACTTTCAGCATATTGATTAACATAATCTGCAAATCGTCCTTGACTTTCAAAAAAGGATGAATAAAAATTGAATTTTTTTCCTAAACCTCCTGTTATTAAAAATCCACGAGTATTGTTATAAGTAGAGCCACCTTCTGAATCGGAACCAAGTTGCAAATCCAAAATTGGATCTAATGTAAACCAATAACCCTTGCCTTGAAGGCGTACTAAATTTTCATTCCAAAGTTTTTTCCCAGTCCAAGTACCCGTTTCTTTCTGCAATTTTTTATTTTCAGCTTTAAAATCATAATAATTAGAAACTTCTTCATAAACAAATGGTTTAGATCCAGTATGACTATTGGTTCCAACAAGGTTTAAATTTCTATCAAAACGCGAATAATACTCGTGGGTAAATGGAATATTTAATTGACTTGAATAAGCTTGATTAGTAAACACTGATAACTCACTATTAACTTTATCAAATTCCGCTTTAGCGGCTACTTCTAATTTTGATATCTCATTTTGTTTATCCAAATCCTGAGTAGAAACCGAATGATTTACTAACGGAATTTTAATAGGTAAGGTATATTGTTTAAACGTAGGTCTACCATTATAAGTTCCTGGTTTTATTTTTGGAAGAGAACCAAATACGCGCTTGATTTCAGTTTTTAAAGCTTCATACATGGCATCAACATACATAACTCTAAACTGTCCTATTGTATCTACTTCAAAAAGCACCACAACTTCATTCGAATATTTTGAATCTTTAAATTTTTCTGGTATTCTCAAAGTATTAGAAATATGTTTGTAAACATTTTTATCAAAACATTTTTGCAAAGACTGTACATCCAAACTATCACAATTTGAAAAAATAGGTGGTTTTTCATAAAAAGATTCTTGTGCTATGATTGTAAAGTGAATAAGAAATAGGAGCAGTACAACGAATTGCTTCATGGAATTAAGTAGATTTGATATTATGCCGAAAGATACTTATATTTTTTAAAATCTTTATCTTACGTAATGAGACGTTAACGTTTCAATGAAACCTGTTTCCCTACATCCTTTAAAATAAGAAGTCTAACTTTTTAGAATAAAAACAGATTCAAAAAAAAAGAACCCCCGATACATAAATGTAACGGGGGTTTCTAAATTATTTTTATTTTCTACTCCAATTCTTCTTTTTTCTATGTTAAGCAACAGAAGAGTAGGAAATTGAATTTAATCTTGTACTTGGAAAACAATTGGTAAAGAATATGGTACAGTTACTGCTTTCCCTCGTTGTTTCCCTGGTTGCATTTTAGGCAATAAATTTATAACTCTTGCTGCTTCCTTTTCTAATCCTGGATGTGGAGCTCTAGCCATAACACCTGTAATACTACCTGTTTTGTCAATTTTAAAAATAACATTTATACGTTGTCTTCCTGATAACCCTAATTCACTTGCAAGTTCTGTATTAAACTTTTTACCAACAAATTTTGTAATCTCATCAGACATACATTTTTTCTTGTCATTATTTGTCTTTTTCTTTTCACAACCTGGGAATACAGGAACATTTTCGATTACAGCAAAAGGAACTTCTATATCTTCTACAACTTCTGCTACTTCTACTTGCTGAACTTCAATAATCTCTTCAGCTTGATCTGTTTCAGTAGTTTCAATAACAGTTTCTTCAATTTCTACCTCATCTTCCACAATCTCAATGACTTCTGGAGCAGCTGGTGGTGGTGGCGGTGGTGGTGGAGATTGTAATAGCTCAGTAATTGGAATTTCTTCTTCAAATTCATCTTCCATATCTAAAGAGCCTATATCAATTACTTCTTTATCGTAAGTTTTGTAATTGATAGCTAAATTTGTTAAAAACAACATCAGTGCCAAACCAATTGCGAAATAAAGCGAACTGTTTCTTCCAACATTTGCTTTGGGATTTTTCTTAAGTTCCATAATTTAATCGTTTTCTAGGTTGCTAAAATAACTATTTATTTTTCAAAAAAGCAAGCGTTTACAATTTTTTAATACGCTTAAAATTATTAATTACTAATACTCCCGTAGCAAGTAAAGCTCCAAAAGTATTAGCTAACATATCATAAACATCTAAAGATCTATAAGATGTCACTGTTCCTTGTAATACCTCAACAACTATACCAAATACTACAGATATAACAAAAGCAATCATTATTGATTTTATTTTTTTTAATTTAAAGTTGTTGTAAAATGCAAATGCCCATAAAGAAGTTAGGATAAAATAAGCTAAAAAATGAAATATCTTATCGCCATGAGAAACCCCGACACTTGGAAGGTTTCTTAAAGTCATTAAACTTACCAGCATTAAAGTTGTGGTATAGACTATTGCTAATAATGTCCAAATTTTTTTATGCACCTATTAGGGCTTTATAATCATCAGCAGACATTAAAGTCGCAACCTGCGAAAGATCAGAACATTTAAGCTTTATCATCCAACCTTTACCATAAGGATCAGTATTTACATTTTCTGGTTCATCTTCTAAACCTTCGTTAAATTCTATGATTTCACCCGACAAAGGCAAAAACAAATCAGAGACTGTTTTAACAGCTTCTACGGTACCAAAAATTTCTTCAGCCTCTAAGGTTTCATCAACTGTTTCAACTTCTACATATACAATATCTCCCAACTCACTTTGAGCAAAATCTGTAATACCAATAGTAGCTATATCGCCTTCGATACTTACCCATTCATGATCCTTTGTATATTTTAATTCTGATGGAATATTCATAGTATTTTATTAATTAGTTTTTAGCAAATGTATTTATTCCTATTATAAATTCAAATAGTAATTCTTTTAATTCCCAAAGTTATATCTAATGGTAAATCCAGATCGAATGGTTGTTTGCGGAAAAGCTGTAGATATAGCGTATTCTGAGAAGGTATAATCAAAATAAAATATACCGGTTAAGTTCTTGCTAAATGCATAATCAGCTGAATATTTAAGTCCCCAAATGGTTTGTCCTGTTGTTACTTGATTATTATCTAAATCTAAATAACGGATGATAGTTTTGTTGTCTCTAATAGACACATCCGCCTTCATATTTAAATCGCTAATAATTCGTTTTTTAGGCCCTGCTAATTGCGAGCGAATACGAACATCTTTAATTCGGTAACCTAAGCCTAACGTATATTCTTTTCCTTGAACTTCGGTCATTAAATTATTATCAAAACTTAAAGATAATAATCTATCTTTTTTTATTTCAGCCAAAATTTTAACGGAATTAATCATTTCAAAATCTACTCTTAAAAGTGGACTGAACATTTCTGTTAAATTAACATTGCTATATAATGTTTCGTTCTTATAATTACCAGATTGGTCTATAACCGTTAGTGGCTGGCTATCATAATCAACACTAAAATCAGGTTCATCATAATCTAAGTTTGATTGAAATTGGTTGATGGTATACAACGAACGGTAACCATGTGTTAAAGAAAATCGTTTAAATCGTTTTTTGAACCAATCAAATTTCATTAACCCTGAATACTTAACATCCCAGTTAGGAATAGGTACATCTCTAAAAGCTCCTAATTTCACTTTATTAGCATCCACTCCCGTATAAGCAGCTAAAAAGGATGGTAATAACACTTTTTGGCTATTCTTTCCAAAACCTTTAGGATATCCATCTGCATCGATATTGTCTGGGTTATTCAAATCAATACCTCTTTGCGTTGCCAAACGTTCCGCTATTTTTATACGATTGGCTCTAAAATCATCAAAAGCATCACTAACATTTACATCGCTTTTTCCAAATGCTGTTTTAATCAATACTGTAGATATATTAAAGTTTCCGAACGTATTTGGAGTTAATGATACATACTCATTGTCATTATTAACATCTACTCGATAATTTTCTGCAAAATTTTTAAAATATGAACGGTTTCCAATCACATCAATTTTAAAATCTCTAAACGGCTCTAAACTTGCTGACACATCCAATTGTTTGGTTTGTGTTTCAGTATATTGCTGATTAAAATCCTGATAATAAGTTAACCAACCATTTCGGGCTGCTAAAGACCTAATATCTTGCTGACTACCAAAAGTATACCCAACAGTAGGCTTAAAAGTCCCTACTAACCCTGGCGTACGCGTATATCCAGGTAAATAAGTACCATTATTTTCACTGTAATTAACTTGCAATCTTTTTAGGCTTGTGATAACGTCAATACCTGCATTTAAAATTTTTGTCCCCGAATTGCTGTTACTTTTTGGTTTTGTAGTGTTTGCGTTATTATTAACATTTGGTAAACCTTGGGGTGTGCTTCTAGTACGTACTGTTGTTCGTCTAACCGTTTTTTTAACCAAACCTAAATAGCGATATAACTTCGTCATATCTAAATTGGTATTCAAATTATGCACATTGGCGTTTTGAACCGTATTTCCTAAATCATAAGTTTCGCCATCAATTTCTAATTCACCATACAAATCCGATCCTTTTTGCCATTGAAAATCACCACTATACTGATAGGTTGCATCAATAAAACTTAAGGTTGGTATTTTATTAAGTGGTAGCTTATATGTAATACCTAAGTTTTGAGATTGCCGATTAGGGTCTCCAAAATCAAAGAACCCGTCCCAAACATCCAATAGAGGGTCTTGTTCTCCATTTATAATATTATCTTTAAAATAATTTCTAACAATATTGTTATTAGATGCTGTAAAATTTAACTGTAACGATTTTGTGATGTTATAATTTATGGCATATTGAAAATCAAAAGTATAATTCCTTCTAAATAGCTCTTCAATTCCAATATTTCCTCCCCCCAACTCTACTTCTCTAAATTTCTGTTTATTGAATTGTCTATTGAAATCTGTGTTAACAGTGAAGCTTGCTGGCAAAAGATTAAAATTAAAATCTTTAAGAATTTTCCAATATTTACCCGTGAATAAGGAGTCATTTTTCTTAAATGGTTCAACCGCTACTGGATTAAAATTATAGGCATAATTAGCACCAACTCTTACTGTTTGGCTTAGGGAGTTTTCTATTTCAAAATCACGGTGCTCTTCTTTATTATATGAATAGTTTACTGTTAAATTCTCCACATCATAAAATCGAGGTTTAGCATCTGTTGTTCTTATTTTTCTAACACCAATAAAGTTGATGCTTTTTCGCTTAGTATAATCTTCAGAATTTTGTCTTACCTGCTCTTTCTCCGCTTCAGTACTTGCGGCTTCAATTCTAGATTCTAAGGTTAAATCTTTATAATACTCATCATATTTTGGTGTAATCAATTCTTCACTCTGTGCATAGTTAAAAGGCAATTGTATCCCCCATTTTTTAGGTAAAAGCTGTCCAAGGTTTACATTGGTAACCACATCATATTGTTCAACATCTTCTAAGGCTCGTTGACTAGGTCCTTGTTCAATACCTCCAAATCCTGAGGTGCTTTTACTACCAGTTGCACTAATATTTGCAAAATCTGCTAAATTAGTATCCATGCTTACAACAGCAGCCCAACCACCTTCATTATCTAAATCAGATAGACGCAATTCGTTAAACCATACTTCACCACAAACATCATTATTGGTCGTGCTATTTTTAACACCCACCATTAAAGTTCTTATGTCCCCAAAATTAGGATTTCCTTTTATTGCTACACGATGCTGCCCTAAGGTATAAGCTGAAAATTCTGGAACTGGATTTTCGATTAATTGATCATCAATTACATCATAAAAAGTTGGTTCATCATTCGTTAAAGTCATATTTGAAATCCCAATAGCCTTAATTTGAGCCAATACGTCTATAGGTAAATTAATTTCATTTTCTTCGGGCCACAAGGCTTCTGCACTAACTCCTCCAGACGACACTTTTAATGGGATTTCAATTTGATAATAGTTTTGTGTTAAATCACTTCCCATTCGGATGAAACCTACTAAATCCTTATCTTGAAGGGTGCCCACATCATCACTATCTGCATGCATAAACATTCTAAGACGTTTATATTGACGCATATCAATATTAATATTTTTATACACCGCACGAGCGTCTTGTCCTTCTAAATTACAAACATTGGCAACTAATGACTGCTCATTTTGTTCTACTACTGTATTATTATTAAATAATTCTTCAGCTTCAACACCCGGAGGTCTTTGGTAGCTACCTTCATTTTCAATAGTACCTATAATACCAATTGAAAAATCGGTAATATCATCTTCAGGGTTATCTAGATCAGCCTCCAATGTTTGGGTATAGCGTCTCCAATCACTACGAACTAAATCTAAAGTTGCAAAACGAAATACGGTGTTTTCTGTAAACTCTTTTAGGTACATACGAGCAAATCGTACGGATCTTAAATCAGCAATGTCGTTTACTGCTTTCACATGACTCCCTTCAATAGGAATTCTAAACTGATACCATCTCACATTTACAGACTGTCCATTAGGCAACTCACGTGGCCTATCTTTAAAATCTTTTAAAAATATTTTTAAAGGATTAGAATCCGCCATGTTATCAAAAGTTGCCTGATCTTGAGGTAAATTTTGTCTTGTTATATCTAACTCATATTCGAAATAACTATCAATGGTATTCATGGTATTATCTCGATTAATATCCTCTACATCAGGTTGAGTATTAGCACCTCTATCGGTATCAGAAAAACTATCAGGAGTATTACCTTCTACCCCATTATAGTTTTTATAACGCTCAAAAATATCGCCTTCAGCATTTAAAAAATAGATGTAATTATCTTTAGAAGGGTCATCACCAAAACCAGTCCCAAACGCTGCAATTTCCTCATTATCATTATAACCATCATACCCCACATCTTGGTTCGTACGCTCTTCTCCTGTACTATCAAAAGCATATACCAAAGATTGGTTTTGGGGCACTACTGTTCCCCAATCTGTTGTTTGCAACAAACTTACATCGCCATCCTTAGGCAATCCATTTTCATAAAGCTTACGACCATCTTTTACAATGTCTTCTGAAATATTACCCAAATTAAATACTAATTTCCCTCCTGGGTTACTTGGGTTCTCTTGAAATGGATCTTGCAACCAAAACTCAATATATTCCACATTGGCTTGCTCTAAATCAGTTGATGTTAATGAGCGTGTAATACCTGCCCATGATTGAGCTTCATCTACAATGGTATTCCCGTTTGTATTATCTGGATTGAAATTATATGGTCCTCGCTCCGTTGGGTAATACGCTAAATCTAATGTATTTAATACCGATTGCTCTCCTTGCACCAAATCTCTATTTGGAAATAGTTCATTTATAAAAACTCGGCTAGTATACAAACTTGAAATATCATCATCAGTAATACCATCTGGGCGTTGACTACTATAAAAAATAGGATCAATATTATACCAATTTAGCATAGCACGGTCAAATCCATTTTGGATTCCATTTTCATCTTCATCATTTTGACCAATATAGGTATGTCCTAAATCTAAAGGTCTACTTGATAAAAACCATGATTGTTGCGACTTTAAATCGATGGCATTTTGTGAGCCTTCAAAATCATCAACATACGAAGTTGTTTCTCCATCAAAATCAGTTTGATTTGGTGCCCCTGGTGCTAAATATGCAAACTCACCACGTACAGAAATATTAGATGGCACATCAGTATCTATATTAGGCAACTTATTTACTAAACGAGTTAAAAAAGGCACTTCACTTGAAAAATTACCATTAAAGCCAAAAATAGTATTATTGATAGGCTCGGTTCCGTAGTTTGCTTTTTGAGTTATTGGACGCTCATTTAAGTTTAAAAGTGTTGCTCCTAAAACAAAGTTTTCATTAAACTTATGCTCCACATTTAATCCTGTAAAACGTTTGGTTTGCTGCCCGAAAACCGCATTGTTTTCTGTTGATACTTCAATTGGTGTGTTGGAAGCTTTTAAGGCTTCATCTAAAATTTGAACACGACCTAATTGATAATCCACCGTATAATCTATTCCTTCTACTAAAAGTCTTCCTCCTGCAGTTACCTTTACAGACCCTCTTGCTACATTAAATGCACCTATAGGAATCCCATCACTACCCTCAGATTTATAACGCCCTTTTAATTGGAATTTATTCTTTTCAATTTCGTCTAAAGCGGCTGTTTTAGTTTCTTTATAAAGAATGTCATATACATATTTTTCTTGATTCGCATTATATGTAGCATCAATATTATAATCTTCAGAAGCATCTAACCTTAACATATCAAAAAGATAAGACCCGAAAGGTTCAGCACTTGTAAAAACAATTTTCCCGTTTTCAGGAATAACTGTTAAACCAGAAACGAAATCAAAAAAACCATCTCCATTCGTTTGCGGATCATTATTAAAATTCAACTTATCTAAATTAAATAATCTTAACAAAGGTACTTCACGAATGGGTTTATCATCACTAGTATTGGTGGTAAAATTATCAAAATCTGGAAATGGCGTGCCATCCACAGGTGTAATAAAGTTTAATGGTGTATTTTCATTATAAAAAATATTTAATGTAAAGTCATCTTGACTTAACTGATAAGCACCTGTATCATAAATATTTTTCATCATCAAATCCCACACTGGTTGATTAACATTCGTGATACTACTTTTTAACAACTTTACAACTAAATTACTATTTACTACAGAAGTTACTTCACCCGTACTATTGGTTGTAACATTTGTTGCATCTACACCATCATTAGCAAATTCACCCACTTGATATACTTGGCCTCCAAGCGTATATTGAAATGCGACTGCTAAAACCTCATCATTACTTAACCTTTGGTTTAGCGAAATATAACCTAATTCTGTATTTAGGGTATATTCTTGCCCACTTGTAAGCTTTCGTGCATTTTCAATTTTTGCATAATCTGAGCCTTCCCTAACTAAGGAGCTTAAAGAACCAAAACCCTGTTGAACGGTAGCTACATCCCGAATTAAATCTGTAAGTAAAGAACCCGACCCAATGGCTGTTGGGTCAAAATCATTATTACCGTTATCAGGTAAACCTCCAGGATTATTTAAAAACCCTCCTGGAAGTGGATCTAAATGAAAATTATCATTATCTGGGTTAGTTGCGTCATATTCTGACTCACCTAAATCTTGAAGTGCCACAACATTTCTTACATTATCCGTACTACTACTTCTATTGGTTATCCATACTTCCAAACGTGTAATTTGTAAACCTCGTGTATTTAAATACGGATAGGTTTTTAAAGCTTCATCATAAGTGTCTCTAAAATATTGTGATAAAAAGAAATGTCGATTTTCATCATAATCTCTAATAAACAATTCAAAATCTTGAAGCGTACCTCCACCTTGTGCTACCACAGTTGTTGCTTCCGATTTTTGTTCAGAAAAGACACCGGTAACAGTTGTTTTACCAAACTGTAACTGAGTTTTTACACCAAACAAACTTTGTGCTCCTGTTATTAAAGAACTGTTTAAAGGCATACTTACGTTACCAACTTCTATTTTTTGAATGATAGAGTCTTCACCTCCACCTGCTGTAGGATCGTATTCTAACTTTACAAGTTGTTGAAAATCAAATGTAGATTGCGTGTCATAATTAGCGGTTACTTGTAAACGGGTTCCTACCTTACCCATTAAACTTAAACTAATACGTTGGTCAAAATCAAAAGTAAAATTACTTCTATTTCTTGGTGAAAATGACGGGTTATCCTGTTTTGAGAACAATACTCCTAAATCCATTTCTACAGATCCTTGTGGTACCATTTGAATTGTATCACTTCCAAAAATGGTTCTAAAAAGTCCTGATTTCACATAAAATTCTGGAAGTAAATTTTTTTGTCCATCTTCAGTACCTTCTTTTTTACCTTCAAAAGCATCAATTTTTTGTTTATAGTAAGATTTTAAGTTTTCCTTAGCCACCAATTCATGATATTCATCAGGTGTTAAAATAATCGGATAATTGATACTAAAACTACCGACAGATTCCGTGTAAACGTAACGATCAATAATTGGATCATAGGTGTATTTTGCCTCTATACTATTAGGATCTGGAATTTTTATTTTTCCTAAACTAAATCCTGTAATAATTGAATCTTGCGGTTGTGGTTGCTGCGCCAAAAGTACCATAGAAAACAACATACTAAGTGCAAGTAGTAAACATTTTCTAATCGAGAGACATATCGTTTGGTTGATGATATTCAAAATCTATTATAAATTTTTTAAAGCTAACTTAATAATGGTTTCAACATTAGCATCTGGTTGGGCGGCAACAATTTTATCGACTACGCGTTCTGCCTGTTTTTTAACAAATCCTAGCACCTCTAATGCTGATAACGCCTCATTTTTGTTCATATTGCCTTTTGAAACAGAAACCTCATCTATATCGTAAATTTTTAAGATTTTATCTTTCAAATCGATAATAACACGTTGTGCTGTTTTTGCTCCTATTCCTTTTATAGATTGAATTAAAGCCACATCTCCAGTAGCAATCCCTTCTCTTACCTGTTTAGGTGTTAATGACGATAACATGGTACGAGCAATACTTGCTCCAATACCACTTACTGAAATTAAAAGCCTAAATATTTCACGCTCTGCTAAAGATGAAAATCCATACAAGGTATGCGCATCTTCTTTAACTTGAAGATGCGTGAATAATTTTAAATGCTCTTGATTGAGAATTTTAGAATAGGTATGCAATGAAATATTCAGCAAATACCCTACTCCATTACAATCAATAACAACATCTGTTGGATTTTTCTCAACAAGTTTTCCCTGAATATGTGTTATCATTTAATTCTATTGCTTTACCACCAAATGTAAGGAATTTATTTGCACTACAAATATCTTACTTTATGGCTTTATTATTTTCTATTTGTTTTTGCTGTGCATCAATAACAGCAATCGCCGTCATGTTTACTATTTCGTCCACACTGGCATCCATTTGAAGTATATGAACAGGTTTATTCATACCCATCATAATTGGCCCTATGGATTCAGCTTCATTCAATTCTTTTAATAGCTTATAAGTAATATTTGCTGTATCTAAATTAGGAAACACTAAAGTGTTGACTTTTTTTCCTGCTAATTTTGAAAACGGAAATTTATCTGAAAGCATTTCACTATTTAAAGCAAAATCTGTTTGCAACTCACCATCAACGACCATATCAGGAAAATGCCTGTGTAAAGAAGCTACTGCTTCTCTGACTTTAGTAGCTCTTGGACTTTGTGATGATCCAAAATTAGAGTAAGATGTCATAGCAATTACCGGCTCCAATCCAAACATTCTAACAACTTCAGATGTCATTTGTGCTATTATTGCCAAATCTTTGGAATCTGGATCTATATTTATTGATGTGTCACTTAAAAATAAAGGCCCACGTTTAGTCATCATTAAATTGGTTGTTGCCACACGTGTAATTCCTTTAGCCATACCAACAAGTTCCAACATTGGTTTAACCACCGTTGGATAACTACGAGAGTATCCTGAAATAAGCGCATCGGCATCCCCTTCATTGACCATCATTGCCGCAAAATAATTACGTTCTCTCATCAATCTTTGAGCAGAATAATATGTAATTCCTCGACGTTTACGTTGTTGCCAATATACCTTAGCATATTTATTTTTACGCTCGTTTTCTTCATCAGATTTTGGGTCAATAATGGGAACATCAGCATCAAATTCAATTTCAGCCATCAACCGCTGTATCACATCTTTTCTTCCTAAAAGAATAGGAAAAGCAATGCCCTCTTCATAAGCTATTTGAGCTGCCTTTAATACCTTAAGGTGATCTGCTTCTGCATAAACAACACGTTTAGGGTTTATTTTTGCTCGATTCAGTAGCATTCTAACCATTTTATTATCAGAACCTAAACGCTCTAATAACGTATCTTTATATTTTTCCCAATCTAAAATAGGTTCTTTGGCTACACCACTATCCATTGCTGCTTTTGCCACAGCAGGAGGCACTTCAGCAATTAAACGGGGGTCAAATGGTTTAGGGATGATATATTCCTTACCAAATACCAATCGAGTTTCTCCATAGGCAATATTTACCTGTTCTGGTACTGTTTCTTTAGCCAATCGTGCTAAAGCTTTCACAGCTGCCATTTTCATGGCTTCATTAATTTTTGTTGCACGAACATCTAAAGCGCCTCTAAAAATAAAAGGAAATCCTAATACATTATTCACCTGATTAGGATGATCACTCCTACCTGTTGCCATAATAATATCTTTACGGGTTGCAACCGCTAAATCATAATCTACTTCAGGATTAGGATTAGCCATTGCAAAGACTATAGGATCTTTTGCCATACTTAACAGCATGGCTGGCGTAACAATATCGGCCATAGACAAACCAATAAATACATCGGCATCTAACATTGCTTCATCTAAGGTGTCAATTTTTCTATCTGTAGCAAATTCAGCTTTTTCAGAAGTTAAATTTTCTCTATCCTTTCGGATAACACCTTTACTGTCTAACATGACCATATTTTCACGTTTAGCACCACAAGCTTGATACAAACGAGAACATGAAATAGCAGCAGCACCAGCACCACTAATAACTATTTTTACTTCATCAATTTTCTTTTTAGTTATTTCTACAGCATTTAACAAGGCCGCTGCCGAAATAATGGCCGTTCCATGCTGATCATCATGCATTACAGGAATATCTAATTCTTCTTTTAAGCGTCTTTCAATTTCAAACGCTTCAGGCGCTTTAATATCTTCAAGATTGATTCCTCCAAAAGTTGGTGCAATATTTTTTACAGTAGCAATAAATTCTTCAACATTTTCAGTATCCACCTCAATGTCAAACACATCTATATCAGCAAAAATCTTAAACAATAAACCTTTACCTTCCATAACAGGTTTCCCTGCCAATGCCCCAATATTACCTAAACCTAAAACTGCTGTTCCATTAGAAATAACGGCCACTAAATTTCCTTTTGCGGTGTATTTATAGGCGTTATTTACATCTTTTTCAATCTCCAAACAAGGCTCAGCTACTCCCGGAGAATAGGCAAGAGACAAATCTCGTTGAGTGGCATATTTTTTTGTTGGAACTACTTTAATTTTCCCTGGGGTTGGCTTCGCGTGATATATAAGGGCCTCAATACGCTTGCTCTGTTTACTCATATTTTTGTGTATTATAAGAAAAACACAAAGATAATAATACTATCAAGGTAATAGCTAATCTTTTAAAAAATTGATGGGTCTTTTTGAAACAAGAAATTTCTTTAATTTTTAAGAAAAACCGAAAAAATACTCCTACAAATGTGAAGATTTATTTTTTAAGTGTAAAAATAAATTTAGATCCTTTACCTAACTCAGACCCCACCGTTATTGCTCCACCTGACTTTTCAACTATTTTCTTTACAGTTGCTAAACCTATACCATTCCCTGGATTTCCAAATTTATCAAAACCTGATTTTTCAAAAATATTAAATATTTTATCTTGAAAATTCACTGGAATACCTAAACCATTGTCCTGAACGTAAAACTCATAATGAGTATCATTTTCTGAAACTCCTAACTGTATTTCCACAATATCTTTATCATTATATTTAATAGCATTAGTAAACAAATTAATTAAAATTTGATTGATGGCAGTTTGATTAACAAAAATAGAATCTATGGTTGATTTTAAAGTTATTTTTAAATTATAATCAGAAACAAAAAAACCAGAAGCATCATTTTTTAAAGTTTCCACGTCTATATACAATTTCTCTTCTCTCAAAATATTTTCACTTCTACTATAACTTAGTAAACCGTCTATTAAACTATTCAAACTATCAGATGAACTTATAATTGCCTTTAAAATTTCTTGCCCTTCATTATCAATTTTCAAACCATAATCTTCTAAAAATAATTCTGCTAAACTTGAAATATTGAACAAAGGGGATTTAAGATCATGAGCAGCAATAAAAGCAAAACGCTCTAATGCTTCATTTTTTTCTTCTAAATTTTTTAAAGTTTGTTCTAATAATAATTTATTTTTCCTAAGTTCTAATAAATTCATTACTTGATTTGAAAGCGCTGTCAAGGATTTTATTTGCCCCGGACTAAGTAAATTGGGCTTATGATCAATAACACATAAGGTGCCTAAAGAAAGTCCGTTTTTACTAACCAAAGGAACACCTGCATAAAAAACGACTTGAGTATCGCCTTGTACCAATGGATTATCATGAAAGCGATTATCTATTCTAGCATCTTGTATGATAAACACCTCATTAGGCGTATTAATTGCATGTGCACAAAAGGCATATTCTTTGGGTGTTTCGCTTGCATCTACACCATGGTGAGATTTAAACCATTGGCGTTTATCATCAATAAGCGTAACAAGAGAAATTGGAGTGTCACATATTTGAGCTGCAATTGCAGTAATATTATCGTAATCTACTTCTGGTAATGTATCTATAATATTATAAGACTCTAAATTCTTAAGTCTTTCATATTCATTTTCTGGCTCATTTGGGGCGACCATAATTATTGAATTTATTATTATAACAAATAACCCGTTTTCAATGAAATAATCCTATTAACATATTGTTAATTAACAAAACGTTTTTTTAGATACTCATAACAACGATAATCATCGTGTCTAAAAACAACCTATTTCGTTTAAAAATTATGAGTTATTATTATTTATTAAGCACCTCAGCACCTGCTGGTTTAGAAAAGAAGTTTTCTGGTACAGTTGGAGAGAAACTCATATCTGTCACATCAATTTTAGTAATATATTCCCCTAAACCATCTTTATCATCCGTAGACCAATAGGTTTTAAAACCAGTAGCAAGTACAATACCATCTACATTAGTGGTGCCTTGTATAACCGTAATTTTCTCTGGGGCATGGCCTCCGTTGGGAAAATATTCTGGGTAGGAAACTATATATTTAAAAGCATCCAGTAAATTGGTTTCTGAATTTACATATAAAATATAATAATCATCAGGTGCTGACCCTACTCCTGCATCATACGTAGCTTTTATTACTTTTTGTAATGTGCCTTTAAATTCTTGGTCTGGTAGCAGCTCAAGATTAACTCCTTCACCATCTAAAACAAATGGTTGACCTGAAAAATATAAAGGTGTTAAAGCCCAGAAGGCAGTATCATACTCAAATGACGTGCTATCTTTTGCTTTAATCCAAGCTTCGTTGCCATCCCATCCAAAAACAGATTCTGGATCTGTAACACTATTATGTCTTGCTTTATTACTCCATGTGTCTATTGTTTGATAAGAATCTCTAATGCCTTTTCCATTTAATGGTTGGTAATTAAAACGTAAAGAGAAATAGCCATTACTAAACCATTTTTCTAAACCTCCATGTGCCTCCATAGCACTCCACAATACTTTCCCTGCTTCAGTAGAATTAAGTTTTTTGTTTGCTGCCTCTACTCTTTTTTGAATCCAAGCATCAGGAATATGATAAGTGGTTTCTGGAATTTCCATTTGAACATCCGTATTCGTTTCTTTTTTATTAGCTTCTTTACAAGCTACAAAACTTAATACTAAAAATAAAGTCAGGAATGTATGTGTTGTTTTCATCATTTTCTATAAAATTTTAATTAATTATATTTAGTCGTATACCTTTTTCAAAGATTTCAAAATATTTTTATTTTTCTGAAAATAGGATTTAACCTTTAGTTAAATAAAAATTTAGCAATAATTCACCCCAAATAATCAACTATTCAGAAATTTTATATTTCTTTTTAGCCCTTCAAACTTGGTTCTTTTTACCGCAGATTTTTTAAACACTTTTTTAAAAGTAGCTTCTGTTATCTCTTCCCAATCCTTTTTGGTTATTGATAGTAATTCTGGATGTGGATTAAATAATGGTTCGTTATGTATTTTGGAGAATCGGTTCCAAGGACATACATCTTGACAGACATCACAACCAAACATCCAATCGTCCATTTTTCCTTTAAATTCCGATGGAATATTTTCTTTTAATTCAATGGTTAAATACGAAATACATTTACTTCCATCCACCACATAAGGCTCTGTAATAGCTTGTGTAGGACAAGCATCAATACATGCCGTACAGGTCCCACAATGGTCTGTGGTTACAGAATCATACTCCAAATCTAAATCAATAATAAGTTCAGCAATAAAATAAAACGATCCTACTTGTTGCGTTAACAAATTACTATGTTTTCCAATCCAACCTAAGCCACTTTTAGCTGCCCAAGCTTTATCTAAAACTGGAGCAGAATCTACAAATGCTCGTCCATGAACTTCACCTATTTCATCTTGAATAAAATTTAAAAGCGATTTTAATTTATCTTTTATAACAAAATGATAATCGGTTCCGTAGGCATATTTTGACAGTTTAAAACTATCGAATTTTTGCACTTCAGAAGGGAAATAATTTAACAATAATGAAATGACAGATTTGGAACCTTCCACCAATTTTGTAGGGTCTAAACGTTTATCAAAATGATTTTCCATATATTGCATTTTACCGTTCATGCTATGGTTTAACCATTTTTCGAGTCGAGGAGCTTCCTCTTCTAAAAAAGCTGCTTTGCTAATACCACAAGATAAAAAACCTAACCGCTTAGCTTCTTTCTTTATGAGTTTAGTACGATTTGACTTATTGTCCATATATAAGGGTTGACTTCTACCCAGCCTGCTACCCGATAAAAATTAAAACTAAAATAATCCGCCTTGGATATTCCCTTTAATTTTACCTAAATGTTTATAGGCAAGCTCTGTTACTTCTCGCCCACGAGGAGTGCGCATAATAAAACCTTGTTGAATTAAAAAAGGCTCATAAACTTCTTCAACCGTCTCAGTACTTTCACTTACTGCCGTAGCAATAGTAGTAATACCAACGGGACCACCTTTAAATTTATCAATAATAGTAGAAAGAATTTTATTGTCCATTTCATCTAAACCAAACGCATCCACATTCAAAGCTTCTAAACTGAATCTTGCTATTTTTATATCTATGTGGCCATTGCCTTTTATTTGTGCAAAATCACGAACACGGCGGAGTAATGCATTAGCTATTCTTGGAGTCCCTCGGCTTCGCCCTGCAATTTCAATAGCAGCTTCCATAGTTATAGGCACTTTTAAAATATCAGCACTACGTTGAACAATAGTGGTTAATAAATCCGTTTTATAATATTGTAATCTACTTTGAATACCAAAACGGGCACGCATGGGTGCCGTTAACAATCCCGAACGTGTAGTGGCTCCAACTAATGTAAACGGGTTTAAATTGATCTGTACTGAACGTGCGTTTGGTCCAGACTCAATCATGATATCAATCTTATAATCTTCCATGGCAGAATATAAATACTCCTCTACAATGGGACTAAGCCGATGTATTTCATCTATAAATAACACATCACGTTCATCAAGATTTGTAAGTAAGCCCGCTAAATCACCTGGCTTATCTAGAACAGGTCCTGATGTAACTTTAATACCAACATTTAATTCGTTTGCAAGAATATTAGCCAATGTAGTTTTTCCTAATCCTGGAGGACCGTGAAATAATGTATGATCCAGTGCTTCGTTTCGCAAATTTGCAGCTTGAACAAAAATTTGAAGATTCTCCAGTACTTGATCTTGACCAGTGAAATCATAAAATGACAGGGGTCTTAATTTTTTCTCTACATCAATTTCTTCTGGAGAAAAATTATCGTTTGTTGGATCTAAGTTTTCATTCATGAAATAGCGTGTTCTAATACCAAAACAAGTTCGGTTCAAGCAAATATAAAGAAAAAGCCTTTCCTTTTAGGAAAGGCTTCATCAAATATTGGACAAAATTTGGTTGGTTATCCAGTTAATTCAAAATTGTAAATTCACATCGACGATTAACCTCATACTCTGCATCTAAGCATGTGCGATCTCTAACACATTTGTTTAGCGGCTTAGTTTCCCCATAGCCAATGCTTTTTAATCTTTTTCTATCAATCCCTTTTTCTACTAAATATTCTAAAGTAGATGCTGCCCGACGCTCTGAAAGTTCCATATTATATGTAAAAAAACCTCTAGCATCCGTATGTGCTGATATTTCAATTACCATGGATGGGTATTTATTCATTAAATCAACGAGTCCATCCAAAATTAATGCAGCACCTTCATTGATATTTTCCTTATCAAATTCAAAATATATCTTTTCAAGGTCTACTTGCATAACACCCTTATCATTTATCCTAATATTTTTTTCTGCATCAGCAAAAGATTCTAATGACAAATCAACACTATTTATTACATTTCCATCAATATCTGCTGAAAACTCAAGTTTTCGAGGAATGTAAGTCTTTCTTGTACCTTTTATTGTATATTTTTTATTGGGTTCTACTAAAAAACTATATTTAGCTTCCTTACCTACTAAGGTATCTTGTATTGCTTTGTTTGACTCATCATATAAAGTTACTAAAGTACCTTCCAGCAATTTTTTACTTACTTTATCTAATACAAGCCCTTCAAATTGATGTTTTGTAAGTCTATTTTCCTCTCTTTTAAAACTATATATCTTATCGTTTCCTGATTTATTTGAAGATAGAAAACCTTCATTATCTTCCTCCTTTATTGTATAGGCGAAATCATCTAAACTACTATTGATTGATATGCCAAGGTTAACTGGTTTATCAAAAATTCCATTTACCAAATTACTTCTAAAAATATCTAAACCACCAAACCCTTCATGACCAATAGAAGAAAAATATAACACATTGTAATCGCTAATAAAAGGAAATTGTTCTCTCTTTTCGGTATTAATTGTAGTACCTAAATTTTCTGGTTCACCGTAACTTCCATCTTCATTGATATTTACTTTATAAATATCAAAACTACCTATGGTTCCTGGCATGTCGCTTGCAAAATAAAGTATTTTCTCATCTTTGCTTAAAGCAGGATGTTCTGTACTATATTCATTTGAAGTAAAAGGCAAAGCCTTTACATTCACCCAATTACCATTCACCAATTCTGCTTTATAAATTTTAATATGGCCTGTTGGGTTTTTCTCTATTTTTTTATCAATTGTATTTGTCCTGTTAAAATACATGGTTTTTCCATCTTTAGTAAAAATAGCATTACTCTCATGAGACGCTGTGTTTATAACATCTGGAAATGGTTTTATACTGTCTAACACAGAACCATTTAAAATACCAAAATACAAGTCTAAATAAGGAGACTCATTCCATAAATATTTTGGACGATCCGTATTTCTTGCAGAAGTAAACGCAAAAATATTTTCATTATAAAATGTCAACCCAAAATCGCCATTTGAATCTTGAGTATCTATGGATTTTAAATCAAATAAATGCGGTGTGGTTTTGTTACTCTTTTCAACAAATGCTTTTGTATTTACTTCTGAGTTATAATATACACTTAAAAACTTATCTGCTAATGTATAATTCCCAACTCCTTTTAAAGCTTGACCATAATTAAAATAATACTCCTTATTTATAGAATCATCATTTGTGGAATCCTCATATTTATTAAATAATTCTTTATAATTTTTTATAGCATTTTCAAAATTATAATTATAATAATAGCTGTCAGCCAAATTTTGAAGTACGGCTTTAGTATGTGGTTTTGTTTCGTAAATTTCTGCTGCTTGACTATAAGCACGCATTTCAAAAAGCTTATGGGCTCGTTTTATACTTCCTTTTTGTGCTAAAATAATTCCGCTAACTAACAAAAGACTTGCAAATATGTATGTATGTTTTTTCATGTTTTCCTATTATTAAAGTTTAGAAAAATCTTGGCGATCGGTCATATCCCCCTCTAAATCCAAATAAATCCACATCAAACAAAATGAATATTTCGTGCGAACCAGAACTATAATTACTCAAATTAGAGGTTGTCAAATCATATGCATAGCCAATTCTTAGTTCTGGAGTAATTCTGAAACCAATCAAACCACTAAAAGCATCGTCTATACGATACCCTAAACCGGCTTCCAAATTTTGATTAATTAGCACATTTATGGTAACATCTAACGCTAATGGTGCGCTACTCACTGATTTTGCCATAAATGCTGGTTTCAGTTTTAAATCTTCATTGATATCAAAAACATAACCACCCGTTAAAAAGTAATGAATACTTTGAACACCTGTTGACTTAATGCCATTTTCAGTTTCTAAATGTTTTGTTGTTAACATATTTGGTGCTGATAATCCTATATAGTATTTATCAGTAAAATAAAAGGCTCCTATTCCTAAATTAGGAAAGGTTTTGCTAATATTTTCATTGAATGCAATATCGGTAGATGTATTGCCAGATTGTAAATTGAATCCGTCAAAATTAGCATTAAAAAACGTAAACCCTGCTTTAAGCCCAAAGGACAATTTGCCTGATAATCCTATGGGTAATATATAAGCAAAATCTGCATAGATATTGTTCTCTTGAACAACATCTCCCAAATTGTCATTTGTAAAAGTCAACCCTACTTCCATTTTCTCGTTAATTGGTGTATGTGCAAAAAAGGTTCCTGTTTTTGGAGCACCTTCAATCCCCACCCATTGTGTTCTATACAAACCCCCTAAGTTTAAAACACTTTCGTCTGCCGTAGCATACGCTGGATTTATAACACTCATATTGTACATGTATTGAGTGAATTGTGGATCTTGCTGTGCATTGCCTTGAAAGAACATTAATATCAGACCTATTATTGCAGCTATTTTATGATATATATTTAAATTTTTCATGTATTCTAAATTAAAGTTATCTAAAATTATCTGCTTAAGTATAAGTTTCCTTGTTTCGGTTTATTTACACCATCATTATATTTGAGAATATAATAATACATACCTACAGGTAAATCGCCACTTCCAAGGGTACGTCCTTGATTTGATTTGCCGTCAAAACGCGGTGTTTGATCTTTACCCCTATAAACTAAACTTCCATAGCGATTGTAAATCTCTATTTCAAATTTTGGAAATAGGACACCTAAATTATCATAATCATATGTATCGTTAATACCATCTCCATTTGGCGAAAAACCATCTGGTAATTCCACTAAACCACATGCTGTAATGATTGGTGTTACTTCTAATCGAACACTACTTTCACATCCAGTAGCAGCATCAATCAAAGCCGCATAATATGTCATGCTTGTTAATATAGAACTACTTGAAATAACTGAACCATCCTTTACAGCATCATACCAAATAATATTATTATCAGCAGAAACAAATTCGATTATATTCTGTGATAAAGTATTGATAGTTGGTCCATCATTAATACAATATTCTATTGAAGCATCATCTAAAGTTGGAGTGACAGTATCGTTAACTGTAACATTTATTTGAACTGCTATTGAAGATTCACACCCCGTACTATTTGTTTGTGTTGCGTAATAATCTTCCCCATCAACAAGTGCTTCTGTAATAGTTAGTGGCATTGTTAATGCCGCATCTGCATACCAAATAACAGTACCTGTTGCGCTAATAGTAGCATTCAAATTTTCTACTGTTGGATTGTTTACCAAACAATATTCTGGACTTGGATTTACTACCGTTGGTGGAACCGTATTATTAACTATTACAGTTATTTTTGCTGTTGACTCTGGATTACAAGGTGCTAATGCTGTTACTGTATACGTATATTCTCCCGCAACGTCAACCAAAGGATTAAATTCACCAGTTCCACTATCTAAAGCAGGAAACCAGGTTCCACCTGATTGTGCCGAACCTAAAAAGGGAAATAAATCTGTTGTACCATCAATCACACAAATAGAAACTGTATTATCTGTTCCTGCATTTGGTGCTTGGGTTACATCAACTTCTACAGTGTTGCTTACATTTCCACAAGCATTAGATAAAGTATAGGTGTAAGTGCCTTGAGCATCAAGCAAAGGGTCAAAAACACCTGTTGTACTTGCCAAAGCTGGTGACCATATACCTCCTGAATCTGCCCCACCTAAAAGCGAAAACAAATCCATTGTTCCGTTGTTGCTACAAATATCTAAAGTAGGATTTATGTTTACTCCAGCATTTAAAGACTCCTCAACAGTAACTGTTATAACTGTGCTAGCATTAACACAAGGTGCTGAACCTGCTATAAAATATGCAAACTGATAGGTTCCTACACCATTCACTGTGGCATCAAAAATATTATCTATTAAAGCTCCTGTACCGTCAATATCTTGCCATACACCACCAATATCTTCAGTACCATCCAAACCAGCAAAAAGGTCAATACTATTATCATCATTACATGCTACAATTGCTATTGTATTTGGTGTTCCTGTATTTGGTGTTTGGTAAATACTTACAGTGACTAAGCTTCTGTTAGCAGATTCACAACCTGTTGTTATATCTGTTTGAGTAGCATAATATGTTTCAGTATCTAGCAAAGGTGTTGTATCGACTAAAGCAGTTCCTCCCGTAGATTCATCATACCATCTAATAGTTGTTCCTGTAATTGTCTCTAAATCGGCAACTGTAGCATTATCACAAAATTCTTGAATTGCTAAAGCTGCTGGGGCAATTACATCATTAATAATGACACTCACAGTTATATTTACATCATCGCAAAAACCAATAGCATTTACATCATATGTGAAATTATAAGTCCCAGCTGCTAATCCATCTACAGTAAGAATATTTTCTGATAAATTTCCTGAAGCATCGTCATCATTCCAAGTTCCTGTTTGGTCTTCACCTGTTAATAAATCAAATAAATCAATTGTTTTTCCTACCGTAATTTCAGAAAGACACAACTCTAATGGTGCAATTGCTGTTCCTGATTCTGGTGCATCTTCAACTTGAACTGTTACGGTTGAACTACTTGAGCATCCATTAGCGTCGGTAATGCTATATGTGAAATTATGGAATCCTGTAGTCAATAAGGTTAAATCGACACTGCTTCCTGTTAAGGCATTTGATGTATCATCATCTATCCAAGTACCTCCAGCATCTTCTCCGGTTAATCTACTATATAAATCTAATGGTGAATTTGCTACTAAATCATTTTCACAAAAAACTGTTGGTAATGGTGTTCCTGTTACTGGTAGTGGATTTATCGTTATTGAAACGGTAACTAAAGAATCATCACAAGAACCAATAGCATCTACATCATAAGTAAAATTATGAGTTCCTACTGATAAAGCTGATAAATTGACTGGATTGGAAGTTGATGAGCCTGTATTATCTGTACCTATATACCATATTCCTGATTGATCTTCATCTGTTAATAAATCAAACAAATCGTAATTAGTTGGTGCAGAACCTTCACAAAATTCTGAAAAGATTGCAACTGGTGTTCCTGATTCTGGTGCATCTTCAACTTGAACTGTTACGGTTGAACTACTTGAGCATCCATTAGCATCGGTAATGCTATATGTGAAATTATGGAATCCTGTAGTCAATAAGGTTAAATCGACACTGCTTCCTGTTAAGGCATTTGATGTATCATCATCTATCCAAGTACCTCCAGCATCTTCTCCGGTTAATCTACTATATAAATCTAATGGTGAATTTGCTACTAAATCATTTTCACAAAAAACTGTTAGTAATGGTGTTCCTGTTACTGGTAGTGGGTTTATCGTTATTGAAACGGTAACTAAAGAATCATCACAAGAACCAATAGCATCTACATCATAAGTAAAATTATGAGTTCCTACTGATAAAGCTGATAAATTGACTGGATTGGAAGTTGATGAGCCTGTATTATCTGTACCTATATACCATGTTCCTGATTGATCTTCATCTGTTAATAAATCAAACAAATCGTAATTAGTTGGTGCAAAACCTTCACAAAATTCTGGAAAGATTGCAACTGGTGTTCCTGATTCTGGTGCTGGTTCAATAATAAAAGAAATTGTTTCCGTGTCCTCACAGGTGCCGTTGGAAATGGTATAAGTAAATTGATACGGACTATTAGCTTCTGTAAAACCTGTAATATCAATAGAATTTGATATTATGTTATTACTTGCATCTGTCCAAGTACCCAAATTATTATCTTGACCACTTAAAGCAGTGAATAAATCAAAAGGTGAATTTAAAGCTAAGTCATTTTCACAAAATGTTAGATTACTTGCTGTTCCTGCTTTGGGATCTTCTAAAACTATAACTTGTACCGTTGTAAAATCTTCTAAACATGGATTTGGCAACCCATTTTGGGTATATGTAAAATCATAAGTTGTACCAGGTACTAAAACTGATAAATTGAAAGTTGACGACACTGGAATCACTCCTTGTGTCCATTGTCCTCCTAAATCTTCACTGCCATCTAATAAGGTAAACAAGTCAAATGATGTAGGTAAATCTTTTTCACAATAAATTGCTGGATTAGTTATTAAAGAAGCACTCCCTGAACTTAGTGTTTCAAAAATAGTAATCTCTACAGTAGAAAAATCTCCAGGACATGAACCATTACTTGGCACTGTATAGGTAAAAGTATATATTCCTTCCGTTGTTAATGTTGAAACATCTACTGTACCCTGATATCCATTTGTTGTTGTCAAAGGCCCCGTCCAACTTCCGTTAGTGTCTTTTACACCACCTAATGTATCAAATAAGTCAAAAGGAGGTACAGTTGCAACTTCACTTATACAATACCCTAAATTTGCTGAGCTGCCAGCATCAAAAGATGAATTTATCGTTACTGTAACTGGTACGGGATTACTTTTACAAAATCCTTCTAATTGAACATAATATGTATTACCATCTATTAAAGCGGTCCCTGATGTTAGTGCAGGAGGCAATGTATTCCCAAATCCATCTATATTATTATACCAACGAAAAGTAGCCGTAGTGCCAGGGTCTAAATGACCAATTGTTAAAGGCCCTTGATCAGAACAAAACTCCTGAATAGTTGGCGGAGTTGGTTCTGTTGGACTAGCTATAACAGCAACACTCCCTATTTCAATTTGACTTTGATCTCCTGAACTATTTTTAAATATAATATAATAATCTGCAGGACCTGTAGGAATAGCATCTGTAGACTGAATAATATTTGTTAATTCAAAATCTGAATAAATTTCTACTGAACCACTTACAGGAATATCTGGTTGTAAAATTTGAGTAATATAATCTTGAAATATAGGATTATCATTACTACAAAAAAACTTATCTAGATTTGACCCTGAAGGAGGAACTGCAAAATCTACAATTAATGGTTGCCTACTACCACAAGTACCTGATAAATCGCCAGCATAAAATGTGCCTTCGTATACCAATTGGTTATCATTAAGTACAATACCTCCTGTAGAACTATTATACCAAATAACATCACTACTAGCTGATGCAATGACATCTAAATCAGAAAACACAAGACCAGAAGCAATATCAATTGGTGATGACGGTTGTGTAATATTAGGACATTGGGCAAAAGCCATAAATGATGTCCATATGAGTAACGAAAAATAAAGCCCGATTTTAAAAACATAATTAAATGATACTATTGTTTTCATAATTGGAATAAATTAGATTAATGGTTATTTGCAAAATGAAAAAATGATCCTTTTACCCACAGTCAAAACTATAATAGGTTCATTCAATGGTGCAATTTAACTGATTTATTTGTATTTCATCGATTTATTTTAAATTATTTTTAATTTAATAGTAGAAAAGGTTTTTTAAACGAAAACCCCCTGTCTTAAAAAGACAGGGGGTTTAATATATATAATCAAAGGATTTTTATCTAATGCTGAAGTTCTTCTTCACCCTCTTTTAAAGGAATATTTTGAGGCACAAAATCTACATCATGCCCTGGTTTACTATAATCATAAGCCCAACGATAAACATGAGGAATTTGCCCTGGCCAATTTCCGTGTATATGTTCTACTGGAGTCGTCCACTCTAAAGTAGTTGATTGCCATGGGTTTTCTGTTGCTTTTTCTCCATAAAATATACTTATAAAAAAGTTATATAGATATACCAATTGAACAACACCACCTACAAGAGCAAATATAGTAATAATAACATTTACATTAGCTAAATCATCAAACAAAGGGAATGCACTATTTGTATAATAACGACGAGGTAAACCAGCCATTCCTATAAAGTGCATTGGAAAAAACACCCCATAAGCGCAGACAGCCGTTATCCAAAAATGGATGTAACCTAAGTTTTTATTTAGCATACGTCCAAACATTTTTGGGTACCAATGGTAAATACCTGCAAACATACCATAAAGGGCAGATATTCCCATTACCAAGTGAAAATGTGCAATTACAAAGTATGTATCATGTACGTTTATATCAAGCGCACTGTCACCTAAAATAATTCCTGTTAAACCTCCTGTTATAAAAGTTGATACAAAACCTATGGAAAACAACATAGCAGGATTCATCTGCAAATTCCCTTTCCAAAGTGTTGTAATCCAGTTAAAGGCTTTTACCGCAGATGGTATTGCAATCAATAAGGTAGTAAAAGTAAATACAGATCCTAAAAATGGATTCATACCTGAAACAAACATATGA
Source organism: Pseudalgibacter alginicilyticus (assembly GCF_001310225.1). Classification (GTDB taxonomy): domain Bacteria; phylum Bacteroidota; class Bacteroidia; order Flavobacteriales; family Flavobacteriaceae; genus Pseudalgibacter; species Pseudalgibacter alginicilyticus. The sequence goes on along the minus strand of NZ_CP012898.1, from coordinate 3,120,797 downwards.
TGCCCCCATACAATAGTTGAGAGGAATGCAATGGCTAAAATAGAAGTAATCATGGCACGGTATCCAAAAATTGGTTTACGTGAATTTGATGCCATTATTTCAGAAACAAGTCCCATAGCAGGCAATATTACAATATATACCTCAGGGTGCCCTAAAAACCAAAATAAATGTTCAAACAATACTGGTGATCCTCCTTGGTAATGCAATACTTCACCTTGAATAAATATATCTGATAAAAAGAATGAGGTTCCAAAACTTCTATCCATTATCAATAGTAAGGCCGCCGATAATAATACTGGAAATGAAACGATACCTATAATAGCGGTAACAAAAAACGCCCAAATTGTAAGTGGTAACCTTGTCATTGACATTCCTTTAGTTCGTAAATTTATAACCGTTACAACGTAATTTAAAGATCCTAATAATGATGAAGCAATAAAAATAGCCATAGATACTAACCATAAAGTCATACCCAGGCCAGAACCACCTGAAGCCATAGGCAATGCAGATAATGGTGGATAAATTGTCCAACCTGCAGCAGCTGGTCCAGCCTCAACAAATAAGGAAGCTACCATAATAATACAAGACAGGAAAAACAACCAGTAAGAAACCATGTTTAAGAATCCAGAAGCCATGTCTCGAGCTCCAATTTGTAATGGAATCAACAAATTGCTGAATGTACCACTTAAACCTGCAGTTAGTACAAAAAACACCATTATAGTTCCGTGAATAGTTACTAATGCTAAATAGACATCTGCATCCATAACACCATCTGGTGCCCATTTACCTAATAAGGCTTCAAATAAAACATTAGGTTCTTGAGGCCAAGCTATTTGAATACGAAACATTAGTGACATTAAAACACCAATAACCCCCATAATTGTTCCAGTAACTAAATACTGCTTAGCAATCATCTTATGGTCTTGACTAAATATATATTTAGTTACAAAGGTTTCTTTATGATGATGTCCGTGGTCGTCTTCGTGAGCGTGAGTATCTGCGTGTGCTGACATAATCTTATATCGTGTTTATCTTTTTAATTAATTAATTAGAGAATTTTTGAATTCCTTTTGCTCTTTAATCCAAGAATCATATTCATCTTGAGATACCACTACAATTTTCATTTGCATATTATAGTGTGATGTACCACAAATTTTATTACATAATAATAGATAATCAAATTCATAACGCTCTAAGGGCTCTTCACCTTTGGCTACTAATGATTTACTATTTTCAACTCTAATTTCATTAATATTAGCTACTTTTTCAATTATTTGCGGAGTCTGACGCATTTCTTCAGTTGTTACCGTAGGTGTAAATCCAAATTGAGTAATCATACCCGGCACACAGTTCATTTGTGCTCTAAAATGAGGCATATAAGCTGAGTGCAACACATCTTGGGATCGCATTTTAAATAATACGGGTTTACCTACTGGCAAATATAATTCTGTAGTAATAATATCATCTTGTGAATAAGGATCAGCTTCATCTACACCTAAAATATTAGCACGATCTATATCTATTAAGCGAACATTTGCTTTTCCTAAAGTGTTATCTGCACCAGCATATCTAGCCTTCCAATTAAATTGTTGCGCATACAACTCTACTATTAAAGGGTCTTCACTTTCATCAACGCCCATAATGTTAATCCAAGTGTTCAAACCATAAATAATCAAACCAGCCAAAACAATAACTGGAATAATTGTCCATATTGCTTCTAACTTGTTGTTATCAGCAAAAAATAGAGCTTTTTTACCCTTTTCACCTTTATATTTATAAGCAAAATAATGTAATAAAAATTGCGTAATTGTTTGAACGATAAAAATAATGACCATTGAGATAATCATCAAGTTATCTATAGTTGGCCCATGTTCTGAAGCAGAATTTGACATTAAAGGCAAGTTCCCCCATTTAACAAAACACACAATGGTTATAAGGTAAATGAATGCTAAAAACCCCATCATTAAATACCCATTTAATGTATTGTCTTTATCTGTGGCAATTTGCGAATTTTTGTTTTTAGCATGTGCTAAATCAAAAATCTTTACCATTTGCCAAATGGCAACTAAAATAAATACTAAAACTATAATTGTTAATAAAGCAGTCATTGGTATCGTTCGTCTTTATTTATATCTTAATTAATAATGAAATTCTTCACTTTCTTTTCTAAAAGGATAACCTTTTACAAGCAATGGTGCTTTTGTTAAAGCAGTAAATACTACAAATATGAATAAACCTGCAAAAAGCAATATAGAACTTATTTCAGGAATACCTATGAACCATCTATCTCCTACTGTTGCTGGCATAATCATAACAAATATATCAATATAATGTCCAAATAATATTACCAAACCTGCCATAACCACAAACCAAGGCACGCGCTTGTAATCTGCATTCATAAGTAATAATAATGGGAATACAAAATTCATAACCACCATACCAAAAAATGGCAATTGATAATCATTAAAACGCGTTACAAAATACGTAACCTCCTCTGGAATGTTTGAATACCATATAAGCATGAATTGTGAAAACCATAAATATGTCCAAAAAATACTAAGGGCAAACATAAATTTAGCAACATCGTGTAAATGGTTTTCATTTACAAATTCTAATACGCCTTTAGATTTTAAATATATTGTAACTAAAGCTATCACTGTAACTCCACTTACAAACATACTAGCAAATACATACCAGCCAAATAATGTTGAAAACCAGTGTGGATCAACACTCATAATCCAATCCCATGACATGATAGATTCTGAATAAATAAAGAATACTAAGAATGCTGCTGAAATACGGAATGATTTTTTAAAATTACTGTTATCTTCTGCTGTATCTTGAGCAATTGAAAATTTACGTGAAAAATGTCTGTATAAACTCCAACCTGCAATAAAAATTAAGCCTCTAACTGCAAACCAACCAATATTTAACCATCCTGCTTTGCCTTGTATTAATTTGTCATGAGCCACAACTTCAGGGTCCATCCAAATAAACAAATTATAATGACCAATAGTTCCTGAAGCAACAGCTATGGCTAATACGATTAATGCACCCGGTAATACATAAGCTGTTATACCTTCCATTACTCTAAATAATACTGGAGACCATCCTGCTTGGGACGCTATTTGAATGGCATAAAAAGCTAAAACACCTAAAGCAATCATCATAAAGAAAAAAGCAGCAACGTATAAAGCAGACCACGGTCTATTAGCTATTTGGTGTTGCACGTGTTCAACATGTTCTTTATGTCCATCTACATCTGCATCATCGGCATGAACTCCTGCGTGTGTATCATGACTAGCTACTTCAGAATGATCACCACCATGATGTGCTTCAACAGCAAGCAAGGTTTCTACCTCTGCAAAAGATTTATGAGATGTCATAAAACCATAAGCAACACCTATAGCACCAATAATTATTAATGCAATAGAAAATGTCTTTAATTTATTTGAAAATGTATACATATCTAAATATAATCTTAATCTATCTTACTTTTCTAAATCTGATTTCAACTTTAACACATAAGACACAACTTGCCAACGTTCTTGTTCATTAAGTTGATTTGCATAAGAACCCATAGCGTTTTTGCCGTAATAAATAGTATGGTAAGTACTTCCTTCTGTAATAGCTCTACCTACATCATCGTAGCTTGGAATACCAAGAATTTTTTCACGTTTTACAAGATTACCTTGCCCATCTCCTTTAGGTCCATGACAAATACCACAGTAAATGTTGTATAACTCTTTACCTTTTACTAAGTCAATTTGAGTTGAATCTAACGGATTTTTTAAACTTGTTTTAGCCAAGTTGAAACCTTCAATGGTATTATCAATATCAAAAGGAACATGACCTCTTGCTACACTGCCTTCTGCTGGTAATTGTGCTTGTAATCCATTTGGAAAAGCAGCTTCACCATAAGTTTCATATCCAGCAGACTCATACATATCTGGCATGAATTGATAATTAGGTGCTGAACTCTTGTTACAGGATACTGCAACTAAAACGATTGCTATTACTAATATTTTAATTAAGCTTTTCATATTTATTATTAATGGGCTTTATCAACTAAATTAATTTCTACAGCTCCTGTGTCTGCTAACAAACTCTCTAATACTTCCGCATTTCCATCAACTGCTATTTCCATTAAAAAATGGTCGTCTGTTGTTCGTGGATCTGGATTTTCAGCATTTTTAAATGGCCACATTCTACTACGTAAGTAAAAAGTAATTACCATTAAGTGTGCGGAAAAGAAAACGGTAAGCTCAAACATAATAGGAACGAATGCTGGCATGTTTTCAATGTAACTAAAACTTGGCTTTCCTCCAATATCTTGAGGCCAATCTTCAATCATTATGAAATTCATCATAACTATTGCTACTGTTAAACCAATCAAACCATATATAAATGCTGTTATAGCTATACGTGTTGGTGCTAACCCCATAGCTTTATCTAATCCATGAACTGGAAACGGGGTATAAATCTCTTCAATGTGAAATCTCTCTGCCTTAACCTTTTTAACAGCAGACATTAATACATCATCATCGGTATAAATAGCGTGAATAACTTTTGAAGCTTCCATTGACTATGTTTAGTTTATTAATTTTTTAGCTTGTCCTGCCCAATCATCACGTTCAGCTCTTCCAGGGAAAGATTCAGTAATGGAGTCTAACAAATCATATTCTTTTTTGGTCATTCTACTAACTTGAAGGAACGTATAAATTCCAATACTGTTAAGTACTTCCTCCATTTTAGGTCCAACACCACTGATTTTCTTTAAATCATCAGCCGTTTCAGTAACCGCATCAAAAGTTCCGATACTTCCTAATAAGTTACTAACTTTTTCTGAATTATCTACTTTTGAAACAGAAGGAGTGGTAGTCGTTCTTACTTTTGGGTTAGATGTTCTTGCATCTGCTCCTGTACCTGACAAACTTTCACCACGTTCTCTAATCTTTTTATAGCTCTCACCAGAAGACTTCAAAATAGTTTTAACTTCTGCTTGTGCAATCACAGGGAATGTTCTTGCATATAGTAAAAATAATACAAAGAAAAATCCGATGGTTCCTACAAAAATTCCAATATCAACAAAGGTTGGCGAAAACATTGTCCAAGATGATGGTAAGTAATCACGGTGCAATGAGGTTACAATAATAACAAACCGCTCAAACCACATACCTATATTAACAACAATTGAAATACCGAATGAGAATAGAATACTTGTTCTTAATTTTTTAAACCACATAAACTGTGGTGAAAACACATTACAAATCATCATTGCCCAATATGCCCACCAGTAAGGACCTGTTGCTCTATTTAAAAATGCATATTGTTCGTATTCTACACCAGAATACCAAGCAATAAACAACTCTGTAATATAAGCCACACCTACAATAGAACCTGTAATCATGATAACAATATTCATTAACTCAATGTGTTGCAACGTGATGTAATCTTCTAAGCTTACCACCTTTCTCATAATAATAAGAAGTGTGTTAACCATAGCAAATCCTGAGAATACTGCTCCTGCAACAAAATATGGAGGAAATATGGTTGTATGCCATCCTGGTATAACAGAAGTAGCAAAATCGAAAGATACAATAGTATGTACTGAAAGTACAAGAGGTGTTGCTAATCCTGCAAGTACCAAAGACACTTCTTCAAAACGTTGCCAATCTTTGGCACGACCTGACCAACCAAAACTCAATAATGCATAAATTTTCTTTTGGAAAGGTTTAACAGCTCTATCACGTAGCATAGCAAAATCAGGAAGTAAACCTGTCCACCAGAACACTAATGACACAGATAAATACGTTGAAATTGCAAAAACGTCCCAAAGTAGAGGCGAGTTAAAGTTAACCCATAATGAACCAAACTGATTTGGAATTGGTAATACCCAATATCCTAACCAAGGACGTCCCATGTGAATAAGTGGAAACAAACCTGCTTGAACAACAGCAAATATTGTCATAGCTTCGGCAGAGCGGTTAATAGCCATTCTCCATTTTTGACGAAACAGTAAAAGTACTGCAGAAATTAGTGTTCCTGCATGACCAATACCAACCCACCAAACGAAATTAGTAATATCCCAGGCCCAACCAATGGTTTTATTTAAACCCCAAGTTCCAATACCAGTAGATATTGTGTATAAAATACATCCAACTCCCCAAAGGAAAGCTGCAAGTGAAATACCAAAAACTATCCACCATTGCTTATTGGCTCTTCCTTCTACAGGCTTTGCTACATCCACAGTAACGTCGTGGAATGATTTTTCACCTGCAACTAAAGGTCTTCTAATAGGTGCTTCGTAATGAGACGCCATAATTATATAATTGATTCTTTAATTAGATTTATGCTTCTGTTGTATTTCTCACTTTGGTATGATATTGCACATTAGGTTTCGTTCCAACGTACTCTAACAAGTGATACATACGGTTATCTTCTAAAAGTTTTGCAACTTTGCTTTCTTTATCATTGATGTCTCCAAACACCATAGCTCCACTACTACAAGCAGCAGAACAGGCGGTTTGAAATTCACCATCTTTAATTTCACGCCCATCACGTTTTGCATCAAGAATTGTTTTCTGTGTCATTTGAATACACATAGAACATTTTTCCATAACTCCACGAGAACGTACAACTACATCAGGGTTTAATACCATACGACCTAAATCATCATTCATATGATAATCAAACTCATCATTTCCATTGTATCTGAACCAGTTAAATCGACGTACTTTATAAGGACAGTTATTTGCACAATATCTAGTACCAACACAACGGTTGTAAGCCATATGATTTTGACCTTGTCTACCGTGTGATGTAGCTGCTACTGGACAAACTGTTTCACAAGGTGCGTGATTACAATGTTGACACATAACAGGCTGAAAAGCTACTTGAGGATTTTCAGAAGCTACTTCTAATTCACCAAATTCACTTAATGAACTTCCTAAACCTGAAATATTGTCCTTTTTATTATTATCACCTTCAAAAGACTCTTCAGATGAATAATATCTATCAATACGCAACCAATGCATATCACGGCTACGGCGTACTTCTGTTTTACCTACAACAGGTACATTATTTTCTGCATGACAAGCAATAACACAAGCACCACAACCAGTACAAGCATTTAAATCAATAGACAAATTAAAATGATACCCAATAGAACGATCAAACTCATCCCATAAATCAACATCAGGAGATGTTACTGGAGTTTCTTTATGATCTAAAGAAACCATAGGAATAGCATTCCAATGTTTCTTGTCTTTAGTATTAAAAATCTCTAAAGAAGTTTCATTAAGAATATCGCCACGACCCATTAAAGTATTGTGAAGTTGTACAGAAGCAAACTCATGTTCACCTTCTGCAGCTTCTACTGTAATATTCTGTATTGTATTAAAACCATGGTATAACGCAAACGCATTAACCCCAGTTTGCATTTCTTCTTTTAATCCTTTTCTTTTTCCGTAACCAAATGATAACCCAACAGAGCCTTTTGCTTGCCCTGGTTGAATCATTACTGGAACAGTTATAGTTGTTCCATTTACTGTAACATTAGCATAACTACCATTTAAAGCTCCATTAGCAACATGTTTATTCATTAAACCTAATGCATTGGCATCTGCTCTAGAAATTGTTAAATAGTTATCCCAAGATGTTCTTGTTATTGGATCAGGGAATTCTTGTAGCCAAGGGTTATTGGCTTGCTGCCCATCACCCATTCCCACTTTGGTATATAATGTTAATTCTAATCCTTCTGATTTTGCAGAAGATGCTAAAGCACTTGCTGCTGCTACACCAGATTTAACCGACATACCAGATACTTCATTGAATTTTGATGTACTTATTGAATTAGATGAAGTACTTGTAACAAATTGATCTTTATCTTCATCTTTAATACCAACACCTACAGCGACATCATGGATGATACCTCCAACAAACGTTCTTTTTTTCTTGTCCTTTAATTCCGTTGTAGTAGTAGTAATAGTTTGTGTTGAACCTCCATTTAAAGCTCCAATTGAAGTACCATACACAAAGCCTCCATCATGCAATGCTTGGTTAAATGAATTACCACCTAAAATATTAGAATTCCAATTGTCTTTAATATAATCATGAAAAGAAAGATCATTTCCGTTCCATTTTAATAAAACCTCTTGAAATTGTCTTGTATCAAATAAAGGACGTATTGTAGGCTGTGTTAAACCATAATGTCCTTTTTTAATTTCAACATCACCCCAAGATTCCAAATAATGTGGTGCTGCTGCAATATATTGTGTTAATGAAGACGTTTCATCTTCTTTCATTGAAAACGTAATAGACAGCTCCGTTTTTTCTAAACCCTCTACAAATTCTTTAGCATTGGACAAAGTATAAACAGGATTAACGCCACTCATTATAATAGCGCCCACATTGCCTGCTTTCATATCTTGAACTAAAGCTGAAACAGCTCTATCATTTCCTTGTCTTGTTTTTATTGGTGTATTAGGATTAAATGCTTGACTATTTAAAGCCTCATTTATTTCCAAAGCAACGGTTTGTGCGTTCACATCTTGAATACCTGTAACTACCACACCTTTACTACCAGCACTCTTTAATTGAGAAGCTGCATTTTTAATTGCTGTTTCAATAGTTTCAGGTAAATTTCCAGAAACGGAACCACCAACAATATAACTATATAATTTAGCTAAAGCTATTTTTTGTTGTGAAGGTGTTAAAGGCACACGCTTGTCTGCATTAGCACCTGTTAATGACATATTCGCTTCAAACTGAATGTGTCTTGACATTTTGCCTTGAACTGGTATTTTATTTTTAGAGTAACCAGCATCAAAACCACCACCTTGCCAGTCTCCTAAAAAGTCAGCCCCTACAGAAACAATGGTCATTGCCTTAGAGAAATCGTAATCAGCTAATCCACGTTCTCCATATTTAGCTTGATAAGCGTCTAACGCAGCTGATTCTGAAATAGCATCATAAATAACATGACGAGCATTAGCATATTTTTCTTTAAACTCAGCAATTAAATTATTAGTTGATGGGCTAGCAAAAGTTTGTGTTAACAACACAATTGCTTTCCCAGCATCATTTAATTCTGTTAATTTCTTATTTGTTTCAATATCAAAATCACTCCAAGAAATAGAGTTCCCTTCTTTTTTTGGTCCCTGAACCCTTAGACTATCATACAAGCCTAAAACTGAAGCATTTACCCTGGCATTAGCACTACCATTAGTAGCTGCCATAGTATTATTTTCAATTTTAATAGGACGCCCCTCACGGGTTTTAACTAAGACACTTGCAAAATCAAATCCATCTGCAATAGTTGTTGCATAATAGTTAGCAACACCAGGTATAATTTCAGTTGGTTGCACTACATAAGGAATGGCTTTTTTCACAGGCCCTTCACAAGCCGCCAAAGATGCAGCTGCCGTACTAAAACCTACATATTTTAAGAAATCACGACGTGTCGTAGAGCTTGCTTCCAAAGTGTCTTTATCACCTAAAAACTCATCCGTAGGAATCTCTTCTACAAACTCGTTTTGTTTTAGCGCCTCAACAATAGAACTATTTTCGTTCAGCTCCTCAACACTTTTCCAGTATTTCTTGTTTGATGACATATTATTTACTAGTTATTAGTTTTTAGCTGTTAGTTATAAAAATACTTATAACTAACAACTGATTTTTCTTTTATTAATAATGACATTTACCACATTCCAGTCCGCCCATATCAGCAACTGTTAACTTTTCTACCCCATACTTTTTAGACAATTCTTCATGAATTTTAGTATAGTATGCGTTGTCTTCAACTTTCACATCGGTAGTTCTATGACAATCAACACACCAACCCATAGTCAATGGCGCATATTGCTCAACAACCTCCATAGTTTCAATTGGTCCATGACATGTTTGACATTCTACACCTCCAACAGAAACGTGCTGTGAGTGATTGAAATAAACAAAGTCAGGAAGGTTATGAATACGAACCCATTTTACTGGTTTTGTTTCACCTGTGTATTTTTGATCTGCATCACTCCATCCTACGGCATCATATAGCTTCTGAATTTCTCCATCATAAAACTCTTTTGTATATTCTGGACTTGTTTCTCCATTATATTCGTAAACTGATTTATGACAATTCATACAAACGTTTAACGAAGGTATACCCGAAGTTTTACTTACTCTTGCAGACGAGTGACAATATTTACAATCAATACCATTATCACCAGCGTGAATTTTATGAGAAAAATGAATAGGCTGAACTGGCTGATATCCTTGATCAACACCAACCTGCATCAAATACCCAAACACAAAGTAACCGCTAGACAGCAAAAATAAAATAGCAACAACCACCATTAAAAACTGGTTTTGCACAAATGCTTGCCAAAGTGGCTTTTTTGTAGATGCTTCTGGCAAATCAATGTTTTGAGCTAAAGCAAAGCGGCGTAGTGTTTTATTTACTAAATACAACCCTAACGCTAATAACACAAATAAAATAGCAAGAGCTCCTAAAATAATTTCGTTTGAAATACCACCTGTAGCTCCTCCAGAAGCCGAACCAGTATCAGTTGCTCCTGCTGCAGCGGCCGGCGGTGCTGCCTTTTCTTCAGAAGTATACGCAATAATATTATCAATATCTTCATCTGATAATTGCGGGAATGCAGTCATTGCAGCACCACCGTACTCATCAAATATCTTATTAGCATACGCATCCCCAGATTTAATTACACCTGAACTATTACGTACCCATGAATAAATCCAATCTCTATCTAAACCTTCTTCTTCAATTAAACGTGTCTCCATGTGACGCAAAGCAGGTCCTGTCATTTTCTTATCTAATTGATGACATGCGGCACAATTTGAATTAAATAATGATTTTCCTTTTGCTGGATCTCCCGTTTGTGCGGAAAGCGAGGTTGTAAACGCTAATAATAAGACTAAGCCTAAACGAAGAAAGTTTGTACTTAATTTACGGTGAATCACCTGTTTCATATTGTTGGTTAAATTAACTTCTAAACTTTGGTATGGATTTTTCATTCGAATTTAAAAAATACACTTAAAAAAAATCTCTCGCAAAAGTAATACATAAAGTCGATTTGCGAAATGTTAGATAAGTCTTAATGGTAATTTAGATAAATTCTAAATAATAAATTAGCATATTTTTAAGTTTATAACTTTTACATTTGTACCAAATATAATAAAAATGAAAGTATTGTCTTTGAAAATTAGTTTGTTAAGTATTTTTTGTTTTTTAACATGTGGATATTATTGCAATGCCCAACAAGGTAGTGTGATTATAAACCAAGACAAAAACATTACAAAATTAATGGATGTTAAAAAAGAAATGAGCGACAATGATACGAATCGATATAAAATTCAAATCTATTCAGGGAATAGAAATGGTGCTGAATCAGCGAAGTCAAATTTTGAATCAACGTATGATCAATGGACACCAATTGTACAATTTGAAACGCCAAACTACAAAATATGGGTGGGTAATTTTGTAACAAGATTAGAAGCTGATAGAGCTCTCAAAAAAATAAAAAGTGAATTTCCTAGTGCTTTTATTTTTAAGCCAAAAAAATAAAATTTTCACAGTAAAAAGAAGCGACCCTTGGTTCGCTTTTTTTATTTATATTAATCATAATCTTCATAATCACACTCTTATTTACTGAATTTATTTTCAAAAAAAACAACCTCCCATTTTAATACTATAAGATTAGTTTTACCAAACTTGACTATTTTAACAACAGCTTTTTTCCTATTAAATCATAGCTTTTAATACTTTTTTATGGTCTAAATAATTTGAACATTAATAAACTCACTTATACGATTTAGATAAATACAAAAAAAAGAGGTCATAAGACCTCTTTAAGTATGATTAAATATAATATCTATTTATTATTTAAGCTTCTTCTTAACTTCAACTTCGTGGAAAGCCTCAATAATATCTCCTTCATTAATATCGTTGTAATTCTTAATCTGCATACCACAATCGTAACCTTTAGTTACCTCTTTAACGTCATCTTTAAATCGTTTTAACGAAGCTAACTCACCAGTATAAACAACTACACCATCACGAATTAAGCGTACTTTAGAACTTCTAAGAATTTTACCATTGGTAACCATACAACCTGCAATAGTACCAACTTTGGATACTTTAAACATTTCTCTGATTTCTGCCGTACCAGTAATCTCTTCCTTAAGTTCTGGAGACAACATACCTTCCATAGCATCTTTGAGATCGTTAATAGCATCATAAATAATAGAGTAAGTTCTGATATCTATTTCTTCTTTATCAGCAGTCATTCTTGCATTTCCAACGGGACGTACATTAAATCCAATTATAATTGCATCGGAAGCTGAAGCTAATAACACATCACTTTCAGTAATAGCACCAACACCTTTATGTAAGATGTTTACTTGAATTTCTTCAGTTGACAGTTTTTGGAAAGAATCTGTTAAGGCTTCCACAGAACCATCCACATCCCCTTTAAGAATGATGTTTAATTCTTGGAAATCACCTAAAGCAATACGTCTTCCTATTTCATCAAGTGTGATATGACGTTGTGTTCTAACGGATTGCTCTCTCTGCAATTGTGCACGTTTGGTTGCAATTTGCTTGGCTTCACGCTCATCTGCAAAAACACTAAACTTATCACCCGCTTGTGGCGCACCGTCCAATCCTAAAATTGACACTGGTGTAGATGGGCCTGCTGCTAAAACATCGTTTCCACGTTCATCATGCATGGCTTTTACCTTACCACTATTTTTTCCAGCTAACACATAATCACCTATCTTCAAAGTTCCTGCTTGCACCAATATGGTTGATACATATCCACGACCTTTGTCAAGAAATGCCTCAACCACTGTCCCTACAGCTGGCTTATCTGGGTTTGCAGTAAGCTCTAATAACTCTGCTTCTAACAATACTTTTTCTAATAACTCTTTAACCCCAGTTCCTATTTTTGCAGAAATATCATGAGACTGAATTTTACCACCCCAATCTTCTACTAAAAGATTCATTTGCGCTAAACCTTCCTTAATTTTTTCAGGGTTTGAATCGGGTTTATCAATTTTATTAATTGCAAATACAATAGGTACTCCTGCTGCTTGTGCATGTGATATAGCCTCTTTGGTTTGTGGCATGATATCATCATCCGCAGCCGCAACAATAATAGCAATATCTGTTACTTGAGCACCACGTGCACGCATTGCTGTAAACGCCTCGTGACCAGGTGTATCTAAAAAGGCAATTTTTTGACCATTATCCAACTCTACGCCGTAAGCTCCAATATGCTGAGTAATTCCACCTGATTCACCTGCAATAACATTCTCTTTACGGATATAATCCAAAAGTGATGTTTTACCATGATCAACGTGTCCCATAACCGTTACAATTGGTGCACGAGGTTTTAAGTCTTCTGGTTTATCTTGTACTTCTTCAATAGATTCCTCAATAGCGGAAGTAACAAATTCAACTTTATATCCAAACTCATCAGCAACTATAGACAATGTTTCAGCATCTAAACGCTGATTCATTGTTACCATCATCCCTAATGACATACAAGCAGAAATAATTTGAGTTACTTGAACATCCATCATAGTAGCAACTTCACTAGCCGTAACAAACTCTGTAACCTTAAGGATTTTGCTTTCAGCAGCCTCTATTTGTTGGTCTAACTCTGTTTGTTCTCTATGTAAATCTCTTTTATCTCTTCTATATTTAGCACCTTTACCTTTGTTAGATTTACCTTGAAGTTTTTCAAGTGTTTCTCGCACTTGCTTTTTAACATCCTCCTCACTAGGTTCTTCTTTTACAACATTACGACGTCCTTGCCCTGGTTTTCCTTTAAATCTATCATTTCCGCCAGGTCTCCCAGGTCTATTAGCACCACCAGACCTGCTGTCTTGAGGCCCTCCAACTTTACTGATACGTCTACGTTTCTTTTTATTAGCCGCATTATCAGATGTTTTAGTATCTGGTTTTTTATCTTCTTTTTTCTTCTTAGGCTTATTAAACTGAGAAAGATCTATTTTGTCACCTGAAATTTTCGGACCAGTAAGTTTTTGATATTTAGTTTTCAGCTTTTCATCTACAACAGGTGGTTCATCAGTAGATGTTTTTTTATCTTTAGAAACCTCTGGTTTAGGCACTTCAGTTTTCACTACTTTAGGAGCTTGAATGACTGGTCTCTTAGTCTCAATTTTTTCAACCTCAATAGGTTTTTCTTCCTTGAGTTCATTTTTTTTATCAGTCTCAACAATTGGTGGCTGCTCCATTGGAGTTTCTTCTACAGGAGAAACTTCTTTCTCCTCTTCTTTTTCTTTTAGAGGAACATTAGCGGCTTCCTTTTTCTTAGGCTCTAAATCAATTTTTCCAACTTGCTTTGGTCCAGAAAGTGTTTTAGTTGCTCTTACAACCTCATCCTGCCTAGCTTCTTGTCTTTTTAAATCTTCTAAGTGCTTTTCTTCAAGTTCACGTTCGCGTTGTTCACGCAGTCTCTCTTTTTCTTTAAGCTTCGCTTCTCCTACTTCTTTAGATGCTACTTTTTTACTTGCATCAGTTGCAAATTCATCAGAAAGAATTCCATAAACTTCTTCAGAAATTTTTGTTGTAGGTCGCTTATCAATTTCAACACCCTTAGAATCTAAAAATTCTACGGCGCGATCTAAAGAGATATTTAACTCACGTAATACTTTATTTAATCTAATTGTTTCAGCCATAAATTGCCTTTAATGTACTCTAATATTATACTATACCAAATTTATCACAAAAAAACAAATTTATTGTTTTGTGATTGCTTTGATATTATTCTTCAAATTCTTCTCTTAGAATCCTGATAACATCTTTAATTGTCTCTTCTTCTAAGTCAGTTCTTTTTACTAAATCTAACACATCTTGTTCTAAAATACTTTTTGCTGTATCCAGACCTGCTTTGCTAAACTCTTCAATAATCCATCCTTCTATTTCATCGGTAAACTCAGATAGCTCAACATCTTCTTCTACACCCTCTCTAAACACGTCAATTTCATAACCAGTTAATTGACCAGCTAAGCGAATATTATGTCCTCCTCTACCAATGGCTTTGCTTACCTCTTCTGGTTTTAAAATAACCTCTGCACGTTTTGTTTCTTCATCTATTTTTATAGAAGTTACTCTTGCAGGGCTTAATGCTCTAGTGATGTATAATTGTAAATTATTGGTGTAATTTATTACATCAATATTTTCATTTCCTAACTCACGAACAATACCGTGAATTCTTGATCCTTTCATACCAACACAAGCTCCAACAGGATCTATTCTATCATCATAAGAATCTACAGCTACTTTTGCTTTTTCACCTGGAATTCTTACCACATTTTTAATGGTAATAAGTCCATCAAAAACCTCTGGTATTTCTTGTTCAAATAATTTTTCAAGAAATACAGGAGAACTTCTAGACATAATAATGGTAGGCTTTGCTCCTTTAAGCTCTACGCTATCTATAACGCCTCTTACATTATCTCCTTTTCTGAAAAAGTCTGACGGTATTTGTTTTTCTTTGGGCAAGATAACCTCATTACCTTCATCATCTAACAAAATTACAGCTCTATGACGGATATGATGTACTTCTGCAGTATAAATTTCACCTATTAAGTCTTTAAATTGCTTATAAATGATAGTATTATCATGCTCATGAATTTTGGCTATTAAATTTTGACGTAAAGCCAAAATAGCACGACGCCCTAAATCTATCAATTTCACTTCTTCAGACACATCTTCTCCAACCTCAAAATCTGGTTCTATTTTACGTGCTGCACTTAAAGATATTTCTTGATTAGGTTCTTCTACTTCTCCATCGGCAACCACCACTCTGTTTCTCCAAATTTCCAAATCTCCTTTATCTGGATTTACAATAATATCAAAATTATCATCATCTCCAAATTTCTTTTTTAAGGCACTTCTAAAAACGTCTTCCAAAATCGCCATCAACGTTACACGATCTATTAATTTATCGTCCTTAAATTCTGAAAACGAATCAATTAACGCAATATTCTCCATAACTCTCCTTGAATTAAAATTTAATCACCACTTTAGCTTCTAAAATATCACTGTATGCAATATTTTCTTTTTTAATAACAGTTACTTTACCTTTCCCAATTGGCTTAGGCTCTCTAACTTTCCATTCTAACGAAATACCTGTTTCCGTTGTGTCCGTAATTATACCTTCTGTTTTCCCAGAAGCAGTTTTTACAGCTAAGGTTCTACCTATATTCTTTTTGTATTGTCTTTCATGAACCAAAGGTGTTGTGGCTCCTGCTGAAAACACCTCCAGAGAAAAATCATACTCATCTCTGTCAATATTATGTTCAATAGCTCTACTAACAAATATACAATCTTCTACAAGCACACCATTATCACCATCTATTATGATTTTAATATGGTTCTCACTACTAACAGTAAACTCAATCAGAAATAAATCTAATCGTTCATTTAGTGCCGTTTCTAATAAATTTTGGACTATATTTTTAAACATTTCTTAGTATAAAAAGAGGGGACTTTCCGTCCCCTCATTTCCTTAATTCGCCTTACAACGGTGCAAATATATAATTTTTTATCGGTTTTTAAAGTATTAAGTCATATATTTATATACAACTATTCTTTAATAAATATGAAAAAATTGCTCGTTCCTACAGACTTTTCGCCTCAAGCAGAAAAAGCTTTAAAGGTTGCTGCTCAATTAGCTAGAAAACATCACTGTGAAATTCATCTTTTACATATTTTAGAATTGCCAATGAATAAAATAGATCCTTTGAGTTCACATAACGAATTACCTGAAGCCGTATTTTTTATGAAATTAGCACATCAACGTTTTAAAGAATTGATAGCTAAAGATTATTTACAAGACTTAACTGTTTTTGAACATGTTGAATTTCATGAAATATTTAAAGGCATTTTTCAGGCGTGTAAAAAAAACACGATTGATTTAATAGTGATGGGATCTCATGGAAGTAATGGACTAAAAGAAATGCTCATAGGCTCTAATACCGAAAAAGTAGTACGCACCTCAGAAACTCCTGTTTTAGTAATTAAAAATGAGCATACCATCTTTAAAGCCAACAACTTCGTTTTTGCCTCTGATTTTAAGGATGAATCTAAAATTCCTTTTGAGAAAGCCTTAAAATTTGCCGAGAAATTTGAATCAAAAATGTTTTTACTTATGGTGAACACCCCTAATAAGTTTATGACAACAGCAGATGCACAAGAGCGCATGGATAATTTTACAAAAAACCTGGACTTTAAAAATTACTCATTAAATATCTATAACGATGAAACTATTGAACAAGGTATTATGAATTTTTCACAATCTATTAAAGCAGATTTAATTGGAGTGAGCACTCACGGCAGACAAGGTATTTCACATTTTTTTAATGGAAGCATTAGCGAAGATTTGGTAAACCATGCAAAACGACCTGTAATAACTTTTAAGATTTGACATAAAATCCAATTTATCAATTGAGAATTTATACTTGAATCCCTTAATCAGATTAATTATACCACAATACTCTGTACACAACATTGCTTTAAAATTTATTTTCAATTTCAGCTGCCTCTAACATCAAATAATGAAGATCTGTGTTTTTTATAAAAGGCTTTAACAATTGACTTCCTGGACCAAGCATAGCCAATTCTACATAATCAGCTGAATGTTGCATACTAATCCATCCTACAGAATTATGCTGTTTTTGTATTTCTGCTAAAACCTTAAAGGGGAGATGTCTCGGATTGTAAAGGCCATCTTCTGTTTGTAGATTAGAATAATAACTTAATAATAGTTTAGATTCTTCGTCAGTAAGAGCAAAATTATTAGCATAGTGCACTCTTTCTTTTAATTGAGTCACAGACATTTCCTTTTCTATCCCATTTAAAATCCATTCATTAGTATGTTTATATTTTTGAATTGAATCGAAATTATCATTTGCTTGATTACCATAAATAACTCCTGGATTTGCATTACCATGGTCTGTAGTTATAATAACTAATGTTTCTCCATCTTGTTCTGCAAAATCTATAGCCACTTGTATGGCTTCATCATGAGCAACTTGGTCATAAATAAGCCCTGAAATATCATTACCATGAGCAGCCCAATCCACTTTTCCTGCTTCCACTTGCAGCACAAAACCTTTAGGATGATTTTTCATTACTTCAATAGCTTTTTTAGTCATTTCAGCTAAAGTAGGCACTTTTTTAAGTAACGCATTACTATTTTCTCTATCTATAGAGTAAGGGAGTGCATCTTCATTAAACACTCCTAAAATAGGTTTACTGTTTGATGCAGAAAACATCTCGTTTCTCGTTTTAACAACCTCATATCCCTTTAAACTAT
The DNA here is from genome assembly GCF_001310225.1 of Pseudalgibacter alginicilyticus. Classification (GTDB taxonomy): domain Bacteria; phylum Bacteroidota; class Bacteroidia; order Flavobacteriales; family Flavobacteriaceae; genus Pseudalgibacter; species Pseudalgibacter alginicilyticus. The sequence goes on along the minus strand of NZ_CP012898.1, from coordinate 3,102,432 downwards.
AAGCTTGAAACATATCCTTTTTATCTTTCCTTTTTTTAGAAGAAAAATAATTTTGCCCACCCCCCATCATCACATCAAAATTTTGTTCCAAATACATTTCTGCAATTTCATCTTGTGCATTCCTTGTTTTTGAATTTACACAAAAACCTGCAGGTGTAGCGTGCGTAATTGGAACTGTAGTCACACATCCGGCCTTTTTTCCGGCTTGTTTAAATTTTTGCCAAATAGGAAGATGAAATTCTCCATTTTTACTCACGTTTAATGAACCATTATTAATTCTAACACCACCACCCCAAGACGAACTTGCGGCAGCAGAATCTGTTACAATAGAATTAGCAGAAGACATATCCATTAAAGCCCTCTTCACTTTGTTATCCTTGTATAATTGCAACCAGCTGGTACCTTGCCCCCTTTTTCTGGATAGATATAAATCTGTCATGTTTAAAGTACCAATACTCATCCCATCACTAACAATAATGATAATATTCTTTGCTTTTTTGTTCTTGTTTAAGAGTTGAACATTACTTGCATCAATCCCAAAAGGATTTAGCATGCTTGTTCCTAATGCGAGAATCGATCCGTTTTTAAAAAATTTTCTTCTATCCATTTATATTAGATTTTTATAAGTAACAATCTTCGCAGCTAATATAATATTTAGAACGCCAAGCTGTTAATCTTACATGTATTTTTATCCTTACAATTTTTTTAAGTCGCTAAGGCAACCAAGGCATCATAAAATAAACTCAATTTAAAAGTTGTGTTATCATAAAGATTACCCAAATAGTGTATTCCAAATTCCCAAGCCTTTGATTAAGATTTTGTTTTGTTAACAAATTTTATTTAGCAAAATACAATAACCAACCATTCCTTATCCCTTATGCACGCAACACTTATCTATATCACATTTACAATATTTTCTATTGTATAAATGCAAAACTATCAATGAAATTGTTGGTATATAAATTATGTTTTCTCCAAAAGAAAACCAAGTTGTTTTTTCGTTAATAATTACTAAAAACAACAAGCCCCAACTTAACCATAAAGCCGGTTTTACCCATTTACTTACCGTTGTATTTGTTGTATGATAAACAGCAAGAAAAGAAATTCCTAAGAAAAAATAATCTATTAGTCCCCACCAACTAGGTGTAGCACTACAACAGGTTAATAAACCGGTTTGTGCTATAAAAATAAACGGTGTAGCTACACAATGTATTAAACATAGAGCACTAGATATAACCCCGATACTATCTGCTTTTCTATTTATAAATATCATTTCAATTATTAGTTTCTAATGATAGAAATTATGTTATTCTTTAAATTATTCAACAATTTTTATATCTATGGAAGTTCTAGTTTGCCAACCAGTTTCATCTGTTATAGAATAAGCGCAGTGATAATCTCCAGTATCAATATCGTCAGGAATAGTAACACTTATACTTATTTCATAGCTTTTTGGTCCGTTTTCAATGGAATAATTTTTTATAAAAACTAAAGGATTGACAGCTGTCTTTATTTCATCTAAAACACATTCACCAACTTGATCATCATGAGTATGTTGGTTAAAATTATGATGAATATCTAAACTATATGAAGCCAATGCTTGATTATCAGTCACCATAGCCTTGAAATTATAGGTTTCACCTCTAACAAGTTCTGCACAAGCTTGTGGAAAACCTTCATTGTAATTAATAGTAATAGTTGGTTTTTCTTCATCTTTATCTGCCCCATCATCACTCGAACATGAAGCTATTATAAGTAGAGGAAGAAAAAAACATATCTTTTTTAAAGTAGATTTCATTTTATAAAATTTATAACCGCACAACACACTAAGGTATTATGCGGTGTATTATTATTTTAATTAAACAACAGGCGCTGTAACATCTATATGTGTTTCATATTCTTTGGTATTACCATCTTCATCTTCAACTGTAAAAATGATATGATACTCTCCAGCAGGTGCAGTAGGGGCAACATCTATATGTTCATGAAATTCTACAGAAGTTTGTTCGTGGTAATCACCCAAATATTCATATTCATAATCAAATTCTTCTTCGCCTTCACCAACTGAAAGTCCATCCGCATGCATATCAACAAAAATGCTATGAATACCATTTACTGCATCTATCATAAACTCTACATGAAAATCATCCCCTCTAGCTACCGTACTATCAATAGAAAAATCACTAATTGTAATTGGATGTAAAATTTCAATATGACCTTCAACTTCGGTAATGTTACCCAACGCATCAGTTACTATAAGTTCTATATGATACTCACCTTCTGGCGCTGTTGATGGAACATCTACATGCTCATGAAAAGTAGGGTTAATAACCAAATAACTTTCTTTGGTAAATACTTGTTCAAAACTCCATTTTTCTTCACCTTCTCCAACTTCTAAATCATGGTCGTGAATTATAAGGGTTATGCTACTTACGGTAGCCTCTGCACTAATTTCTGCTTCTAAATGAATATCTGATCCTATATAAGCCACAGGATCTGTTGAATGCTCACTGCCTTCTCCATATTCAAAATTAGAGATTACAGGCGCATTTAATGCTGAACTGTCGTCATCACTACTACAAGAATATAAAAAGGTTCCAAGGAAAGCAATGATAGCTAAAAATTTAAAATTTGTTTTCATAATGTTTGTTTTGATAGGGTTTGTTTTCATGTTTCTAATTTTAATTATTGTTATTTATTAAATGGTATTGTTAATGATATTGATATATTTCTGCCAGGCTCTGGCACATCTATTAATCTATAATAGCTGGTATGATCATAATATTTAGTATTAAATACATTGTTAAGCTTGATACGCATTTCAATAGACTGATTATTTCTGAAGAAATCCATCTCTGCTAAAAAAGACATATTTAATAACTGATAGCCATCCGTTTTTTCTTCAGGCGGCACAATTTCATCTTGAGAGTTTGCTATTTTAAAATCAGCTATTAATTGTGGTTTATTTAAAAAGAAAAAATCTTTGAATTGGTAGTTTGCAGAAAACAATCCGGATAATGGTGGTGAAAAAGGCAATGTAAAACCTTCTTTTGCTCCACTTGTTTGTCTGGAATACACATACTCTGCTGAAGCATCTAATTGCAAGTTATTAAACACCTTAGCACCTACTCTAAGTTCACCACCAAACCTAAAAACTTTAGTCTGTGTATATTCATATATCTGCAAAGTCTCGTAATAATTTGAAGTTGGATTCAAATAAATATAGTTCTCGAAAAAATTAACAAAAGGACTGATACCAACACTAAATAATTTGGTGGTATGATCTATATCAACATCTAATTGATACGATTCTTCAGGGTCTAAATCAAGATTTCCTTTTTCATAACGATACATGTGATAGTTTACACCATCTGAAGCTAACTCATTAGATAAAGGCATCCTGAAGCTTTTACCTATATTCATTTTGTAAGTAGTATTCTTTTTGATATAACTCAGCCCAGTTGACGCACTAATATTTCCAAAATTGGAAGATTTATTTTTAGATCGTTGCAAATACACATGAGACGTAGAGCCATCACTATTATTTATAGTAGAAGGGAACCAGTCAAAATAAGCTTTAGTGTCTATAAAACCATAATCATAACGTATTCCTGCCAGAAAATGCAAATCGGGATGAATCTCAAATTGATCAAAAGCAAATGCTCCTACAACAAACCTGTTATATTCTGGAATTAAAAATCCCCAGCCACCAATATTGTTATCCTGATACTCTATATTCACCCCCATAACAACATCATGCTTATCATTAGGCTTAAAAGCATCTCTCACATTTAAGGCGTAGCTATTTTTACTAAAAAGGCGTTCGTTACTATCTGATGGAGCTGGCATGTAGCCATGTGCCGAAGGCTCTGAACGCTCTTCTCTTAAATTATTTTGATACCCTAAATCAATATGAAAAGTGTGTTTTTCACCATACAAAGTCGTGTTATTTGTAATTTTAAAATGATTTACTTTATGGTAAGGCAAATCAATATCTCTACTCGAACTATCATAATCAATATTTGATGCCCTAACCTCCAAGCCATGAGCATTAGCAAAAAAACCATTTTTTGCATTCACATTGCTAAACGTCGTTTCAGATTTCATAAAGTCAGAAACATAACCAATACTAGCACTTGCATTAGCCTCTTTACCGGCTGTATTTCTTAAATTATTATCATGTAAATCAAAAATGTAATTTTCATAATTTATTTTATCTGTGGGCACTTTATAATCCCCATAATCTCTATACGTTACCCTACCTCCATAAAACCATTTATCCTTTCTAGTAATAACACCTGCAGAAATCCCAAATAAATCATTATTACTTTCTCCCAATACATTTATCTCGCCTTTCAATGAATGTTGCATAGGCATTTTATTCGGCTGAATGTCCACAACTCCCGCAATGGCATCAGATCCATATATTAATGACGCAGGACCTTTTACAATTTGTATATTTTCAATTCCATATTGATCAATTTCTAAGCCATGGTCATTCCCCCATTGTTGGGCTTCATGTTTTACACCATTTTGAACGACTGCTACTCTATTAAACCCTAAACCTCTTATAACTGGCTTAGACTGCCCAGACCCAATATTAATAGTACTTACCCCAGGAATCTTACTTAAAGTTTGCATTAAACTATTTTCTCTATTTTTATTTAGAAATGCCTTTGAAACTATATGAGTCACTATAGGAGATTCCATCGCCTCTCTTTTTTTACTTTTACCATTAACCTCTATTTCTTCTAAATTGGTGGCAGATTCATTTAAGTATACTGTAACAGACTCCATCTCTGTACCAACATTGACCGTAAATTTTTTAGGCGAATACCCTATATGGTAAATTGAAAAAGTATAAACGCCTTCTCTCACATTATTTATAGTAAAATCACCTGTTGAAGTTGTAACTGAAAATAAATTTTTTCCAACAACATGGGCTCCTTCCACTGGATGTAAAGTATCCGTGTTCAGAACAATACCTTTGATTTGAAAAGTATCTTGTGAAAAGGCAACAGTGCTAAAGCTAAAACATAGCCATATGCTTAATATTTTTTGAAACATATTTAAATACTATAAAATTTGTATAAATGTTCTTGAACAAGAATATTGACAAAACCTACACAAGTGTTTATCTAATTTAAACGGAGTACAAATATCTCAACACCCAATACACCTAAAAAATAGAGGTATAGAATACAAGGATATTTATGTGAATTAAAGACAAGACATAAAACCTTTAGCCTAAACAAAACGGGCTATGGCTTAAATAATAAATGTATAGGAGGATTTAGAATAAAAAAGGTGGGGGTCTACAAAATAATTGATTCGTAGCAATAGTACTTGAAACAGCAAAACTGTAATTATTAGTTATTTCAGTTTTAAGAACAAACTCAGTATTTTCTATTATGAAACCTTGTAAGTCTGGAGCTAATATTGGTGTTAAATTTTGTGCTGTTGCATAATCACAGACAACACAGTGCAAAGCATGATCTTGATCGTGGTCATGAGACAACGCATGCAGTCCTACCGTTTTCATTGATAGAAAAAGGATAAGTAACAGGTAGGTTATGCTATTTTTTATACGACTCGTTTCCATTAATCTACAAAGCTACTAAATTTTATTTAAAGACTTTCTTTCTATTGATGTTAAAAAATCATTAATTTAATTCATAGTAATATTTTTTGTTTCAAACTAAAAACACATTATTCACCATAACAATGGTTATACTTATACCCTTGTGTGATTTTTTCAATGGCCAAACTATCACTTATGATTATAACGATTATAAATCAAATATGTTTCCTTTTATATGCTTATACGATTATTCTAAAAAAATGGACAATCTTAAAAAAAGTTCTTCGTTAAATAAGGTTATTTTTCATTGGTATTAAATGACCCTAATGAATTACTTTTTTGTTTAGATACTGATACATGTTCGTTTTATACTAACATATTAAATAAACTCAAACTAAATCAAATACAAAATATTAATAAAAACAAAATATAGCACCTATTGTTATTCCTAAACAAAAAAGCCTCTCAATACTGAGAAGCTTTTTTATATAAATTAACTTTTTAAAAAGTGCGGGCGGGGAGACTCGAACTCCCACACCTCGCGGCACTAGATCCTAAGTCTAGCGTGTCTACCAATTCCACCACGCCCGCTAAAGGACTGCAAATATAAACAAGATTTTTAAATTGCAAACTTCTTAAGCACTAAAAACATTCTTTTTTTATACTTTTGAAACTAACTTCATATTTTTCACATGCAAAACATTCAATCTTATATAAAAGAACATAAAAATCGTTTCATAAACGAATTAATAGAACTACTAAAAATCCCATCTATAAGTGCCGATTCCGCTTATATATCTGATGTATTAAAAACTGCTGAATCTATTAAAATAAGCTTAGAAAAAGCAGGTTGTGAAACCGTTGAAATTTGTGAAACCAACGGTTTTCCTATTGTATTTGGCGAAAAAACAATTAACAAAAACCTACCTACCATTTTGGTTTATGGGCACTACGATGTACAACCAGCAGACCCCATAGAATTATGGACTTCACCTCCTTTTGAGCCCGTAATTAAAAAAACAGACTCCCATCCTGAGGGTGCTATTTTTGCTCGTGGAGCTTGCGATGACAAAGGGCAAATGTATATGCACGTGAAAGCTTTGGAATTTATGACTTCAACCAACCAACTTCCTTGCAATGTTAAGTTTATGATTGAGGGCGAAGAAGAAGTTGGCAGCAAAAACTTGAATGAATTTGTAAAAAACAATCGTAAGAAGCTAAAAAACGATGTTATTTTAATATCCGACACAGGAATGATAGCCAATGACATTCCTTCAATTACTACAGGTTTACGTGGATTAAGCTATGTAGAAGTGGAAATAACGGGACCAAATCGCGATTTACATTCTGGTCTCTATGGCGGTGCTGTTGCCAATCCTATCAATATTTTAACTAAAATGATTGCATCCTTACACGATGAAAATAATCATATTACCATTCCTGGATTTTATGATGCCGTTGAAGAACTTTCAAAAACAGAACGTTCAGAAATGGCCAAAGCACCTTTTTCATTAGAAAACTACCAAAAAGCATTAAATATAGATTCTGTTTACGGCGAAAAAGGATACACCACCAACGAACGTAATTCTATCAGACCTACATTAGATGTGAATGGTATTTGGGGTGGCTACACAGGTGAAGGCGCAAAAACCGTTATAGCCAGCAAAGCCTATGCAAAAATCTCAATGCGTTTGGTTCCTCACCAAGATTGGGAAGAAATAACACAGCTTTTCAAAAATCATTTTGAAAGTATTGCTCCAAAAAGCGTGAAAGTAAAAGTAACACCACACCACGGTGGGCAAGGTTATGTTACACCCATTGATAGCACGGGCTACCAAGCCGCATCCAAAGCCTATCAAAAAACGTTTGAAAAAACACCTATTCCGCAACGCAGCGGTGGCAGTATCCCCATTGTAGCACTTTTTGAGAAAGAGCTCAACAGCAAAACCATTTTAATGGGCTTTGGCTTAGATAGTGATGCTATTCACTCACCAAACGAACACTTTGGGATTTTTAATTATTTAAAAGGCATCGAAACCATTCCTTATTTTTATAAATATTTTACGGAACTTTCTAAATAATATTTGGGTGTTACCCCTGATTTTTAATCAGGGGTAACACTTTACGTTACAATCTTTTGCAAAAGCAAAAGGATTTCCGATCCAATCGCTAACACTGCAGGCTTACTTCAAATGAAAAATCAACACAGCAATCATTTACTATTACTCACATTAGCTACTTTATTTATTAGCACTTCAGGTACCTTGGGTCGGTTTATCGATTTACCAACGTCCATAATTATATGGTGGCGTGCAGCCTTAGCTGCTTTGTTTCTTTTTATATTTTCTAAATACAAAAAAACGAACCTTAAAATTCATTCAAGAAAGGATTTTTTCATCATATTACTCAGTAGTCTATTTTTAGCAGCACATTGGGTAACGTATTTTTATGCCTTAAAATTATCTAATGTCGCATTAGGTATGTTATCAATGTTTACATTTCCAATTATTACTACTTTTTTAGAACCCCTATTTACAAACTCCAAATTAAGTAGTATTCACATTTTTTTAGGCGCTTTAGTATTGTTGGGCATTTATATTCTTGCTCCTAGTTTTGATTTTGAAAGCGCTCATTTAAAAGGCATTATATTCGGTGTTTTTTCAGCATTTTGTTATGCCACTAGAAATTTAATGCTTAAAAAACCAGCTGCTAACTACGATGGTACATCCCTCATGTTGTTTCAAACCGTTATTGTAACTATTGTTTTATTTCCTGTATTATTCATGAAAGATCTTAGTAATCTTTCAAACCAATTTCCCTACCTTATTTTATTAGGCTTGCTCACAACCGCTATAGGTCACTCATTATTTATTAGTAGCTTAAAATATTTTTCAGTTAGCACTGCAAGTATTATTGGTAGTACGCAACCTATTTTCGGAATTATCATTGCTTTTATATTTTTAGGAGAAACCCCCACACTAAATACTTTTATTGGCGGTTCTTTAATTTTAATTACCGTAATTGTTGAAAGTATTCGATCCAGAAAAGAAAATAATTAAATGTAATATTTAATTTATTACAACAAAAAATCCAATCAAATTAATATCCGATTGGATTTTTATATAACAAACAACATGCGCTCTTACGCAGCAGAATTAGATTTAAAGTGATCGTACAAGTCTTTACAGCCCAAACCTATTATTGATAATTTTCTGTTTTTGGAAACAGATTGTTCATGTAAACCAGCCAAGGCGTTTACCCCAAAGCTATCCATGCTTTCTATATCTTCAATATTAATTGTAAGTGAACTGAAATGATCAAATATATTTTCAAATTCAGATTTAAACACATTCATACTTTCTTTGTTAAAAATTCCTTTTAACTTAAAGTAGTTGTTGCAACTTGTAATTCTTAGGCTCATAATAAAATAGAGTTTAATCGTTTAACAATAAATTTGGGCTATTAATCAATTGATTAGACAGTAAATATATTATCAAAAGCTACATTTGTACTATTTTTTCGTCAAAACGAGATGGTTTTTAGTTCAACAAAAAAAAAGTGTAAAATTTACCGATGTACGACTTAAAACAACTGTTTTTTTATTCTCATTCTAAACACTACACTAAAATAGAAGACTTCGTGTGCTTAGTATCAACCTCTCTTAAAAGACCCAGAGGATTTTCATTTTTAAGAGCATCTGGCAACAAATAATCAGGCCAATTTTGATAACAAAAAGGTCTTACCCAACGTTTTATAGCATTTATCCCTACAGCAGTAAACCTACTATCTGATGATGCTGGATAAGGCCCACCGTGCACCATGGCATTACAAACCTCAACCCCTGTTGGGACTCCATTAAAAATAATGCGTCCTACTCTATTTTGAAGTGCCTCTACAATACTCATATAATTTTGCATTTCGTTATTTTCCGCAATTATTGTTCCTGTTAGTTGCCCTTCTAAGTTAGAAATAATCATTTCCATTTCGTTTTTGTCCTTGCATTTCACCACTATAGAATAAGGGCCAAAAACTTCTTCATGCAGTATTTTATTATTTAAAAAAAACTGTCCCTCCACAGAAACCAGCATTTGTTTTGCATAGTTAGGTTTTACATTATCAGTATAAACCACTTCTGTTCTTAATCCATCTTGCTCCAAAGCTTTACTTTTCCCCTTTCTAAAAGCTGCTTTAATATTAGGATGTAGCATACAAGATGGAGAGATTTTAGCAACCTCTTCTGACAACTTGACAATAAAATCATCTAAAAAATCATTTTTAATGCCAATTATTAAACCTGGATTGGTACAAAATTGTCCTGTTCCAGTTGTCATTGATTTAGCTAACGTATTTGCAAATGCTTCTTTTTTATACCGTAAAGCTTCAGGTAAAATAACAACAGGATTGATACTTCCCATTTCGGCAAAAACGGGTATTGGCACTTCACGTTTAGCAGCCAAATCGTACAAGGCACGACCTCCAGTAATACTTCCTGTAAAACCAACAGCTTTTACCTCAGGATGTTTAACCAATTGCTGGCCTACCTCTATCCCACCGCTATTTAGATTTGAAAACACCCCATGAGGCATATTTGTTTTTTCCACGGCTTGTATGATAGCAGCAGCCACTAACTCGCCAGTACCCGCATGCATAGCATGAGATTTTACGATGACTGGGCACCCAGCTGCCAGCGCCGAAACGGTATCGCCTCCAGCCGTAGAATATGCTAACGGAAAATTGCTGGCTCCAAAAACTACCACTGGCCCTAATGGCATTAACATGTTTCGAATATCCGGTTTAGCATTTGGCACTCGACTTGGTTCTGATGTATCAATAGTTGCCTGCACCCATGACCCTTCTTGTACGAGATTAGCAAACATCCGTAAATGACCAATGGTTCTCTCACGTTCACTTTCTGCACGCGAAATGGATAACCCTGATTCCTGACAATACATTTTGAGAAGTATGTCTCCTAGTTTTAAAATTTCATCTGCAACAGCATTTAAAAAAGCAGCTTTTTGTGACCCTGAAATATTCCGATATGTTTTAAATGCTTGAGCGGCTAATTGTACTGCCTGATTTACTTCATTGGAAGTCGCTTCAAAAAAAACAGTAGGATTTTCAGCATTCAATTGTGGATTGAAGGTTTTGAAGGTTTTAGTTTCGTTTCTTGATAATTGACTACCTATATAACTTTTTCCTGTTAACATGGTTTATTTATTTCAACTTAAATCTGGAATAATAAAAAGCAAAAATATAGTCTTTTGACTGACTTCAAGATAAAGGTCAAACCTCACTTTTGGGTAACGCATAATTGTTACATCTTTTTAACGTAGTCTGTAATAATAACTATTTGCTGCGCACCTACTTTACCTTCAATATATTTATCATTTTCATGATCCAAGCGAATATTTCTTACTGCAGTACCTTGTTTTGCAACCATACTTGACCCTTTTACTTTTAAATCTTTTATTAACACAACAGAATCTCCTGCTTGTAAAATAACACCATTGACATCACGATGGATCACTTTATTAGCTTCATCTTCATGCTCTCCAGTTGCCCTTGCCAATGCCATAGCCTCTTCATCTAAATACATCATATCCAGCAAATCCTTAGGCCAACCTTCATTACGCAGTCGTTGTAGCATACGCCAAGCCATAATTTGTACTGCAATATGTTCGCTCCACATACTATCGTTTAAACAACGCCAATGATTAGCATCCATATCTGAATCGCCATTTATTTGACTTAAACAAGTACCACAAACCAATACATCATTAGCCACATTTTCATTTAAAGAAGGTGGAATGGTATATTGCTTTAAATTATCAGTGGATGTACATAATTCACAAGTATTATTGCTTCTGTCTTGTAGGGTTTGTAGAACGCTCATATTTTGTTATTTTATTTTGCAATAATACAGCAAAATATAAGCTTCCACAAATATTAGATTTAAGCTATTAAAATTCTATTTTGAGAGCTCAGTTACAAGTCTATAAAGAGCATCACCATGAACGCCTGTAAAATATTTATCAAACTTTTTTCCTCTTTCCTTACGAACAGCTTCATCTGGCCAAACTTGCTCTACCAACTCTGGAAGCCCTTCAAACATTTTATCTAAATCTGTCATAGAATCTAAATAAAAAGCCTCCATTATTTCGGTACCATCTTTGCCCCAAGCATGTCTATTAAGATAATACCCCTTTATTAACGGATTATTTTTTATTAATTTTTCAAAATTTTCATTCATTAATGTTTTAATCTCACCATCTTCTCCATCTTCTGGAAATGCCAAATGACTTGTTCGCACATAACAAACTAAATCTTTTGTATTATCCATAGATATAGGTTTGGTTAAAGGTATGGTTGAATAAATTTCATCAGAATGGTTAGGAGAATAATAAGCAGTCTGCTTCTTGAAAAAAGCTTTTCTATCGGCTTCATCAGGCCATGCTTCCTTTTCTAACTCTAAATTTCTCTTAGATGCTTTTTCAATAGCTTCCCAAGACTCATAAACCCCTACATAAATTAACTCTGTATTATCAGGAGAAAACTCATGTAAATAAAATGACGACCCCATAATATATTCATTTTTGGCCGTTACTTTTTCTAAATATTCTTTTTCTACAGATTTCCAAGTATCCATATCAAAATCTTCAATATCCATATTCCAATGGAGCGTGGTTATGGTAATGTACTCTGAAGTTTGTGGCTCCTCCTGAGCTAAAATAGTTGTACTACTGAATAACAAAAGTGACAACACGAATGTTACAAAAAATTGATTGTTTTTTTTCATAATCTGTAAAATTAAATTAGTATAATGGTTAAAAATTAAATACTATTTCAAGATTATGGGGCGCTAAGTAAGTATATAAAAACTTACTGCGCTATATAATTACTATTTTAGAGAGGAGATTTGTAAGGTACAAAAAAAACAACAACTTACACAAAATGAATGATTTATAAATTACATTAAACTATCTCTTGTTTTTTTAGGCAAACCTTTAACAACCATATCGTAGGAATGATCTATTAATTGGAACAAAAATTTTGGAGACACTTCCCCTTCATGAATATAAATGGTATTCCAATGTTTTTTACTCATATGGTAGCCAGGACGTATACTTGGATATTCTGCACGAAGTTCTTGTGCATAATCCGGATCTGCTTTTAAATTAATTGATGGCGTATTAGTTTCCCAGCCTTTTAAAGAAGTTAAAGCAAACATTTTTCCTAAAACTTTAAATACTAAAATTTGTTCGTCAAAAGGAAAATCTTCTGAAGTACCTTTTTTACTTAAGCAATATGCTCTAATTTGCTCTATATTCATTTTAAGTGAATTAATTAGTTCTCTAAATCATCCAAATGAGTATGTTTGAAGGCATCAGTATATTTTAAACCGTAACCAAAAATTCTATCTAACGATGCATGAGAAAACAGGATAATCCCCACTAATTGCACCATACCGTTTTGAAAACAAACACCTACAAAATAAATTAAAATAGCAATAGCTCTATGATGAAAAAAATTATATGTTATAGCTCCTATTTTAGTGTTTATTACGTAACCAAGCATCCCAATATCTGGCATTAATATTAAAACTAAAAACCACCACCAACTATATTCTAATTGGTTAAACATGAAAATACCTAAAAGAAACATAAATAATTCTTCTATTTTTAAAAACGCTTTCATCATTCCTTTATTTTATACAGAATAGGTTTACTTGGCGAAGCATCATTTTCAAATGGAGCTATTTGTAGATTCAAAAAATACTCGCCATCTTCAACCAAATTAGGCACGAAAACAAACTCTGTAATTGTAGAATCTAATCTTAATTTTCCTTTAGTATTCCAAAAAGCATTATGACCTAAAAGTTCACATTCATCTTTTTCTTTATCAATACTTGGGGTATCTAACAACAGATGCTTTACTCCTTTTGAAACCAACAATTCCACAGCATCTGGTAATAAATAAGGCCAATTGGTATTAGAATACTGCTTAGTTAACTTTTCAATTGTATTAGGAATGGTTCTAATAATAATGGCATCTCTTTTTTTATTCCCAATTGCAAATTGCAATTGTTTCCTTGAAATAACTTTATCACCTTTTAATGTTTCAGGTGCTACAGTTATAACTTCTGCTAAAAAGAAAAACCTTTTTAAATTTTGATTAATAGAATACGATTTTTCCGTAATATGTCCAACACATTCGGTATGGGTTCCGTGTGCGTGTGGATTAAAAGAAATATTATTGGAATTTACGCAAGCACCCTCATTTACGTTAGCAATCCACTCTTTATATTTTACCGGCTCTATTTTAGGAGGATTAAGGTTCCATGCATTTACATTGCTTTTTGAAGCCTTTATTGGAATAGAAATATCTAAAGGTTCTGATAAATCTATTTGAAGTTTTCTGGAGTTGTATTGTATAGTTGCAATCATCCCCAAAGATAATCAAATCATAAATAGTTCTGATGCAATTCCATCAACTAAAAACTTTCCTTTTTGAGTAATTTTTAATACAACGTCATTAAAAGGCACTTGCTCAGAAGTAAATATTTCATCTTGAACAGGCTTTTCCGTTTCATATACAATGACAAGTAAACTTTGATTTATAAATTTTTCTGAAGATGTCTTTAAATGCTGAAGAATATCTGCTCCAAAATCATGTTCAACTTTATTTAAAGAAACTCCCCAGATAGTTCTTAGTCCCGTCATGATATACTCATTATATTGATCTTGTTTGGACAAAATTTCAATGGTATTTGGCAACTTACTCTTTTGAATAGACTGAATGTATTTTGAATTGTTTGACACGTTCCAACTGCGTTGGTTTTCAAAAAATGAATGTGCAGAAGGTCCGATGCCTAAATATGGTTTTCCTTGCCAATAGCTAGTATTATGTTTTGAAAAAAAATTTGGTTTTCCAAAATTCGAAATTTCGTAATGCACAAAACCTTGCCCTTTTGTTTTTTCTATTAAATGATTAAAATGTTGCAGCGCTAAATTTTCATCAATTGGCGGGTAATTCCCTTTTTTTATAAACGTATCTAATGCCGTTTTTGGCTCAACCGTTAAAGCATAACTTGAAACATGATTCACGCCAAAACTAAAGGCCTTTTCTAAATTTTCTTGCCATTTCTCTAAACTCATATTAGGAATACCATAAATAAGGTCAATAGTAATATTATCAAAAAAACGAGTCGCAAAAGACAAACAGTTTATTGCTTCTTCAGCATTATGAGCACGATTCATACTCTTTAAATCATCTTCAAAAAAAGATTGAATTCCAATACTAAGCCTATTTATGGGACTTTTAGATAGTTGAATCATTTTATTTTCAGATAAATCATCTGGATTAGCTTCCAAAGTTATTTCTGGATTTTCTGAAACTTTATAATATTTATAAATGCTACCAATCAACAGTTGTAGCTCATCAATAGACAATAACGACGGTGTACCTCCTCCAAAATATATGCTTTCAACTATTTGATTTTGAAGTTCGTTTTGTCTTAATTCCAATTCTTTTACTAAAGACTGAATAAGGGTGTCTTTCTTCTTTAATGACGTTGAAAAATGAAAATCGCAATAAAAACATGCTTGCTTGCAAAATGGAATATGGATGTAAATGCCTGCCATTATTTTTTAATGCGGCTTTCATTCTGCTTTACAAAAGCATCCCAACCAGAATAGCTTTTTCCTACAGAAACTCTTCCTGAATTATAAAAATGACATACTGCTGCTGCTAACCCATCTGTAGCATCCAAATTTTTAGGCAAAGTTTTTAACCCTAACAAACCCTGAAGCATTTTTGCTACTTGCTCTTTACTAGCATTTCCATTTCCTGTTATAGCCATTTTTATTTTTTTAGGCAGATATTCCGTAATGGGTATTTCTCTACTCAAACCTGCGGCCATAGCAACACCTTGAGCACGCCCTAATTTTAACATACTTTGTACATTTTTACCAAAAAAAGGAGCTTCAATGGCAATTTCATCCGGATGATGTGTATCAATTAATTCTATGGTACGCTCAAAAATAAGTTTCAATTTTAAATAGTGATCATCGTATTTTTTTAAGTCCAACTCATTTAACTGCACAAACTGCATAGTTTTCCCCACCACTTTTATAAGTCCAAACCCCATAATGGTTGTACCTGGATCTATGCCTAATATAATTTTTTCCTTTGTCATTAATTACAATAATAACAACCACTGAGCGAAATTGATGCACCAATGCTTATAGTTAAAAGATTTCCATTAAATGACCCAAAACCATCAGAAACAGGGTTAAAATCATTACTAAAACCTAAGATATATGAACCATCTAAAAATACTGAAAACGTATCTGAAATTGCATAATGAAACTCCATGCCTACCATAGTATTTAAAAATGAAATATTATTATTTGGATAATTCCCAAGTGGTTTTATTATTGAAAATCCAGGACCAGCATGTACAAAAACCCCCATTTGCTGAGGCAAAACACCAAACAAACCATAAGTATCATATACCAACTGAGCATTGATGCGCGTGTAATTGACCTTAAAGTCTGGTGTATCATTCAAATTAGAAAATCGATTATATCCAAAATCTAACTTTAGCCCTAAAGGTGACTTGAGCATATATTGTAACCCTAAATTAATACTCGGGAAATTTATTAATTTCGCTTCAAAATCATTTACAAACCCAGAAGGCGACGGGTTATTTACTCCTAAAGCAAACTGTGCCTTAAATTTACTCGTATCATTTTGAGAAAAACCTAACAAACTCAAAAAACACAGTGCTAAAACAAGAGTAAAATTACTAATCAATTTAAAATTTGAGGTCATTTATTAATATTGTTTAATTTGCGGGCTTTATTATGAATACGCGACCATACAAAACTAAACAATTCTTTTTTGTACTCATTAAATTAAGTATTGTACTTATAGCGTTTTATTTTATTTACTACAAATTGGTGAATAACAGCAGTTTCAATATTAATAACTTTATTCAATTTTCGTCAAAAAACCATTTTTTTTCTCTGAAAAATATCTTATTTCTTCTCATTTTAACCTTTTTTAATTGGTTTTTTGAAATCACAAAATGGCAAAAATTAGTGAGTCCTATTATAAAAATTAATTTTAAAAATGCAACCAAACAAAGTTTGGGTTCTTTTACAGCCTCTTTATTCACCCCCAACAGAATTGGTGAATACGGAGCAAAAGCCATTTTTTACACTAAAGGATTAAGAAAGCAAATACTATTAGCAAACTTACTTTCTAATGGTCTACAAATGAGTATAACTGCTATCCTTGGAACTATAGGCTTGTATTTTTTTATTAAAGAGTATTCAATTGATATTAATTACAGTAACTTTATTTATGGTTTAATTTCTGGCTTATTAATATTAGTTATAATGTTTTTTCTAATTCGTAAAAATGTTTCAAAAACCAAAGCCATTCTATTTAAAAAAATCATAGATTTTTTAAGCCATTTTCCTAAAAAAATTATTTTTTACGGATTTATTTTTTCATTATTACGCTATCTTATTTTTTCATTTCAATTTTATCTTTTATTGACTATTTTCGGAACAGAAGTGGGGTATTTAAATGCTTTTAAAACTATTACTTCCATGTATTTATTAGCTTCCATTGTGCCCACTATTTCTATTCTTGATATAGCAATAAAAGGTAGTGTAGCTGTTTATTTGTTTAGTTTTCTTGAGATAAATGAAGTCACCGTTTTGGCAATTGTTACAATTATGTGGCTTTTCAATTTTGTACTACCCAGCTTTCTTGGGAGTTATTATGTACTTCGTTTTAATTTCCCTAAAACACCCGTTCAAGTATGATTCCAATTAGCATTTGCATATCCTTAGCCTACCTTTTTTTAATTGGTAGTTTTGTTTATGGTTTTAACAAAGTAAAGCGTTTTAAATTGCAAAATATTCCAGCTAAAACAAAATTTTCAATTATTATTCCTTTTAGAAATGAAGTTGAAAATTTACCCGAATTATTAAATTCTATTTTTGCTTTAGAATATCCAAATCAACTTTATGAAATTATTTTGGTGGATGACCACTCTAAGGATGGTTCAAAAGAATCAATACAGAAAATTCTAAATATAAAACAAGTTAAACATATTCAACTTGACATAAGAGTTATTCAAAATGAACGCAAAACAAATTCACCTAAAAAAGACGCCATAACTACGGCCATTAAACAAATAAAATACGAGTGGATTATTACCAGCGATGCTGATTGTGTTTTACCAAAGTTTTGGTTGAACAGTTTTGACCAATTCATTCAAAAAACAAATGCTAAATGCATTGCAGCACCTATTATTTATACTAAAACAAATTCTTTTTTAAGTCGATTCCAATTAGCAGATCTCTTGAGTTTACAAGGCGCAACAATTGGTGGTTTTGGGATTAGAAAACCTTTTTTATGTAATGGCGCTAATTTTGCCTATCAAAAAAGATTATTTAATGAATTAAATGGTTTTGAAGGCAACACACATATAGCGAGTGGCGATGATATTTTTTTTCTTGAAAAAGCTACCATAAAGCACTCAAAAAACATAGAATATTTAAAATGCTCACAAGCAATAGTTACCACAAAACCTCAACTTTCATATAAAGATTTAATCTCTCAACGACTTAGGTGGGCCGCCAAAACAAGTAGTTATAATAATTGGTTTGGAAAACTTACTGGCGCTATTGTTTTATTAGCAAATGCCCTTGTAATTACATTGCTACTTCTTTCCATTTTGAGTAGTATGTCTCCAAACATATTACTATACGTTTTAGTCATTAAATTAAATATTGATTTTATTTTAATTTACAAGACTGCCGATTTTTTTAATCAAAAAGCAATTTTAAGAAGCTTTTTAGTCGCTTTTATTTTATATCCATTCTTTAGTGTCTATGTAGTTTTTTTATCTACTTTCAAAAGCTATAAATGGAAAGGAAGATATTTTAAAAAATAAAATATTAGATTCTTTTCTAATTTCTCAATGTTCAAACACCCCTTAATTCACTGTAATAATTACAGGCAATTTAAACTGTGTTTTTACTTGCTGCCCACGTTTAATAGCGGGAAACACTTTTGGCAAGGAATCTAAACTTAAAACCAAAAGCTTCTCTATATTGGGTATTTCTTTTAGTGTAATGGAATCTATCTTTGAATTCAATAAAGACAATACGCCCGCTTCAGATACTTGAAAATCTAATAGTATAGTATCGTTAACATCTTGAGTTACCACAATAATTTCTTTCTGTAAATAATTGGTAATATGCGAAGTTAAAGTTCGCTCAAAACACCGTTCGCTTTCCATTTTAGTTACAGATGAATCACAGGAAGAAAACGTAGGATAAGCATCAATTTCTTTCCAATTAAATGTTTGCAACTCCTCATTTAATATAGTTTCAGAAGATGTTTTTTTTACATTAAAATACTCACCAAAATACTCACAAGAGGTAAACACTAAAAATAAGCTAAAAACGTAAATTTGTTTCATGGGTTTAAATGAAACCCGAAAAGTACGATTTTTTTGCTTTTTAATCTGATTTCAAGAACTTTTCCTTTTTAATTGAGCAATTCCATAATAACTATATTAGTGAAAGCATTTTTTTATGAACCGTTACTTTTTATTGTTTAAAGAGCTAGTACAAGTATCAACATCTTTATGTGATTGGTTATTTGCACTAACACCAACCCTAATTGATAATGCTATTTTTGAATTTTTATTATCTATACGAACCTACTCGTTAAAAACCAAAGTTTCAATATTATAAATCAACAAAAAAATATTGAAAGGCAAACTCTTTGTTATATAATGTACTTCCCTTTGATAGTAAAACAGTACTACTGCTATCAATCCATTAACAAATTAGTGGGTAATTATTTTATCTGTTAGTTTAAATGTATGGTGTCTTTTTTTGTAAAGAAAATAGTTACATGACTCCAATGTAACTATTTCACTTTTTATTCGTCAAATAATAAAAACCAATATATTTTTATGGACGTTATATTATTGATCCTTGCTACTTTATGCATGATTTTAGGAATTTTAGGCAGCTTTCTTCCTGTACTTCCTGGACCAATTACAAGTTGGCTGGGCTTATTAATACTCCATTTTATTGAGCCTATACCCATAAACAAATCTTTTTTAATTATTACGCTGGCAATAGCTATTTTAATATGGGTTTTAGACTATATCATTCCCGCTATGGGCACTAAACGATTTGGAGGCAGTAAAGCGGGCATGATTGGCACCTCTATTGGACTTGTAGTTGGCATATTAAGCCCTATTCCTTTTGGTATTATCATTGGCCCATTTGCAGGTGCTTTTATAGGAGAACTAACTAATAAAGCAGATACAAACATTGCTCTTAAGGCTGCATTTGGTTCGTTTTTAGGTTTCTTAACTTCTACCTTTATAAAATTTGTAGTTGCCATCATTTACTTAGCCCTTTTTATTGGAATTTTATGGGATTATAAAGAGGTGCTCTTATAAATTTATATTAGGCATTAAAAAAAAGAAGAAAGCCCTATGGGTCTCTCAGGTCCATAGGGCTAATGTAAATTGCTATTATCAACAAAAAAATTGAGGGATTAATTAATTTTTGAAGTGTTGATACTGCAAATATATAGATAACATTTGTCTTTCAACTACGGAAAAACCGTAACACTGTTACGGTTTAAAAATAGAATTTAGATATGGTAAGGCTTTTCAAGACTAAAAAAAAAGAAACTTTTATTGCTTTTATCTAAAAAAGAAATTAGAACACAGGTATTTAAATAAATCCTTTCTCTTTAGCTGCTTTTATAAGCGTTTCATCTTGACCATCTTGAATCATAAATATTTCTTTTAACTGCTTCTTTCTCTTTTCTACAGCGCTTAAAGAAATATCAACATGTGGAGCTAAGTTTTTGGTTTTAACTCCCTGTGAAAGTAAATGAAGAATTTTTCTATTTTTCTCATCAATAACAATATCACTAACAATAGATTTTCGGATATGACTATTTACTGTACCACTGTAAAACGGAGGATTGTTAAGTACCGCCTGAAAGGCACTTGCTAATTCACTTGAAGTTAAATCACTTTTTATTAAAAACCCTTCAGGATCAATCGTTTTTATAATATTATGAATTCTAAATGATTCATTAAACATTGTAAGAATAATAATTTTAGTATTTGGCAGATTTTTACGTGCATATTCAGCTAAATCTTCTCCAGATGCCATGGTACCATCTTTTGATGGTGGCAAGCTAATATCAACGAACAACACATCATACGGATATTCTTTTTCAACAGATTTATCAATATAATAAACCGCTTCATCACAATTGTTAGCAATATCGATTATTAAATTCTGGTTTTCTTTTTTGGTAAAAAGTAAAGTGTTTTGATACCCTTCAATAATCATTGGATGATCATCTATCATCAATATTTTAATGGTTTCTGCCATAAAAAGTAATTTTTAAATAGGTATAGTAATTATTATAGTTGTTCCTATATTTTTTTCTGATTCAATATATAAAGTGCCTGCTATTTCATCAATTCTAGAATTCATATTTTTAACACCAATTCCTTTTTTTGTTTTATCAACTTCAAAACCAACCCCATTATCTTTTATCGACAAGCAAATTACATCATTTTTTAATTCAAAGCTAATATCTACCAAACTTGCTTGCGCGTGTTTATAAATATTATGCAAAGCTTCCTGAACAATTCTATACACATGTATTTTAGATTTATTAGATATATCTTCCCAATTAATAGTATCATCACTATTAAATTTATATTGCAGGTTATATACTTCTGTTTGTGTGTCTACCAATGTTTTTATGATATCAACAAAACCAGAACCTGAAATAAAATCGGTATTTAATTCATGGGATACTTTTCTAATATCTTCTTCAATAGTCTTAAGTTTGTCTATATATTGTCCTCTTGTTTTTATAGCATCCATAGAGGAACTCATATTCAAACTATCTAAACTTAAGCGTGTACCAAATAAACGTCCTAAAACCCCATCATGCAATTCTTGAGAAACCCGCTTTTTTTCTATAATCCTAGCTTCTTCTATTTTCTCCTGTTGAGACAGCATGAGATTGTAAATTTCTTCATTAGCTGCTTGTTGTTGTTGAAGAAGCTCTAATTCTTTATTTTTGCTTCGTTGTGTTATAATAATATAAAGCAGCATCGCGGTTATTATTAAAATACCTGAAAGCAACATAAGCCATACTTTTTCTTTAGCAATTTTTGCGTTTTCTGCTTCTATTTGTTTCGTTTCAAAACGAATTCGTGTAAATTTATTTCGTGTTTTACGTTCACTTTTTTGCAAACTATCATTTAACTTAATATACGCATCAAAAAAATTAACAGCTATACTGTCCTCTTCAATTCTTGAGAGCAGGAGTAATGATTTTAATAAATCATCATTATGATATTGCTCCGAAATTGCTTTCGCTTTATAAGCATAGTATTTCGCAGAATCTTTTTGTTGGTATTTAAAATAATACTCTGCTAAATGCTGGTGTATGGCTATTGATGGGTAGACTGTTGGCTTAATAGTATCTATGGCCTTTAACGCTTTAATATAAAGTCCGGGAAGTTGCTCGTGTTGGTTTGACAAATATAAAGTATGGGCATAATTATCAAGTACTAATGAATAAAAGTCTAAATCTTGTTTAATTAAATTGTCATCTTTTAACATTAATCGGTAAATCAGTAATGCTAAATCATACTGCTTTGAGTTCCTATAAGCTAAACCCAAATTATTTTTCAAAACATCTAAGGCTAATTTATTTTCGCCGTCTAATTTTTGAATTAATTCTATAGATTTTTTAAAGTATTTTATTGATTCTTCATATTGTTCTAACTGATCAAAGACCAAACCTAAGTTATTGTAATGAAATGCTTTTTTTTTATTTACTTCATTATCATTACCTAAAGATTCCAATAAAGACACTCCTTCAATGGAACTAATTTCACTTCCAGTAAAATCTTTTTCGTTTTTTTGAATTATAGCAATATCCAAGAGTAGTACAGCGGTATTAAAATCATCATTTAATGCTCTGTATAGCTTCAATGACTCATTATAATAATAATACGCACTGTCTGATGTATTTATATAATAATAATCTCCTAAATCTTTATTGATTAGAGCTGTTGATATGGTGTCTTTTACTTTGTTAGTAAGCTTTAAATTATTGTGACTTGACTTTAAGAAATTTTCTTTAAGTCCAATATCTAAATAAATTTTACTTAAATTCAAATTACTTTGAATAAGCAAAGATTTGTCATTTAAATCAAAAGCAACTCTTTTAGCCTTTTTAGCATATTCCAATCTTATATCTGATGTATTAGCTTCGTCTTGAGATTTAGATAGGTAAAACGAAAGACTATCTGATTTAGCTTTAAAATCAGTTTGCGTCCAACACAAGGCTGGAACAATTAATATTATTAATAAAGTTAAAGATTTTATATTCAATGTTTTTTAAAAATACCTACTCAAAAGTATTTATAATTTTTCATTTATATGAATAAAAAAAGCCCTTATAAATAAATAAGGGCTTAAAAATTATTAATACTTAACAATTATTTTATGTCTTTACCACCACCAGTAGCATAAGTGGTTAACACTTCATCTTCATTTAAATCTTGTTTTGTACAAGAAGTTAAAGATGCTACAAGTACAGCTACAATTAAAGTAATTCTTAGGGCTTTCATATTAATTTCGATTTTAAGGTTACACATTATAATTTGCTGCACTATTTAGAACAACAAATTCAGAATCGAGATTTTGACAAACAAAATCTTGACTAAGGGAATAAATGGATAATTAACTTTAAACCGAATGCAAAAAGCACACAGATTTATTTACTATTATTTTGAGGGAAAATTGACTCTATGGTCAAAAATGGATTAATTTACTTAATGAGAACTGAGGGGAAAACTATAAATGGTTCTATTAAGAAGTTCAAATGTATGATACAGTAGTATAACTACAAAAATATAATCGACAAAATGATTGATTTTATCGATTAAAAGCAAATATTTTTTAGACGAGATGAAAATTACTTCGTCATAAGACATTTATCGAAAGAAACATACTACAATGTTGATTTGCTTTTCACCAAGCTAGTTTTTACTATTTTAGTGGTTACTTCCATTTTTTCTGCATTTTTCAACTCCAATCTCTTAATAAGTTGTTGAGCAGCAATAGAACCTATTTTTTTAGCATGCTGCCTAATTGTTGTTAATTGTGGGATAGAATGATAAGAAACAGACTTACTGCCAAAAGCAATAACCGATATGTTTTTTGGAACACTCAATCCTAAATTTACAGCAGTATTAACAGATATAATTCCTGATGCGCTGTCGGCAGCAATAATTCCGTCGATAGTCTTATTCTTTTTAAAAAAAGATTTTATTTTTTTTGAACACTCCTTTTTATTACTCATTTTTAAAAGCAAGGGTTGATGGGTAGTCGTTTCAGAAATAGCCTTAATATAGCCTCTTTCACGCAACTTCCCGACACTCAAACTATCTATACTACTTATAAATGCAATTTGTTTTCTTTTTTCGGCTAATAAATTTTTTGTAGCATTATAAGTTGCCTCAAAATCATCTACAATAACCTTATCACAGATAACATCATGTGCTACTCTATCAAACATTACAATTGGTAAACCGCTTTCAATAGTTCTATTAAAATGGGCTATTTCTCCTTTAATTTGAGTTTCTTTGGCCAAAGACAATATAAAGCCATCTACACTGCCATTGGCAAGTAATTGAAGACTCTCCTTTTCTTTCTCTAAAGACTCATTGGAAATACAAGTTATAATATTATATCCATATTCCGATGCTTCTCTTTCTATTCCAAATAATACCTTTGCTAAATAATAATTTAAAATATCTGGGATAATAACACCTATTGTTTTGGTTTTATTCTGTTTTAAACTTAAAGCGACTTTATTAGGCTTATAATTATAAAACTCTGCAAGTTCCTTAACGCGCTTAATAGTTTCTTTTCCAATTTCGTCACTATTATTTAAAGCTTTAGAAACGGTTGAAATCGATACGTTTAATTCCTTTGCTAATTGTTTTAATGTAATCATTCTTATAAACCATGTATTTATTAATGCCGATGCAATTTACAAAATTACAATCATCAAAAAACGAGACAACTTAAAATAAGTTGATAGTAGAAAAATTCAAAACTACCTAACAGCATTAAAACAAAAAAGCTCCCCTATTTTCTTCGCACAAAAAAGGGAAACTTTATATTTGTTTAGTTTCTGAAACTATAAATTGTCTTTTCCTAAAATTCTATCTAACACCCAACTTGTTTTTGTAGCCGTTACACCTGTGGATGGATGAGTCATTTTTTGTAATAAATGATTTTTAATATTCTGAACATGATAAAATTGAATATTTTCAGGATGTTCTATTGTTATACTTTCTACAACTCCATCATGTTCTAATTTTATAGGTTGTTCATCAAAAACAGAAAAAGTGATTTTACCCTTATTTCCGTATATTTCAACATGATCTTCTCTTTTTTCTGTTCCAAAGTTCCAACTACCTGAACCTGTAATTCCTGTTTTATGAATCCAATGTCCTGTAACAGAATCCATGGCTGAATACAAACCCTGTTGATTGATTGACACGCCATTGGCTATTTCAATATCACCAAGAAGATGCATAAACAAATCAATACCGTGAGATGCTAAATCATCAAAATAGCCTCCATAGGCAATATTAGCATCAGTGCGCCAATTATACATTTTAGATAAATCAATTGCGTTAGCTGGCTTACTTAGGTGCCAATTAATATGCCTTACAACTCCAATTTTATGGTCTTCAATCCAAGATTTAATCTTTTGAAACCTCGGAAGAGACCTACGATAATAGGCCACAAATAGCGGTATATTTTTTTCTTGAAAGACATTTGTAATTTGTACACACTCTTCATGTGTAGGAGCCATAGGCTTTTCAATACAGCAAATTTTTCCTGCTGCAGCTACCTTTAGTGCATAATATCCATGAGAATCTGGTGGAGTAGCTATGTATATAGCATCAACTTCAGGGTCATTTATTAACTCATCTGCATCATCATAAAACATTGAAACCTTATGTCTTAAAGCATAATCTTTGGCTTTATGAATATCTCGACGCATCACAGCATGTAAACTAAAGCCCTCTACTTTTTGATATGCAGGACCGCTTTTAAGTTCAGTAACATTTCCGCATCCAATAATTCCCCACTTATAAACTTGACTCATTTCCTAAATTACTATTTAAATTTTTTTAACTTCTTTTATTTCTATGCTTAACTTTTTTATCTCTCTGTAGTACAAAAAAACAAAATAATACCTTAGCAAGAAATTAAAATCTAATAACTATCTTTTAATGTGTTTATTTTTCATTCCACTCTTTAACTTCTTATAGACAATCCTAAAACTCCCATAATAAGATGTGATGACAACTTATTTAAATATAACCATAAATAACTAAAGAAATAGTTAAAGAACTTAAAAATAGTAGACTTTCCTAAAAACACCAATAGACATGTATGGCATCATCAATAATACCTCATTTTCTATAAAAAATAAAGTAACTTTAAATATGCATGAAAAAAATATACTCATTGTCCGCATTAGAAAACCAAAATCAGCGACTCTTCTATATTGAAATCAGTATTAAATTATAATTTTAGAGGACAAATTTTGAGTGTTTGACATAATGTTTACGTGAACTAACAATCTACTAAATAAACTTCATCATATTTTTTAGCAAAACTATGTATTAATTTAAATTGATTTTTTGCCCGATTTAAATTATGTTCTGGGTATTTTATTTTGTAATAAATATCATTATTTAAGTAATCTGTTAAAAACCTTAAAGCCATTATGAATATCATAGTTTTTGCACCAAGAGGCAAATACTTTATTTCTAAAGGAGTTAATGAATCTTTTATTTTTTCTAAAAATCCTTTGGTATATGCTTTATAATATACTAAGTTAAACTCTACTAAATCTAAATTTATTTCATCTTCAGCAGCAGTATTACAAATAGTTCTTATGGCATCACCAAAATCATAATGTACTATACCTGGCATAACTGTATCCGTATCTATAACGCAAAGCCCCTTATTATCTTTTGTAAATAACGCATTTGATATTTTAGTATCATTATGAGTAACCCGCAATTTAATTTCGCCAGATTCTTTTAAATTTTGAAGAATATGCATTTCTTCCTTTAGTTCTGTAACAAAATCTATACATTCAGCAGCTTGCAAAAGTCGCTCTTTGGATGACGATTGCAAGGCCAATTGGAATTGGGAATACCGAAAGGACATATCATGGAAATTGGGGATAACCTCAATTAGTTTCTTAGCATCAAAATCATCTGTTAGATTTAAGAACTCTCCAAATAACTTCCCTCCTTCATAAGCCACCTCTTCATCTTTTACTGTTTCAAAAGTTAAACTTTCATCTATAAAATACATTAAATTCCAATAATTACCTAATTCATCTTTAAAGTATGCGTTGTCTTGTTTTGTTTTAGCAAACGTTAAAACGTGTTTATCCAAATCTTTTTTTAACTGGTTTTTAAGCTTGCTTTTTATATGTTGACTTATTAGCACTTTGTTGTTAATTAAACCGGGAACGTCTTTAAAAACACCATGATTAATTCGTTGTAACACAAAGTAGGGTTTCTTTTTTGTTAATATTAAATAGGTGTCATTTATATGGCCAGAAGCCAATTCTTTAAACGCATAAAATTCACTTCCATGTTCAAATTTTTCAAAAATATTTTTTAATTTTTCTTCTAACATATTACCATAATTTTTTAGGATAAACCCCCTTCATTTTCAATTCCTCAATAGCTTTTTGAACAATAGCCTTATCTTCTTTATACGTCACCCCAAACCACTTAGCATCAGACCTTAAGACTTCTACACTTGCTTTTTCTGATTTCAATATTTCATTGACTATTGAAGGTAAATAAAATTCTGCTTTTAAATTTGCTTTATTGGCCTCCAAAAAACTTTCAAACAATTGATCTCCAAATTCAAAACACTTTGGAGTAAATCCCCAAAAATTCATGGACACCACAGTATTTCGATCTATAGGAATAAAACTACCATTATCATCTTCACGCATAAGTTTACCATCAATTTTTTCTATATGAGTGCGCTCTGTAACATCTATCAAAAAACCTTCATCATTTACTTTACATTCACCTCTAGAAACATAACCATGATCAGACACCGTGTTTTTAAGC
This sequence comes from Pseudalgibacter alginicilyticus, assembly GCF_001310225.1. GTDB lineage: Bacteria > Bacteroidota > Bacteroidia > Flavobacteriales > Flavobacteriaceae > Pseudalgibacter > Pseudalgibacter alginicilyticus. Next base: position 3,074,563 of record NZ_CP012898.1, on the reverse strand, counting down.
AAATATGCCATAGTATTAAAATCGTAAGAATCTTTATCTTTTTTTGCCAAAGACTTTGCCATTACATCAAAAGCTTCCTTTCCGTAAAAATCATCTCCATTTATTATTGCAAAATTTTCTTTTACAGCATTTTTCGCCATTAATAAAGCATGACCTGTTCCCCACGGTTTAGTACGTTCAGGGTTAACATACTTTTCTGGTACATTTTCAAGTTCTTGAAATACATAATCAACTTCAACTTTACCTTCCAGTTTTTTATTAAAAATTTCTTTAAATTCTTTTTCAAAGCTTTTTCTAATAATAAAAACAAATTTACCAAACCCTGCACTCAAGGCATCATACAATGAAAAATCTATAATTGTATCGCCTTCTGGAGTAAATGAATCTATTTGCTTTAAGCCACCATATCTACTTCCCATGCCAGCTGCTAGTATAATAAGTGTCGGTTTTTCTATTTTCATATTTCTTTTTATTAATTAATCCTAAAACAAAACTCTTAAAACTACAGAAAACAAAAGGGGGTTAAGCTGTTCAAACAAGAGGGGTTTAAAAAGATGCGCAATACATTTTGATTTTCAAAACATTACAAAAATTGCTGCTTTTTATTTAATGAAGCTCAAAACACTCCAAATTCATAAGTCCAAAAGCTTTTGCTGTATGAAAATTAGGAGTTTCTGTTTTAGGGTCTACCCAAGTTATCCAAGTAGGTTCATAACTACCATTTGTTTGTTGATGGTATTTTGCTCTAAAAATTCCGATTTCAATTTGACCGTTATTTATAAGTTCAAAATTTTTAAGTGACAGGAGGCTTATTTCAATTTCGACTGTAAAAAATGTAGACCCAGTATGTGATTTAATTACAATATCGTTTATTGGCCAATTCCAATTGAAATCAAATTCTTTATTCGGCTTTGCTTTAAAATCCATCAAACGTGGAGTTGGATCTATTTCTAAACAATAATACGGATTTAAGGCTTTGCTTCTTCTAAAAAAAAGTTCTACTCTATCAGAATTATTAATACTACTTTTTGTATTATCAGTTGTGTCAATATATGTTTTAGAATCTTCAACTTTAAAACAACAATATAAATTAACGCCATCCCACAAAGCCTTAAATTCTATTCTTTTTATTATTTCATCATCCCAAGGCGAACTAAAATCTGTCAAGCTTATAGCCTTCTCCCATAGTGGATGGTCACCCTTCCCATTAATTTTTAATTGGTTAGCATCAATTTTTACTGTAGAATATTTCTTTAACTTCAAATCTTATTCATTTTTCCATTTAGTGTTAGCAAAACAATTTTAACAATCATCATTCACATTATAATATCTAAAATTTCTAATTTTAATAAATCAACTATATATCTAAATAACTAACATGACAAATAATTAAACTACTTTACAATTTCTAAAAAATTAGGTACTTTGATTTTCATTTCATTTACGGCTAATTTGGCAATTTCAGTAGCCCCCAAAAATGATAAATGGGTATTATCTACTTTTCCTTCTGGATAATATGGATTTTCTCCTGGCTCAAAATGCAAATGAAGCTTTTTAGAACCTATAACTCCATAAGATTTCTCTAAGTTCTCTGAAAGGTACTGAAGATCAATAAAAGGCACATTATATTCCAAAGCCACCAACCTTAGCACTAAAGGATAATCACCATGAGTATCTATCAAAACACCATTTTCGTTAAAATTTCTTCTAACAATAGAAGATAACAAAATTGGTATTGCACCTTTACTTCTGGTTTCCTCAACATATTTAATTAAGTTATGACGATAACCAACATGAGCATTTGTGTATCGTTCTGGAGATTGATTTTTCTGATCATTATGTCCAAACTGAATTAAAACATAATCTCCTTTTTTTAATGTTTCAAGTACAGACTCCCAACGACCTTCATCAATAAAACTTTTACTACTGCGTCCATTTACAGCTCTATTATCTATAACAATACCATCTTTAAAATACGGTTGCAACACTTGTCCCCATCCAAATTCAGGGTTATTCTCTGGATTGGCTTTATTTGACATTGTAGAATCACCAATTGTATAAATTGTTGTTTGTTGAGCCATACCATTTGCCACTACAAATAATAGTAACAAGACTACATTAATTTTAATTAATCTATTCATTTTATTTTATTTTATTTTTCGCACTTCTACCTCAAGCTTATAGGAAGAAAACACAGGTTAACAGTTTTCCAATTGACAACATACACTTATCATATGTACACAAAGCACATTGATTGCAATATAAATTATAGACATAAAAACCAAACATCACTTTTTAATGAAGCATATATGATTTTCAATAAAAAATAAATGCTTTGTAATCGATTACCCAAAGATAATAAAAATATCTATAATACAAATTTGAAACAAAAAAAAGCCGCAACAAATCTATATTAAAATAATTATAAGAAGAAACATAAATTTAGCACATAAACTCATTATACTATAAAATAATAAAAAAAACACTACCCATAACAACCCCTATATAGCTTGACAAATCAGCTATTGTAAAAATAACAGCAACTACAAAAAACAAATCTCTTTATTATTGAAAAACATCTGGCAAATATTATGTAATTACTATAAGCAGCAAAAAAAACAATAACAAGCACCTATTATACATTAAGTTAAAAACAACTTTTTAAACTTAAAATTTGGTTATTATTAAAAAATAGTTAAATTTGTGTAATCGATTACAAAATATTACTCATTAATTTACAACCAACTATACAAAAAACAACCATTAGCAATATGTTACACAATTATCATGATTTAATCATTTTTTAAATTAAAAACTTACAATAATAACTAATAAACAAACGCATTTATGACTAGCCCATACTTATTAAGTTACTTAGCATTCTTTTCTAAAAAAAGAGAGGCTATGAAAACATTCTTTAAAAAAAAGAATTTATTTGTAATTAAAGTCTTTTTCATCTTTACAAGTATCATACAATCACAAAATAAAAGTGTTAACGGAACAATAACAGATGAAAAATCAGAACTCCCTCTTCCTGGTGTAACCATCCTCGTTAAAGGAACAACCACAGGAGTTACTACCGATTTTAACGGGAAATTTACATTAAATATTCCTAACAATGGCGAAACTTTGGTATTTTCTTATGTTGGTTACAAAACACAGGAAATACCCATAGGAAATGAAAATATAATTAATGTTGAAATGGTTGAAGACATTTCTCAATTAGACGAAATAGTTCTTGTTGATTATGGCTATGGGAAAGTAAAAAAAACAGATATGACTGGCTCAACAACAAGTATTAGTGGTAAAGAGCTATCAACAATCCCCGTTTCCAGTGCTTCGGAAGCACTTTCTGGTCGTCTATCAGGTGTTAATGTAACTTCTGCTGATGGAGAGCCAGGTTCTGAAGTTACAATTCGAATTCGAGGTGGTACTTCTTTATCTCAAGACAATAGTCCTTTATTTGTTGTTGATGGCTTTATTGTGTCAAGTATTGACAACATACCTGTAAATGATATTGCAAGTATTAACGTTTTAAAAGATGCTGCAGCAACAGCAGTCTATGGAGCTCAAGCTTCAAATGGGGTTATTGTTGTAACAACAAAATCACCAGAAGAGGGAAAGACAACAATTTCTTATAATAATTATTTTCAATTTAGTGAATTACCTGGAGATAGAAAATATGAAGTTTTAAGTCCTTATGAGTTTGTTTTAGCAAATTATGAATATGAAGCTATGAGAGGGCAAGCTGCCATTGATGCATTTGAAAAATATTATGGCAAATACGACGATTTTGAACTTTATAAAAGTAAAGAAGGTACCGATTGGCAGGACGAATTATTTGGGGGTTCTAGAGTATCACAATCTCACAACTTAAGTATTGGAGGTGGTACTGAAATGACTAAAATGAATTTAAGTCTTTCTAATAATAAAGACGAAGGCTTATTGGATGGCTCAGGTTATGAAAGAACATCAATAAATTTTAAATTAAACCAAAAGATATCAAACAAACTTACTTTTGACGCCCAAGCAAGAATTACAAATAGTGTAAAAGACGGCGCAGGTACATCAAGTGGACAACTAAAAATAAGAGATGCTGTACAAGCCAGACCAGTAAACGGTATTGCAGATGAGTTAGAAATAGATTTAAATGCAACAAACGAAAATGACGATTATCAACAGTTTCTTTTAAGTTTAGTGGATCCGAGTGAATTAGTTGAACAAGATTGGAGAAAAAGAACTGATTATGATTACGTTTTCAACGCAGCATTAACATGGAATATAACTGATAATTTAACTGCTAAATCATCCTATTCAGATTCACATGGCACCACAGAAACATTAAGATTTTATGGCCCACTAACAAGCGAATCATTTAACAATGGTGGTAGCTTACCGTTAGGAGAAAGAACAAGTAGCAAGGACAATAGTTATCGTTTCATTAATACTCTAAACTATAAAAAAGAATGGGTGGACTCTAAATTAGACATCTTAGTAGGTCACGAAATTTCATCTGCAGGAGGTCAATCAAACTTTCTTAGAGCAGAGCAATTTAGAGTATCAATTACTCCCGAAGAACTATTTGCAAATATGCAATTAGGAACTTTTGATAGACAAACAAGTGGTGAGAGTATAGAAACTAACAGAAAATCTTTTTTTGGTAGATTTGACTTTCAGCTACAAGACAAATATATATTCACGCTTACTGCTAGAGCAGACGAATCTAGTAGGTTTAGAGGCAAAAACACCTTGGGCATATTTCCTGCATTAGCTTTTGCTTGGAAACTTAACGAAGAGAATTTTATTAAAGATATTGATTTTATTAATCAATTAAAACTTAGAATAAGTTACGGAGAAACTGGTAACGATAGGATTAGTAGTGGTTTAACCCAATTTTTATTTTCCACAACAACATTAAGAGGCCCTGGCTTTGACAATGTAAATAATCTTATCTATTACCCTCAAAGTTCAAGCTTGTATAACCCTGACTTAAAATGGGAAACAACCTCAACAAGTAATTTTGGACTTGATTTCACATTGTTTAACAAGCGGTTGGATGGTAGTTTTGAATACTACGAAAACCAAACAAAAGATTTACTATATACGCAAGCCATACCAAATAATACAGGATTTACAGCACAATATGCCAATGTGGGTGTTACTGCTAATAAAGGAATTGAACTTGGTTTAACTGGATATATTATAGATAGTAAAGATTTTACCTTATCTGCAAACTTTAATATTGGTAAAAACACACTTACTATTGAAAGATTAGATGGCACGCAATCATTATTTGCTCAATCAAATTGGGCCAGTACCAGTTTAAAAAACATTAATGACTATCAACTTGAAGTTGGCGGAAAAATAGGAAATATGTACGGATTTGTTACTGATGGCTATTATGAAATTGATGATTTTGATAGTTATAACGAATCATCCAATGAATATAATTTAAAAGAAGGAGTTGCTGATGCTTCAGCTACTGTTGGAAACGAGGTTAGACCAGGGTTTTTAAAACTAAAAGATTTAAATGGTGATGGGTATATAACTGATGATGGTGATAGACAAGTAATCGGGAATGCTCTACCAGATTTTCAAGGTGGTTTTGGTTTTAATGTAAGATATAAAAACTTTGATTTAGCAACCTTCCTAAATTTTCAAGTAGGAAATGACGTGTATAATTCTGGTAAAATACAATTCAACCAATATTTCAGAGTTACAAACGGAAACCTACTGAACACCATGAGTATAGATAACAGATTCACATATCTTGATGTTGATGGTTCATACACGGGTACTCCTGGAGGTATTGTAACTGATTTAGAACAGTTAAGAGAATTAAATGAAGGTAAAACCATGTGGTCACATCGAAGTTTTACTAACTATACTGCTACAATCCATAGTTGGGCTATAGAAGACGGTTCTTTCTTAAGGCTAAATAATGTTACATTAGGTTATAGTTTACCAAAAAAATTAATCTCTAAAATAGGACTTTCCCAATTTAGAGTGTTTGCAACTGGTAGAAACCTTGCTATTTGGACTAAATACTCTGGCTACGATCCAGAAGTTAACTCAAGTTCTAATCCTTTTACACCTGGGCTTGATAATTCATCTTACCCAAGATCACGCTCATATACATTTGGCGTTAACCTAACATTTTAATTATAAAAATAATAAATATGAAACTAAAATATATATTAGCCATTATCCCACTAATGTTAATAACTTCATGTGAAAAGGATTTTTTAGAACCTGAGTCTATTTCAACATTTGATTTGAATTATGTGTATTCCAATGTAGATGATGCTAGAAGTGGTGTAAATGCTATTTATTCTTACTTTAATCAAGATGCTTTTAAATCAAGATTATCTAATAATATGACAGGTAATACTGACACTGAAAGACAATCTGGTTGGAATAGTACAGCGGACCGCTATCAAATTTGGAATCTGGATGCCCAAGAATCTAATCGAGATTTAGAAATTGTATGGACCTATGCCTATAGAGCAATCAGAGATGCCAATATAGCCATAGAAGGTATAAACGCTAGTGGTAATTTAAATTCATCTGATGCAGTTATCAAAACCACTTTTAATCAATTATTAGGAGAAGCACATACATTAAGAGCTTACTGGTATAGCATGTTAACGTTTCACTTTGGTGATGTACCTTATGTAACTAAAGCACCAGTTGCAGGAGACAATTTCTTTTTACCAAAAACAAATCGAAATGAAATTCTAAGTAGCGAAATTCAAGCCTTGAGAGACATTGAAGAAAACATGCAATGGGCGGACCAATTATCTTATGGAATTGAGCAGGTAAACCGAGAATATACGTTAGGGATGATAGCTAGAATAGCCTTACAAAGGGGTGGTTATTATTTAACTCCCGAATTGACCATGGTAAGAGATAGTGATTATTTAGAATACTACCAAATTGCTAAAGATTATACTAAAAAGTTGATAGATTTAAAAGATAGAGCGCTACCTACTGACTTCAAACAAATCTTTTTAAATCAGTGTAAGTTTATAACTCCAACTAATGATGACATTCTTTTTGAAGTACCATTTCCTCTTGGTGATGGTGATGTGGGTTGGAATATTGGAATACGTGTAGATGGTGGTAGTAGCGCTAAACATAATTATGGATCTGGATCCAGTCATATGGCTATACCTGCTACATATTATTTATCATTTGACAGCAAAGATGTACGTAGAGACGTTACTTGTGGATTGTATAGAATTACAACTGATGCAGAATTTATACATGTTGGAGGTCGAGACATATCTCAAGCCAAATGGAGCAGGTGGGAATTGGATACGCCTCCAGGGCAACTATCTGCTAAAGGAACAGGCATTAACTGGCCAATGATGCGCTATGCCGATGTGCTTTTAATGTATGCAGAAGCTGACAACGAATTAAATAATGGACCAACCGCTGAGGCTCAAGCTGCTTTCAAAAGAGTCCGTCAACGTGCATTTAATTCAGAAGATTGGTCAACTAAAGTAGACGCTTATTTAGCTGAAAAATCTGCCTCTAAAGAAACATTTTTCGATGCCATTGTAGATGAAAGAGCTTGGGAGTTTGGTGGAGAAATGATTCGTAAATATGAATTGATTCGCTGGGGGATCTATTCTGAAAAAGTAGCAGAGACAGTAGAGGGCTTAAAAAAATTAGCTGATGATGCCTACAATGGCATTGGAACTGGTCCAGATTACATGTATTGGAAAGTAGATGAAAGCGGAGATTTTGTAGTACTAAATCCAGATACAAAAATATTGGCTGCTCCAGATGACACTTGGATTAGACAATCTTTTTTACTCGATTTACACAATAACACCACAACATACACAGAATGGATTACAAGAGATTATGAAAATTATATTAACGGCCCTGTTCCTGGTGTTGTTAGATATGTATTCCCTCTCCCAACTATAGCAGTGGAAAACAGTCAAGGAACACTTGTTAATGATGGTTATCAGTTTTAAAAACAACTTATATAATACTTATAGATATGAAAAATAAAAAAAATATTTTTAATATTAAGACAGTTATATTTATGTGTCTAGTCGTTGCAATATTTAACGCTTGTGATAAAGATAATGACGAAACATTTGAAAAAACACGATTATTTCGTCCTGTTCTTAATGAAGAATTAACAGCAGAAGGAAACACAATAATCGTGAATATGGGAAAATTAAAAGAGGCCGTTGGATATACCATAGAAGTAAGTAGAGATACATTTGCTACAATTGAATATACAGTGAAATCGGATGATAATTATTTATTACTTGACTCAAATACTGTGGGAGAAGAACTATTTTGGAATACGTTATACCAAGTAAGATCTATAGCTCACTCTTCCGATAGCCAATATGATAGCAAATATTCAGATTTAGGAAATGTAAGAACAGAACGATTTCCTTCAATATTAAATGTTCCAACAACAAATGACGTTATTGATGTTGCAGCAAGAGTGTCATGGTCTACAGAAAACTCTGGAGCTGCAGTAACTGGAATCAAAGTTTTTTCAGCAGATGATTTAAGGTTAGAAACCCCCCTTTTTTCTGAAATATCGGTATCACCAGAAGAACAGGAAGCTGGCGAGTCTTTTGTTTATGGTTTAGACCCTGAAACAATCTATCAAATAGGAATTTACAGTGGAGAGGAACTTAGAGGATGGGTAAAATATACAACACGCGTACCTGATATTGATCCAAACGGACCAAATGTAATTGATATTCGTGATAATGAATATAGCAGTGCTGTATTGGATGCAATGTATACAGCTCCTGATAATTCTGTGATTTTGGTTAAAAGAGGAGTAGAATATGCTGCACCTACAATTAGCCTTGATAAATCAATAACCATACGTGCAGCCTATGGATTTGGTGATAAAAAAGCGCAACTTCTTTTTTCTGGTAGTTTTGACCTTGTTGAATATGCTTCCGTTAATCATTTACGATTTGTAGATTTAGAACTTAGAAGTACAAACTGGGATAGTAAATATCTTTTGGATCTTGGCAAAAGAGGTTCTATTGGAGAGGTGAATTTTGAAAATTGCTACATTACTAATTTTAGAGGTGTTTTAAAAATAAAAGCAGCAGACATCACAGTTGATAATTATATAATTAACAATTCAATAGTTGATAGTATTAATGGATATGGAATTGCAGGACAAGATCACGCAGGAAGTGTTTTAAATAATATCAAATTTTCTAATAGCACTATTAATCGTGCTGGTTACTTTATTATTTCTAGAAATAATTCTAAATCTATAATAGTAGAGGACTGTACTATTGCCAATATTTTAGAAGTTCAACGCCCTATGTTTAGATACAGACAAAGTGGTCAAGACAATGTAACCGATGGTATAATTATCAGAAACTGTATTATTGGACATGCGTGGGATAGAGCAGGCGATGGAACTACTGCAATCAGAGGAACTGACGGCCTTGAAGACACCTTTTTTAATACACCTAATAACTATACTGTTTCCGATTTTTCATGGGAAGCTTATCCTATATTAACACTTCCTGTAGGGAATGCTGGTATCACACAAGAAGATTTATGGGAAGACCCAGACAATAATAATTTTACTATTAAAAATAGTGGGTTTATTGGTAAATATGATACTGGTGATCCAAGATGGCGAGTTCAATTATAACAGATTGAACCAATTTAATATTCTTAACTTGGATAGTTAATGTTGTTACAAAAAAATAAACACTTTTAAAAAATTAGTTAAAATAAAAATTATGAAAATATATTATCCAATTATAGTAATAGCATTGCTTCTTTTTTCAGCTTGTGGTAGTGATTCACCTGATGAAGAAAATGGAGGTGAAGGCCAAGATGGCCCAACAGCTGTTGTAGAAGAGGCTTTGGCATTCCCTGGAGCAGAAGGTTTTGGTAAAAACACTACCGGAGGTAGAGGCGGCAGAGTGATTTACGTTACCAATCTACAAGATAGTGGCTCTGGTAGTTTACGATCAGCTATTCAGGCATCAGGACCTCGTTATATTTTATTTAAAGTTTCAGGTACCATAGCGCTTAGATCGGACTTAAAAATAGAAAATGGCGATGTTACAATTGCAGGACAAACAGCTCCAGGCGATGGAATTTGTATAAAAAATTACCCTGTCACAATAAACACTAATAATGTTATTATCAGATATTTAAGATTCAGAATGGGAGATGAAGCACAACAAGAAGATGATGCATTAGGAGCTCGGTTTCAAGAAAATATTGTTGTAGACCATTGTTCTATGAGCTGGTCTACTGATGAGTGTGCCTCATTTTATAATAATACAAATACAACAATACAATGGTGTATGATTTCAGAAAGTTTAACAATTTCTGTTCATGATAAAGGTGCTCACGGTTATGGAGGCATATGGGGTGGAAAATACGCTTCTTTTCATCATAACTTATTAGCGCACCATGATGCTAGAAACCCAAGATTAAGTGAAACAACAGGCTCTTCTTTTTCTTTTACAGATTTAACAGATTTAAGAAATAATGTTATTTATAACTGGGGAAGCAATAGTACTTATGGAGGAGAAGGTATGAATGCTAATATTGTTAACAATTATTACAAACCAGGGCCTAGAACTTTTCAAAATACAGCTTTAAAGGAAGGACGTATTTTTGCTATGGATAAAACAAAGGTATATGGATATGACAATTATGATGTTTGGGGTAAATTTTATATAGATGGAAACTATGTAGATGGTTACCCAAATTCAACAAATGATAATTGGACCTATGGTGTTTATAACCAATTTCATGCATCTTACACATCTTACACAAATACCTGTACAGATTCTAATGGCTACATTATTAATTGTGGATATAGTATTCCTGTAACTGATGAAGATAAAGCAGCCATGAAATTAAGCGAACCTCATGATATTGAGAATAATGTAACAACACATACTGCAGAAATAGCTTACAACAAAGTTCTTGATTACGCAGGTGCATCATTAGTACGTGATGTTGTTGACATTAGAGTTGTAAATGATGTAAGAACAGGTACTTATCAATATGAAGGTTCTGAAGGCAGTACTTTAGGATTAATTGATTCCCAAGCAGATGTTGGTGGTTGGCCAGAATTAATATCAGAACCAGCTCCTGTTGATACTTCAGGTGATGGTATGCCAGACGCATGGAAAATTGAGAAAAAATTAAATGTATCTGAATCAAATCCTAATGGAAATGATTTAAGTACGGGTTACGATAATGTTGAAGTTTATATTAACAGTCTTGTTGAAAATATTACAAACAACCAGATTTAGAGGTTAACTTTTATGTTGATACATATTTTTAACAATTTAAAAATTGGTTTTATTTTATATATTTTTTGTTTCAAAACCTTGAGCTTCTCTCAAGGTTTTGAAATAAATTTATGGAGTAATGTGCCTGGAGCTATAAAAGATATAGATTACAAAGAACAATTCACTTACTTTAATAACGGAGAGATAAATGGCGTTAGTAAGGTATCACAGCCTACTATAACTGTTTTTTTAGCAGACTCTACAATTTCAAATGGTACAGGGCTAGTAATATGCCCAGGTGGAGCATACTCTCATTTATCAATAAATAAAGAAGGATTTTCAGTAGCAAAATGGCTTAATTCTATTGGGATATCTGCTTTTGTACTTAAATACAGACTCCCTTCTGATGCTATTATGATTGATAAATCAATAGGGCCACTTCAAGATGCACAACAAGCAATGAAGTTAGTAAGGTTACATTCTAAAAAATGGCATTTAAACCCCAATAAAATTGGAATTATGGGATTTTCTGCTGGAGGACATTTAGCAGCTACCTTATCAACTCGATATGCAGAAAAACTATTACCAACATTAGACAGTATTAGTGCCAAACCTAATTTTTCTATTTTAATATACCCTGTTATTTCTATGAAAGATGAAATGACACATATAAATTCGAGAAAAAACTTATTAGGAACAGATATAACAGAAAAATATTTAAATAAATATTCTAATGAAATTCAAGTTAACGGAAATACCCCGAAAACCTTTTTAGTACATGCTTCAGATGATAATTCTGTGCCCGTGCAGAATTCTTTAACTTACTACAGGGCTCTTAACAAAAATAAAGTTCCAGTTGAAATGCATATATACCAAAAGGGAGGTCATGGCTTTGGAATGGGATCTGAGGAAAATAACAATTTCTGGCCAATTGCATGTGAAAACTGGTTAGCTTTCAATAAGTACATATTAAAGAGAGCTAATTAATATGAAAAAAATCTGTTTTGTCTTTATAGGAATCACTCTGTTTTTTGATTCTTGTAAAACAAACAATCTAAATCTGAAAATTGATGATGTCAAATTAATTACTCCTTTTGAAACTTCCCATATAAAAGTTCCAAATTTCATCAATACTGAAGAGTTTTCAATCTTAAGCTTTGGCGCCATGGTGATAAAGAAAAATAGATTTGCTAACTTTACTCGGACATAAAATTTAAGACCATTTTGTTATAAAACAAATATCTTAGAAACATGAAAAAACGATATTACAGCCCTGAATAAAAGGAGCAAGCAGTTCGGTTAAGTTACCAACGAGAGAATATAAAAGAATTAGCAGACGAGTTGGGTTTAGAAGTCCAAAGGATTTATAAATGGCGTAAGGCAGCTAAAACAACAATATCTCCTAAGCCAGAAAAAGCAATACCTGATGACACATTAGAAGTTAAAAGATTGCGTAAAGCTCTTAGAGAAAAGGAACTTGAACTTGAAATACTAAAAAAGGCCGTGCACATCTTCTCCAAAAACGATGGCAAATCTATGGATTTATAGCCAGCTACAGGCATTTATACCCCATCGAGAAGATATGCAAAGTTTTTAAAGTAAGTAGGAGCAGTTTTTATAGATGGTACACAGCAGGACCATCAAAACGAACATTTGAAAAGAGCTTGTTTACAGATTTAATAAAAAAGGAATTTGACCTGAGTAAACAGCGTTATGGCTCCACAAGAATAGCAGAACAACTAAAACGCAAAGGGTACTGTATATCCAGATGTAGAGTGGCTAAAATTATGAGGATGAACAATTGGGCAAGCAAACACAAAAGGAAGTTTAAGGCAACTACAGATTCCAACCACGGTTATCATGTTTGCAGAAATCTGCTGAACAGGAACTTTAACCCCAGTAGGTTGAATGAAGCTTGGGTCAGCGATATCACTTACATCCAGACCAATCAAGGTTGGCTGTACCTAACCACTATTATTGATTTGTTTGATAGGCAGGTAATAGGTTGGTCATTAAGTACAAGTTTACACACCAATCAAACTATTATTCCTGCATGGAAAATGGCTGTAAACAAGCGTACTATAAACATGGGGTTAATATTTCACTCAGATCGAGGGATACAATACGCCTCAAAAGCATTTAGAACTTTTATTAAATCCAACCCTTTGGTAACCCAATCTATGAGTAGAAAGGGTAATTGTTGGGATAATGCCGTTGCTGAATCCTTCTTTAAAACATTAAAGGTTGAACTTATTTATGATGATGATTTTAAAACTATTGAGCAGGCTAAAACAGCTGTTTTTGAATACATCGAAATATGGTACAATAGGAAACGTTTACACTCTTTTTTAGGGTATAAAACTCCTTATGAAGTAGAACAAGAATTTTATCAATTTAAAAATGTAGCATAGGTCTTAGAAAAAATGTCCGACTTTTTATTGCAAGTCCAATTTCTAATGGCTATTCTATAAGAGATTCAGAGGGAGAAAAAGTAACAATATTTTGGGAAAACGCTTTGGATGTGGCTTTTTGTGTAAAAGTAGCCTCTAAATTCAAATAGAATCTTTATTAAATACTTGAGTAAACATATCTAAGAAGTTTGCATTACTCATTAGCACAAACTTCTTAGATAATTTTTTAAGTTTATTTAAATATTTTTATTAGGTAAAGTGTTTAGTCTGTATATCCTAAATTTAAATAACGCAAATATACTTTTGAAATAAGTAAATCTGAATGCTCTTGAGCAAGCTTAAATTTAATTTTTGACCCTACGGGTATCTTTTTACTTAAAGTTAATGAAGCCCATCCCCAACGATTCCATTCTACATTCACTTTTTGCTCAACGCCTTCATATTCCAGTATTAAATAATTATTCTTCTCGCTTGACAAAGAGTTTTTGTTTTTAACTAAAAAACATAATTGTGGAGTTGATTGTGGTTCGCCTTCAATTTTAAACTGAATTTTAAGTGGTGATTTTAAATTATGATAAGGTAATGGTTCATCTTTTAATGCTCCTTCTACCTCAAATTTATTTATAGACTCTATTGGCTTGTTTTTTATAATCCCATCAATGTCAAAAATAGTAGTTGCCATAACAGTAGCGTATAATTGTTCATCCTTTAACGCAGGGATTTCATTAATAACAGAACCTTTAGATGTGTTTTCGATATGTATGTCTGAACAATTGTCTTTTTCAATAGTAAAAGTATTGATATGTCCATTCTTCAAATGAAATTCTGAAGCAGTGAGGCCATTAATATTTCTAAGATATGCAATCGATCCATCTTTTTTAAAAGTGTCAGCCGTTATATTTTTTAATTTTAAATTATCTATATAATCAAAAAGGAAAGGATGTACTTTTTGTGTAGCTTTAGAACTTATAGAAATATTAGACATACTTATATTTTCTATATTACGAACATAAAAGGCATAAGTAGGTAAATTTCTTCCAAATATTAATGCTGATGGATAAACCATATCATTAAAAGGAATTTTGTTTGGTTCAACAAAAGGGCCTTCAAAAGGATCTATATAGGATACACTAAAATTATTAATGGTTATATCACTTATCTTCTTTGAATGTAAACCAGCCATAATAGAAGGATACTTAGCATTAATAGCAGTTATATTATTAAATGAAATATTAGAAACCGTAGCTATTGTGGGTACATATTCTCCTGTTTTATATGGTCTGTTGCGGTTTCCTAATCTTAAGAAGATAGGTGTTGCTACATTTTCCATTTGAATATTGCTAATTTGTAGATTATCTAAAATAGCACCATCTACAGACATGATACTTAACCCAGATAAAAGTGGTACATCTTTTATAGTACAGTCTGAAATAGTAATGTTTTGGTATCCACCACTAGATTCTGTTCCTAATTTTATGGCAGACGCTTCAGTAGTAACAATACAGTTACTAATTTTAATGTTTTTGCAAACTTTATTACCCGAAGATTTAAGAACAATGGCATCATCTTGAGAATGAACTATTGAATTAGTTACTATCACATTGTTGCAACCATCAATATCCAATCCATCTCGGTTGGCTCTTGTAGAATTTTTTAGTGTTATTCCATCGACTACCACGTTTTCACAAAAAAGTAAA
This sequence comes from Pseudalgibacter alginicilyticus, assembly GCF_001310225.1. GTDB lineage: Bacteria > Bacteroidota > Bacteroidia > Flavobacteriales > Flavobacteriaceae > Pseudalgibacter > Pseudalgibacter alginicilyticus. Next base: position 3,059,179 of record NZ_CP012898.1, on the reverse strand, counting down.
TGACAGGTCCAATTTGCTGATTCAAGCATTTGAATATCACGGATTCTAACATTTTTACAGTTTACCAATTGAATAAGAAAAGGACGGTTAATTTGAGGTGCTGTTATTTGAAAATAATTATCCCCATTTCCATGAATAACGCCTTGACCTGAAATAGAAATGTTTTTTGCTCCGTTGGCATATACAACAAATTTATTTGCATAAATAGTTGTTCGAGATTCTGCTTTGCTATCCCATTCTATATAATCACTTTGTAACTCACTACCTAATAAAGTAGCACCTGCTGATATGTGGAGATTGATATTATCTTTTAACTCTACACCACCTACTTTATATGTTCCAGGTGGAAGTAAAACTTGTCCCCCTCCAGCTTTAAAGGCTGTATCTATAGCCTCTTGTATAGCCTTGGTGTCTAATGCTGTTGCATTACCAATAGCCCCATAATCTTTAACGTTGTATACTTGACTTGAAGCTAAAGCTGAAAAGCCTATTATAATAAATAAGGTTATCAGTTTTTTTAATTGTAATTGATTATTCAGCATTATTTTTCTTAATAAAAATGTATAATTCATTTTATATATATTTAATATGACTATTAATTTCCACTGATTTTCTAAAGTCTATGGGTTAAATAAAATAAAGAAAACATTTGGTGTAAGTATATTTTAAGATTGTATAGATATAATCTGTTCGAGTAAATCTCATGTGTGTTTCACAAAAAACCACTCGAACGAATTATAAGGTATCTGTACAAAAATTTAATTTTGAATTCTAATTAAACTAAAGGTTCTCAATTTTTAATTGATTTTTTAATTGCCTGTATTGAACATTAAAAAGCTCTTCCCAATCTACATCAATAATATTTTTATTGGCAACTCTAAAAGCTATAAGTTCCTTTGTTTTTTTTGTAAGTTCTTCCGAATCGCCATCAATTCCTGCCACTAAAGCCAAGAAGGTTAATCTTGAATGTTTATTCGAAATTTTCATTCTATTGATATAATCTTTAGCTTGATCTGAAATATCTTTATCGAGAGCATTGTTTAATAACATATCTGTTTTATCAAAATCAGATATTTCATAAAATTCATCAATTCGTCTTGTTAGCCCACCCATTTTACCAAATTTGAAATAAGTAGGTATCCTGCCATCACTTAGAGATAAATCCTCAGGAACTAATTCATTAGTGTAGATTTCTCTCCAATATCCATAAAATTTCCTGATGTCTTCTTTAGCCGCTCCAAAAACGTCTAAAAACTCATTTTCAAGGTTCTCAAACGTTTCATCAGGATTCTGATGTGCTTTTGCCAATATGAAGTTAACCATATCAGAAACACCTTCTCCAAATATAATTAAAGAATCATAATCAGTCCCTTCAGCTCCATTCTTAACAGCTAATTGAAAATGCTCAAAAACTCGTTTTTCTAATCCTAACGACATACCAAATTGCCAATGTAAATCATTAGGTCTGAAGTACATTTTTGTCATACCTACAGCTCTCCAATCCTCGTATAACTTTTGAGTTTTATCAAAGTCCGCTAACAATTCAGGTACAAATTCTACTAAAGTAGAAGGATGTAATTTTTCTCTTTTAGGAGGTAACAACATTTGTTCATAAGCATAGCCAGAAACTAAAATATCTTTTTGATACTTTTGTGCTTCTGTTACAACTTTGTTCCATAAGTGAATATATCTATCTGAGAGGCTCTTACTTAATGGCTCTCCTTCTTCGCGAGTATCTAATGCCAAACACCCTTCACAATGACACCATTCAGGATCTCCAAAACCATCACTATCATTTTCACAAACAGAAATAGAACCACTATGTTGTAGTGGGTTGTTTTTCTTAGCTTCTAACCATTTTTCAACCATAATTCCAGGTAAATCCTCATTAGATGGACACATCTTAATTCTTTCAGTTCTTCCTTTTCTATCTTTTCTGTTATAGGGTTTTCTTTCACCATTACCATTCAGTGCAAAAATATCTGGTTTTGTATCTTTAAAATCATCCCAATAAGTGTTAAAAGCATGTTGAAATTGATAATAGTTACTATAACCAAATTTCATTCGTCTAAGCCACACGTAATGATCTATATTGCTTTGTATTCTCTCTTCTTCAGTTAAATCAAATTCATCAGGTGCAAATTTTTTACCTGATACCGTCTTAAAATCTCCAGTTCTAATATTCCTTTGAGTAAAAGATGGCACCCAGGAAACTTCTTTATTTTTTATAGAATGAGATACATTTTCTGTATAAAAAACACCGTTTTCACCAGATTTCAACCAAGTAACTTCAAGTTCTTTTTCAATAAAATTATACAAACCAAACAAGGAGCCCGTTTGATTATAGCGCATATCTAACACTTCACTCAATACAATATCATTGTAATCCCCTGGATTAGAATTGTTGTAAGTACTATTAACTTTATCATAACCAAACACATATATATCAGTATCCTGAACAAGATAAACTCCTTCTTCGCTACTAAGATCTTTTTCATACACTTTCGGCATTATCCCTAAAAATATATGCTGTTTATATTCAGGATCTTTTGTGTTAATAATAGGTAACTCTTTTCCATATATTAACTTAAGGTGATAATTTAATTCTCTTGCTGAAAATAAATTTATTGAGTTAGGGTTTTCAGGTAATACAATAACTGTACTATCCAATGCCTCACTATCTATAACGAAAGAAGAGCTTTTGCATGACAGAACACTTAAAGAAATGCAAAACAGTATTATTTTATAATAACTTTTTATTTTCTCATATTTTATTTTTCTCATATTTTACTTTTTATTTATTTCTCTCTTTAAAAGGTTCTTTTTTAATTTCTTTACTTAAATATTGTATTTTTTACCCATTTGGAATCTCCAGCCTTAATAACATTATTTAGTAAGCATCTTTAACTCATTTTATTATGATCTATTTATCTTATAGATTAATTCATTACTGCTATATGTTGTAAGACTATAGTATCTATAAATAAGAAAAGATATATTTTTCACACATATCTTTTCTTATTTATAAAATATATTAACTAATTAATTTAATAATAATTTAATTGATTTTTGACCTTCAAAAGTCTTTACTGTTGCAATATATAAACCTGATTTAAAACTAAAGTCTGTATCGATATTTGTTTTAAATGCTTTAACTAAAACACCTGTAATGCTATATATTTTAATTTCTGTATTTGATTTTACATTTGATACATACACTCTATCTCCAGCCGCATGTAAATCTGTAGTTACATGAGACATGTTTTTAACAGAAAGCGCTTCTCCATTTATATCTGGAATACCTGTCATGGTAACATAATCATCATAAACTCTATAAAATTTAGCTTTATTTTCTGTTGTGTATAATTTATAGGCACCAGTAGTGGCCGCTTCAATATGTATTGCATAAGCACCATAATAATCAGGTGTTGTATCATAAGGACCATAAACCACATCTACATCTAAAGGATCCCTAACAGTAAATGTTCCCTCTGTAGCACCACCAGTAGATTGCAGTGACATTATAACAGTTATTTTATCACCAGACACTAAATCTAATAATAAATGACGTCTTCCATGATTTCCTGTACCATTTGCATAGATTCCGCCTACATAATTAGTTGTGCCATTAGTATAAGGAGCTTCTGCTGCTGGACCAGGAACAGCTGATTCATCATATCTTGTTTGTGTTGTATTATTGGTTCTAATCCTGTCTTGATTGGCAGATGTTGTAACATAACTGATTCCAGGCTCACTAGAATTAATAACAAAAGTACCTGCAGCCATTGATAGCCCAGAATTTCCATAGGTAATACCATTATGAAATATGTCATTCAAATCATTTGTCGTTAACATATTCGTGTAACCCGCTCCTAATTGTTCACCGGCTAAATCCCATACTTTGATTTGTGCCTCGAGTGCTGTTGTAAAACTTAACATTAATACGATAAGTAAAAGTAGTTGTTTTTTCATTTTGTAATGTTTTAAATTATAATAATGTAATCGATTACTCAAATATAAGTGTTTTTTTTTAATCACTGTAATTAATTCATAAATTATATTCAATACTCACCACAAAATCAGACAAATCAAAATCTAAACCACTAATATTAGGATACTAAGAATAGAAAAACGTTAATAAACGAGAGAAATCAAATTCACCATTAAAAAAAGTTAACTTTAGTTAAGAATACACAGTTGGCATTACAAGTATTAATAAATTAATATAAAACAAGTATTAGAGTCTATATACAGCTAAAATTAAAGATTATTAATATTAAAATCAGAATGATTTTTAAAGACATTTAAAAAATACCTATATTTGAGCAATCGATTACATAAAAATATAAATATGAAAAATAAAACCTTATTTCCAATCCTAATTCTTTCAGCTTTTGTTTTTTTCTTTAATTCATGTAAAAACAAGAATCCTAAAACAGAAGTAATCAATAATTTTGATAAAGCAGACGAAATTATTGAAGAAATAAAAGAATTAAAATTCCCAAATAACGTATTTAATATTATAGATTTTGGTGCTAAAGGAGATGGAAAGACTAATAATTCTACAGCAATTAAAAAAGCCATTGAAAGTTGTACGCAAGCAGGAGGAGGAAAAGTTCTCATACCTAATGGTCAATTCTTAACTGGTCCTATACACTTAAAAAGCAATGTAAATTTGCATTTAGAAGAGGGGGCCATCGTACTTTTTACAACAGATAAAAAAGCTTACTTACCTGTTGTACATACATCTTTTGAAGGAACTGAACTAATGAATTACTCGCCTCTGATTTATGCTTATAAACAAAAAAATATAGCAGTAACAGGCAAAGGTACTTTTGATGGTCAAGCAAACAATACAAACTGGTGGCCTTGGGTAGGGAAAAACACTTATGGATATGAAGAAGGCTCTTTGAGCCAACATGATTCAATCAATTTACCAAGATTAAGAATGATGAATGAAAAAGGTATACCAGTATCTGAACGTGTTTTTGGTGATGGCTATCAATTAAGACCTAATTTTTTTGAACCTTTTGAGTGCGAAAATGTGCTACTGCAAGGTGTAACTTTTACAAATGCTCCGTTTTGGGTAATACACCCCATAAAATGTAATTATGTTCGAGTTGATAGTGTAATAGTAAATAGCCATGGGCCAAATAACGATGGCTGTGACCCAGAATATTCTAAAAATGTTCATATAACAAATTGCACATTTAATACAGGTGATGATTGTATTGCTATCAAATCAGGAAGAAATAATGATGGTAGAAGCGTAAACATCGTTAGTGAAAATATAGTTATTGAAAATTGTCATATGATAGACGGTCATGGCGGTGTTGTTATTGGTAGCGAAATTTCAGCAGGAGTTAAAAATGTATTTGTAAGAAATTGCAAAATGGACAGTCCTAACTTAGATCGAGCTATTCGTATTAAGACCAACACATTAAGAGGTGGATTTGTGGAGAACCTGTATGTTAAAAACGTTCAAGTTGGACAAATAAAAGAAGCCTTCTTACGTATAAACACATATTATGCTATTTATGCCAATCAAGAAGGAGACTTTATCCCTTCAATAAAAAACATTCATTTAGAAGATATTCAAGTAGAAAACAGTGGTAAATATGGCATACTTATAAAAGGTAGAGAACAAAGTCCTGTTGAAAATGTAACACTTACTAATGTAACCATTAAAGGTGCAAAAACACCATTATCTATTGAAAATTCTGAGCCTATTACATTTAAAAATACATTTATAAACGGAAAGCAATATTAATACACTTATTCAAAAAAATTGAGTTTAAATCTATAAGTTATTGCCAATATTGAAAACAAAAACAATTGGGAAAGCAGAAAATACAAGGGCAGAATATTTAAATGAATTTAAAAATTATGAAAAAATCAATAATACTTAACCCGCTATATTTTATAGCATTTCTAATTATAATAACAGGCTGTAAAAACAACATAACTCATCAAAAGTCTATATTACAAAACAATAACGTAAAAAATATTATTCCTGAAAATTTAAAATGGTCAGAAAGGATGCTGCTTTCAGAGATGCAACGCTTTCCCGATGCCTCACTTTTAGATTTTAAAAAAGCACCACATTGGAGTTATACCCCAGGACTTGTATTATCTGCTTCTGCTAAAGTTTACGAAAAAACGAAAAAACAACTTTACTTTGATTATATCTATCAGTACGCTAACAAAATGATAGATAGTATGGGTGGCATATTAACTTATAAATATTCAAATAAAAATTTAGACATGATTAAGTCTGGTGATATTTTATTGTATTTATATCCAAAAACAAAAGAAAAACGATTCTTAACGGCCGCAGAAACATTAAATAACCAAATGGAAACACAACCAAAAACTTCCAATGGTGGTTATTGGCATAAAAAAATATACCCATATCAAATGTGGTTAGATGGGCTATACATGGCAGAGCCGTTTCATGCGCAATATGCAAAAACATATATTAATAATGAAAGTATTAAATTTAAAATTTATGAAGATGTTGTGCATCAATTTGATTTAATTCAAAAACATAGTTTTGATAAAGAATCAGGCTTGCTTTACCATGGTTGGGATGAAAGCAAGCAAGAACAATGGGCTAACAAAAAAACAGGAAATTCAAAACATTTTTGGTCAAGAGGTATGGGATGGTACGGCATGGCAATGGTAGATGTATTAGATTTTTTACCATTAAACCATCCTGGAAGAGAACGCATAATAAATTACCTAAATCTATATGCTGAAGCTTTAAACAAAGTACAAGATAAATCTGGTTTATGGTGGCAAGTTTTAGATCAAGGAAATAGAAAAGGAAATTATTTAGAAGCCTCAGGAACAGCTATGTTTACTTATACTTTTGCCAAAGGGGTCAATAAAGGCTATCTCCCTAAAAAATATCAAAAAACTGCAGAAAAAGCTTTTAATGGTTTAATAAACAATTTAATTTCAGTAGAAGAAAATGGATTGGTAAATATTAACAAATGTTGTGGAGTTGCAGGATTAGGAGGTAAACCTTATAGAGATGGTTCATTTGAATATTACGTAAATGAAATTATTCGTTCAAACGACCCTAAGGCTACCGGTCCTTTTATATTAGCGGCTTTAGAACTCAATAAATAAATTTTCAAACCAATATACATACTTACAAGGCCCATCTATATATTATGAAAAAAATAACCATTGCTATAATATTATTAACTCTTTTATTTACTAATTTATCTTGTAACGTAAAAAAAAATGACGATAAACCAAAAGATCAAGAACACACATTTTTCACAACACTATATCTAATTGGTGATTCCACTATGGCCGATTATATTAGCTATTATGATTCTAAAGAAGATTATATTAAAAAAAAATATCCCATAACAGGTTGGGGGCAAGTTTTTCAACAGTTCATGCAATCTGATAGTTTGTTAAAACTAAGAAATATTATTAAAAACGACAGTGTCTATGTTGACAATAGGGCTCGAGGGGGGCGTAGCACACGTTCGTTTTTTCAAGAAGGTCGATGGCGCTCAGTGTATCAAAGTCTTAAAAAAGATGACATAGTGATGATGCAATTTGGACATAATGATGCATCCTCTAATAAAATAGACCGTTATGTAGATATTAAAGGTTATAAAGAATTTTTAAGGCTTTTTGTAAATCAAACTAGAGACAAAGGTGCTATACCTATAATATTAACTCCAGTAGCTATAAATAAATCATGGCAAGACGGTATACTTGGTGATGTTCACGGTGAATACGGGAAGGCCCCTAAAGATGTTGCCAAAGAATTAGATGTTATGCTTATTGATTTAAATAAAAAATCAAAAGATTTCTTTACTAAAACAGGCAAAGAATACGTGACTCAAAAATACTTTATGAATCTTCCGCCTGATACTTATGAAGCTTACCCTGACGGCTTAAGTGATAATACTCATTTTCAATCTGAAGGAGCTACAGAAGTTGCTAAATTAGTTTATATAGGTTTACAAGAACTCAACATAACATCCAATTAATTATTTCTTTTTATACCTACATAACTAAAAGAGTGCAAAGTAATGAAAATCATATATTAAAAACCTACAATCCATGTTTAGACTTCCATTTAGTATATTGAGTCCCTATCAATTTATTAGGACCTTTAACGTACCAAGCATACCCAACTCGTCTTTCAATCTCTATTTCAGCTAATGTGTTTTTTTTAACACCATCCCTTCCTGAAAAAAAAGGCTGTTGTGTTTTTAAATCATAAAAACGAGCCCACATAATATTTCCTGGTTTTGATACTACTTTCATATCCTCAGGATTAAAAGTTTTTTGTATACCTAAATCTTTAATCTTAACCTTATTAAACCAATCAACGGCAGAATGTATAGAATGTATAATTTCAAATGAAGGGTTTTCAACAAGCATAAGCACCCTAACAATACCTACAGATTCGGAACCACTTATAGAAGGTAATTCATAAGACCTTGCCAATGCTGGTAATAATGTCACTTCATCATATTGTGCACACCAACCTGTTTTTTTTCCATCTATACTTATCTGAGTTTGTAATATAATATCAATTCCTTTTGCAAATGCATTGATTGCTTTTTCTTTATATTTAACATCAAGAACATCTGTATTATTAATCCCTTTTGAAATATCCCACATTAAATTCATTACATTAACCATGGCATTATCATTAAAAGTTATCTGATGCCTATAAGCACTTTTATCTGGATAATATTGTGGCCAGCCCCCATTGTCATATTGGGCTACCAAAAGGTAATCTACACCTTTAATAGCACCTGTTAAATAATTAATATTATTAGTTAATTTATAAGCCTTTAATAGATATTTGATCTCGCCTACTGTATGATTATTATCAATGGTTGTATCTGTACTATTTTTAGTACTCAGAGCTAATACCTTCTCTTTTTCTGTTTGCGCCCTATTGTATCCAGAAAAATTATTGTGGGGTTCTTTTGGCCAACCACCATTGTTACGCTGCCACAATAATATATTTTCTGCTTTTAAATCTGAAATTATTGAAGAACAAAAGCCTTTTGCACGTATTTTCTCCTTGTTTATATGAGAAGATATTTTAGCTATAACAATTCTCTTTTCGTCAAACAAAAATGACTCATAAATCCTTGATTCTAAGCTGTTGTTATTTTCAAAAACTTCACCCAACAACAAAATATCACTACCCTTAGCTTTTTTCATTACAGCGTACCGATATGCATGAGCAACACTTAAATCACTTCCATAAGAGTTGTAAACTATAAAAGAACATAGAAACAATAATATAATTTTTATTTTTTTATTCATTTTCATACTATTTAACAGAGATGTAATCGATTAATCAATATTAATTATTAATATCCGATAAGCAAAATATAAATACAAAAAATATTACTTTTGTTGAATCTAATTACTACTTTGTATTATTGGTTATTATGGGAAAAAAGACAACTATTTATGATATCGCAAAAAAGCTGAACATTACAGCAGCTACAGTTTCAAGAGCACTAAACAATAATCCTAAAATTAGTGCGGCTACAAAAGAACTTGTATTAGAAACTGCTGCTAAAATGAATTATGAACAAAACAAACTTGCTCAAGCTCTAAAAAGTGGAAAAAGTTATAATGTAGGTGTTATTGTTCCTCGTATAGACAGTAATTTTTTCGCCTCAATCATTAGAGGAATTGAAGATGAACTTTCACCTTTTGGTTACCAAGTAATTATTTGCCAGACTCATGAAGAGAATGCTAAAGAAATTGAAAATATAGACACTCTATTAAACGCCCAGGTAGATGGTGTTTTAATGTCTATTACAAAATCAAACATAGAGTCCAACCATTTTAACCGGGTTATCAAAAAGAATATTCCACTTATATTTTTTGATAGAAGACACAATATGGAGGGTGTTAGCTCTGTGACCATTGATGATTTTGAAGGGGGATATCAAGCAACAAAACATTTAATTAACCAAGGCTGTAAACATATAGCACATTATACTGGAAGTCATAACATTGATATATTTAAAGACAGGTATTTAGGGTATAAACAAGCGTTAGAGGATAATGGTATAGAGTTAAATGAAGATTATATCATTCAAATAAAAAGCGATATTACTAAAGGCGCAAAAGCAATGAAATCATTGCTAAAAATGAAAACACCTCCAGATGGGCTTTTTTCATCAAGTGATTTTAGTGCATTAGGAGCCATTCAAGAGCTAAAATCACAAGGAATTAAAGTTCCTAAAGATTTTTGTGTTGTTGGCTTTAGTAACGAACCATTTACCAAATTCATGGAACTATCTATAACATCTATTGATCAATCTCCACTTGAAATGGGAAAAATGGCTGCTCAAGTTTTTTTAGAACAAATGAATAATAAATTTAAAATTGAAAAAAGAATTATACTAAAGCCTAAATTAATAATAAGAAAATCATCTTTAAAATCTGATGCTTAAATTAGATCAACCCATGAATTTAATAAAAAAGCCAAGACCATAACCTTGACTTTTTTACACTATTAATCTTAACCATTTCTATGCTACAAAGACACTCCTCGTCTCCAAGGTATAAAATCATTTTGGTTTAATAATTTTGCTTTAGTTTTCACCCTACCACTTGCTACCTCTATTATGAACCCAAGCATTTCATCAGCCATTTCCTCTATGGTTTTTTCACCTCTTACAACAGCACCAGTTTCAATGTCAATAATATCTGGCATACGAGCTTGAAGTTCTGTACTTGAAGCTACTTTTATTACAGGCGCTATAGGATTACCTGTTGGGGTTCCTAAACCTGTAGTAAACAATACAAGATTAACCCCTGAACCTACTAAAGCGGTTGTACTTTCTACATCATTGCCTGGTGTACACAACAAATTCAATCCTGGTTTAGTAATATACTCACCATAGTCTAATACGTCTTGAACAGGTGATGCTCCTCCTTTTTTAGCGGCTCCTGCAGATTTCATAGCGTCTGTAATTAAACCATCTTTAATATTCCCAGGAGAAGGATTCATATCAAATCCAGATCCAGCATCTACAACTGATTTTTCAAAAGCTTTCATTAGTTTTAAAAACTTGTCTCCTTTTTCATCTTCAACACAACGATTCACCAATTCTTGTTCAACGCCACATAATTCAGGAAATTCAGCTAATACAGCTGTACCATTAAGCGCTACTAATAAATCTGACACAGCACCTAATGTAGGATTTGCTGATATTCCTGAAAACCCATCAGAGCCTCCGCATTCTAAACCTACTTTAAGTTTAGATAAAGGAGCTGGTTCTCGCTTAATATTATTCGCTTTTTTTATACATTCAAAAGACTCCTTAACAATTACAGACAACATTTCATCTACTGTCCCTATTTGTTGTTGTTCAAAAATGAGAATAGGTTTCTTTAAATTTGGATTGATTATTTTCAACGCTTCTTTAAATACATCAATTTGAAGATTTTGACACCCTAAACTTAACACTGTAACACCAGCAACATTAGGATTATTAACGTAGCCTGCTAATAACTTAGCTAAACTTTCAGAGTCTTGACGAATTCCTCCACATCCTCCCGGATGGGTTATAAATTTCACATCTATATTGTCAAAAACATCTGTAAACAACGATGCTTCGTCAATTTCTTCTTTTCCACTAACTAAAGAACGAAGCAGCAATTGATGAGAACTTATTCTTTGTTTTAAAAGTTCCTTTTCAAAAATTTCTTTTAAAATTTCAATATTACGGTTTTCACAAAATACCAATGGAAAAAACAACCACACATTTTCTGTTCCTACTTGTCCATCCTCTCTGTGATAGCCTAAAAATTTTTTACCTTTCCATTTATCAACATTAGGAGCAATCCAATTAGGGCTATCATTTCTTCCATAAACTTTTTCACTTAAGTGTTTTACGTTTTCAGTAGTTAAAACATCTCCTTTTTCAATAATTTTAGTAGCAGAACCTACTAATACACCATACATAAGAATCCTGTCTCCTGATTCAAATCTATTTAAAGCTATTTTATGCTTAGATTTTATATCAGATAACACCTTGATATATTGCCCTTGAAAAGAAATAGTTTCTCCTTCTACCAAGTTTACCAAAGCAACCGCAACATTATCTGCTTCATTTACTTTCATTATTTTCTTTTGCATACAAAATAATTTATTCCGTTTAAAACTTTTTGCTGTAATTAGTAAATCCTATTTCAACACCATTAGCGTCTATTTCTTTTAATGCTAATGCAATTGCTTCTGGTAAATCTTTTACCCTATTTAAATCTTCTCCCCAGTAATCACTCACACTTAAAACATTTTTTGCTATTTGTTCATAATCATTCGATTCCCAAAACTTATAAAAAGCAGAAACTATATCAGGGCTATCTTGAACTGGCAAAGCATTCCCTTTCCAAGTGCCTTTATAAAAACGTACTAAGCAAGCAAATGCAAATGTTAAATTAGTTGGCACTTTTTTATAAATATCTACGTAATCCAATAAACTTGGCAATACTCGAACTTTGAATTTAGAAATAGAGTTTAGGGCAATCGTAGATAAATTATGAATAATGAAAGGATTTCTAAAACGATCAAAAACCTCATCAATAAAATTATTTAATTCGTCTTTTTCCATTTCTAAAGTTTCGCTTATTTCATTATAAACGGCCTTATTAATAAAATCACCAGTAAATTTATTGTCCACTGATTCTTTTACTGTTTTATTTCCATAAAGTAATGAAAAAGGAACCATAGCTGTATGAGCACCATTTAAAATACGCACTTTTCTAGTTCTGTATGGTTGCATATCATCAACAATCTTAACATCTAAATTAGTTTTATTAAAAGGTAATTTTGCTTTCAAATCATCTCCACCTTCTATTACCCACAATAAAAATGCTTCTGAGGCTACGATTAAGTTATCTTTATAATGCAATTGTGCATTATAAATTTCAATTTCATCTTTTGGATACCCTGGCACAATTCTATCTACTAACGTACTGTGAAATGAACTATGTTCTAATACCCATGTTTTAAATGCACTACCTAAATTCCATTCAACAATATATTTTAATATAATTTTCTTTAGAGTTTCTGCATTATGGTTTATAAGTTCACAAGGAATAATAGTTAAACCTTTAGTTACATCTCCATTGAAATACTTAAATCGTTCGTATAATAAAAGTGTTAATTTTGCTGGAAACGAATTTGGCGGCTGCATTTCTGGAGTATCAGAGCTTACATAAGTAATCCCTGCTTCGGTAGTATTTGAAATAATGAATTCTAATGATTCTTCTTTAGCCAAATTTAAATAATCATTAAAATTAATATATGGATTAACTGTTTTTACAATATTAGAAATCAATTCTACTTCCTGAATTTCTTCACCTTTTTTAACACCTTTCATAAAAAGCGTATACAGCCCATCTTGAGCCTCTAACATTTTCACCAATCCTTTATCAATAGGTTGCACTACAGCTATACCTGCATTAAAATCAACCTTATGGTTTAATTCATGTATGGCATACCCAACGAAAGCCCTTAAAAAGTTACCTTCTCCAAATTGTACAACTTTGATTGGAGGCTTTGATTCGAGACCTATATTACTTCTGCTTAAATTTTTCATCTATGTATATAAAAGGTTCTTTTAAAAATTGAAATACTCCTTTGCATTATAATAACTTATATCTGAAACCATTTTACCTATCCAATCCATATCATTTGGCAACTCACCTCTTTTTATTTCATCACCCAAAAGATTACAAAGCACACGCCTAAAATATTCATGCCTAGGAAACGATAGAAAGCTTCGAGAATCAGTAAGCATTCCTATAAAACAACTTATAAGCCCCATGTTTGAAAGTGCATTTAATTGCTTTGTCATACCATCCTTTTGATCTAAAAACCACCAACCTGAACCAAATTGAACTTTTCCTTTTATGCTACCGTCATTAAAATTTCCTATCATAGTAGCCATTACTTCATTATCAGCTGGATTCAAATTATAAATAATTGTTTTAGTTAATTTATCTTTACCGTCTAAAGCATTTAAAAAAGCCGAAAGTTTTTGCGCTTGTGGAAAATCGCCTATAGAATCCCAACCAGTGTCTGGCCCTAAAATGCGATGCATGCGTTCATTATTATTTCTTAAAGCGCCTACGTGAAATTGCTGAACCCAACCATAGTCGTGGTATGTTTCACACAGAAAAATAAGAATAGCACTTTGAAATTTCAAAGCTTCCTCTGTACTAATGCTTTTATTCTCCCTTTTCTTTTTAAATATGGTATTTACTTCGTTTTCAGTAAAATTTTCAAAATAGATTTGATCCAATCCATGGTCACTCAATTTACATCCATTTTCATGAAAGTATTCAATTCTGTTTTTTAACGCCTCACATAGATCAGTATATGTATTTATATTCAGCCCAGTAATATCACTTAAAGTATCCAGGTATTTATTATAACCAGAATTAGAAATTAATATGGCTGCATCTGGTCTAAATGCCGTACTAACTTTTACCTTAAAATCACTTTTGGCAAGTTGATGATGATATTTCAAGGTATCGGTAGGACCTTCGGTTGTACAAACCACCTCTGCATTCATTTTTTGAAGTAATTGCTGACAACTATAATCTCCAGAATTTAATTTTTCGTTTGTTTCACCAAAAACCCTTTGACCTGATTTATCATTCAACAAATCATAGATATTAAAATACCTAGCTAATTCTAAATGAGTCCAGTGATACAATGGATTGCGCATAGTATAAGGAACTGTTTCTGCCCATTTTTTAAACTTATCTTCATCCGAAGCTGCCCCTGTAATATACGACTCATTAACACCTAGAGTACGCATTGCTCTCCATTTATAGTGATCACCGTTTATCCATACTTCAGTTATGTTTTTAAAAGTTTTGTTTTCAGCAATAAACTTAGGTGATAAGTGATTGTGATAATCAATAATAGGTAGATCTTTGGAATAATTATGATATAATTCTTCTGCGTATTTATTTTCTAATAAAAAATTATCATGTATAAATTTTTTGTTTGTCATTACTCTATTCAGATTTAATCTTAGTTAAAACTCTATTTTCAATACATCTTGTTGGTTGCTTACAAAAACAAATGGTTCTATTAAATTTTAAAAAACGAACCTCTACTTGCTTCTTAAAATAATTTTGGAAATTATACTTATAAAAAAATGTAATTGTAATCGATTACACAAATTTAACATAAATAATCATAAATACAACGTTTTAGTTTTTTTATTTAAAAATACTCAAACTAATTTTGTTGCAAATAGCCTACACACAAACCAGAAAACTCTTTAAAGTTTTATTTCTCTTAAAAATATACCACTCTTATCAATGAGAATTGTAAAACATTGATTTTACAACAATTAAATATCAAAATAAATAAAACTAAAAGTAATTTTCCGTATGGAATCTGCTGCAAAAGTTGTATAATTTGTCATTATATTAAGATCTAATTAAGATTCCTTTGTTGAGACAAAAGGCTATAAAACAAAAAAGCATCCCAATTTTCTTCACAGAAAAAAGGAAAGCTTTCCATTGGTTTAACTACTTAAACCTGTGATAAGCACTGGGTGCTTACCAAACAACACAACTTCTTTTAAGTGCCAAAAAAAGCCCTAATCTCTTAGAGCTTTTTAGCAATTTGGCGGTCTGGACGGGACTCGAACCCGCGACCTTCGCCGTGACAGGGCGACATTCTAACCAACTGAACTACCAGACCGTTGCATTATTGCGGTTGCAAATATACACGCCTTTTTTTATATCTCAAACGTTTTTTTAGCATTTTTTTAAAAAAAATTTGTCAAATAAATTTTTGACGCTCTATCATATAGGTTGTGAGGATGTTACTAAATTTTTTATTAATATCAGCCTCAACATATTTAATCTTATATTGAGCACATTTTAAACGAAGCGTATTAAAATAATCATTTACTGCTGTTTCATAATTCTCTTTTATAGTATCAGCATACAAATTAATATAAGCACCTGTTTCTATATCAATGAATTGTTTAGGTTTATTATCAAAATCAAACTTTAATTCCTTCTCCTTATCGAATACATGAAACAAAATCACTTCATGTTTATTATATTTAAGATGCCGTAATGCTTCTAACAATCTTATTTCATCTTCCGAGGTTTGAAACATATCGGTAAATAAAAAAATCATAGAACGCCTATGTACTTTTTCAGCAATCTCATGTAAATATTTATACGTTTCGGTTTTTCTGTTTGTTGACTTGGAAATAGCAGCTGCACTTAAATGATTTAAAAGCATTTGATGATGACGTTCACTACCCTTTTCTGGGGCATAATAATCATAATTATCACTATAAATACTTAAACCAACAGCATCTCGCTGCTTTTTTAAAATTTGCATGAGAGAAGCAGCTGCTAAAACTGAAAAACCTACTTTATTCAATCTATCGATGGAAAAAGTATTCATGTTAGGATAATGCATAGAACTACTATTGTCTAAAATTATATGACAACGCAAATTGGTTTCATCATCAAAGCGTTTTGTATAAAGCTTGTCTGTTTTTGCAAACAGCTTCCAATCTATATGCCGTGTACTTTCGCCTTGATTATAAATTTTATGCTCTGCAAATTCTGCTGAAAATCCATGAAACGGACTTTTATGCATACCGGAAATAAAACCCTCAACCACTTGTTTAGCAAGTAGCTCAAGATTATCAAACCCCTCTATTTTATTTAATTCCGACTGTAAATTCATAAAAAAAGCTCATCTACACCTCCCAAGTAAAAAGAAGGACTCCAACAGCAAATCATATTTAAAATTAAAAACTTTCCTCTTGTAAAACACTACTTTGCAAACAAAAACAAGAGCTCTCCGATAAGTTTAGACTTTAAATTATACCATCAACAATACCATATGCTACAGATTCTTCTGCACCCATCCAGTGATCTCGGTTAAAATCTTTCATTACTTTTTCAAAAGTTTGCCCGCAATTATCTGCTAATATTTGAGCACTCAATTCTTTTGTAATAACAATTTCTTTAGCTGTAATTTCAATATCACTAGCCTGTCCACGTGCGCCACCACTTGGTTGATGAATCATTACACGCGCATGAGGTTGAATAAAACGTTTACCTTTTGCTCCTGCAGAAAGAATTATGGATCCCATAGAAGCCGCAAATCCAGTACATATTGTAGACACTTGACTATTTAAAGATTTTATACAATCATAAATAGCAAAACCAGATGTTACATAACCTCCTGGACTGTTTATATACAAATGAATATCAGCATTTCCTATAGCATCTAAATACAGCAATCTATCAACTACATGCTTAGCAGACTTATCATCCACCTGACCCCATAAAAACACTTTACGTTGCTCAATTAATTTGCTATCTATAGCATCCTGTACTTTTATTTTATCACTCATAAATTTAATTTTTCATCTAAAATAAAAAAAGGTTTACCATATTGGCAAACCTTTTCAAGTTTCTTTTGTTTTATCTATTATAAAAGACCATCAATAGCATCTGTATATGCATTTTTAGGAGCAACTCCTACTTGACGTCCGACTACCTCTCCATTTTGGAAAACCAAAACTGTAGGGATGTTACGCACTCCATATTTGGCAGCAAATTCTTGATTGGCATCAACGTCAACCTTACCAACAACGGCTTTTCCTTCGTATTCCTCACTAATTTGTTCAATGATTGGACCAACCATTCTACATGGTCCACACCAAGCTGCCCAAAAATCTACTAATACTGGTTTATCACTTTTCAAAACCGTTTCCTCAAACGTTGCATCTGTTATCTCTAATGCCATAATATTTTAATTTAAATCTGTTCTACTTTTTTTATATCTACAAAATTAGTCAAAAAATCTCTAATGCCTACAAGGTAACAATTTGTTTTCTTTATATTCATATTGTTTCCTATTATTATTGCTTTTAAACCTATAAATCTAACTGAAAATTAACTTTATTCAAATCATTTGATATGAAACCTGGTTTATACTTATTAAACTATATGCATACATCGTTTCTTAATTTAAATAGTATCAAAAACCCATCGACAAAATCAATCCATTTATATAGACAATTCCCTAAAACATCTATTTCAATTTAATAAGAACACATATAATTTCACCTTTGAAGTGTTAATTAAAAACACACTAAAATGAAATTATATTTAATTATTGCAAGCTTATGTTTTGTCCAGTTTAGCTTTGGACAAGATGCTACAAATAACCCAACATCAAAAATATGGTCGTTAGAAGATTGCATTACTTACGCAATTGAAAATAACATTACTATTAAAGACGCTGGTTTAAACAAAAATATAGCCGAAGTAGATTATAATAAAGCAAAATCTTCAAGGTTACCTAATTTATTTGGTAGTGCTTCGCAAAATTTTTCAAGCGGAAATACCATAGATCCAATTACGAGTGATTATGTAACCGATCAAATTAATAGTACCAATGTTGGCATTAATAGTTCAATGACCCTATTTCAAGGTAATCAAATTAGTAATCAAATTAAACAAAATAAAATCCTCCTTGAACAGAGTGTTTTTCAAGAAGAAATAGAAAAAAATAGTATTGTATTAAATATTTTAGAAACCTACTTACAAGCGTTATATAGCAAAGAAAGTATTGTTATTGCAGAAAATAACTTAGACGCCTCAGAAAAAGAAGTATTAAGAGCCAAAGCAAGATTAGACGCAGGTACCATTGCTTTAAATGATTATACCGAAGCTCAAAGTCAAGCAGCAACTAATAAATACAATGTTATTTCAGCTAAAAATAACTACCAGCAATATATTATAGAACTAAAACAATTATTAGAGTTATCTCCATTAGAAAATCTGGAGATTGAAACTCTTGATGATAACATGGATCTAATAAATCTTAACCTTAACAAAATTGATGTTTATAATAATGCCTTAGAATTTTTGCCAGAAATACAAGCTAGCAAATTGAACATAGCCGCCAACGAGAAGGAACTTGATATTGCTAAAGGTGGGTTTTTACCAGTATTATCATTAAATGGAAGCATTGGTTCTGGATATACAAGTATCAATGACACTACATTTTCAGATCAGTTTGATTTAAATTTCAATCAAAAAATAGGTTTATCCTTAACCATTCCAATATTTAACAGAAATCAAACAAAAGCTGCAGTACAAACCGCTACTATAAATATTGAAAAAGCCGAAATACAAAAGCAAACCACAGAAAAAGAGGTTTACAAGAAAGTAGAAACAGCTTATCAAAATGCTTTATCCGCACAAGAACAGGTTATCGCTTCTGAAGCTTCTAAGGAGGCTGCTGAACAAAGCTATAATCTTGCACAGAAAAAATACGAATTGGGTGACTTAAGCACAACAGATTTAGTGATTAGTCAAAACACTTATACCAATGCTCAACAAAACTATTTGCAAGCAAAATATTTAAATATACTATACTATCAATTATTACAATTTTACCAAGGAAACGATATCAAACTTTAATAATACAGTCATGAATAACAAAAAGAAAATCATAATAAGTGGCATAATACTAATTGCACTAACCGTTATAGCATTGCGTTTTATAAACAGTGGCGATGCCATAGTTATAGAAGCAAAAACGGTAGTAGCAAAAAAAGCAAATGTAACCACTATGGTAACTGCAACAGGAACCATTGAACCTATAAATCAAGTAGATGTTGGTACACAAGTTTCGGGTGTTGTTGAAAAAATTTATGTAGACTACAACAGTGTGGTTAAACAAGGCCAATTAATTGCAGAATTGGACAAAACCAACCTTCAAGCTGCAAAAACACAAGCTCAAGCAGCTTATGACAATGCTTTAAGTCAAAGAAATTACATGAAAACGATTTACGACAGACAAAAAACATTGTTCGACAATCAAGTCATTAGCAAATCTGATTTTGATGATGCTACCTACAATTACGAAACAGCAAAAGGCACGGTTACACAGCGTTATTCAGACTTAGAACAAGCAAAAACCAATTTGGGTTATGCCAATATTTATTCACCCATTGATGGTGTGGTACTCTCTAGAGATATTGAAGAAGGCCAAACCGTAGCAGCAAGTTATAGTACACCAACCTTATTTACCATTGCACAAGATTTAAAAGAAATGCAAGTGGAAGCCGATGTTGATGAAGCCGATATAGGTAACGTAAAAGAAGGTCAACGTGTAGAATTTACAGTAGACGCCTACATGGGCGAAACGTTTAATGGCGTGGTAACACAAGTGCGCCTAAACCCCACAATAACCTCAAATGTAGTAACTTATACTGTAATTGTTAAAGCAGAAAATGAAGATTTAAAATTAAAACCGGGTTTAACAGCAACCATTTCCATTTATACTTTAGAATTGAATAATGTTTTAACAGCAGAAGCCAAGGCCATCAATTTTAGCCCAGATACTGAAACATTGTCAACTTACAATATGCATCATGAATTACCTGAAACTACAGCTCATCCAACTACATCAAAAAATGTATTATGGGTACTAGGAAAGGATAGAAGTATTACACCTACAACCGTAACCTTAGGTGCTAGTGATGGTGTTAATGTTCAAGTGTTAAGCGGAATTTCAGAAGGAGAACAATTAGTGTATAGCTTAAAAGGCGTGACCAAAGGAGAAGCTGGACCTCCAGCTGGAGCTAACGAAAGTCCGTTTATGCCACAACGTCCAGGAGCTAAGAAAAAATAAAAACATCATGGGTAAAGATATTATTAAAATAGAAGACTTGAAGCGTGAATTCACCATGGGTAGCGAAACGGTTCATGCTTTAAAAGGGATTTCGTTTGATATAAAAGAAGGCGAGTTTGTCACCATTATGGGATCTAGTGGTTCTGGAAAAAGTACCATGCTAAATATTCTGGGTTGTTTAGATCAGCCTACTTCTGGTACTTATGAAATTGACGGTGTAAAAGTAAAAGACCTCAGTAGAAACGAGTTAGCCACTATTAGAAATGAAAAAATTGGATTTATTTTTCAGTCCTATAATTTATTAGCAAGAACTTCCGCCTTAGAAAATGTAGAATTGCCATTACTATACAACAGTAAAGTTTCTACTGAAGAACGTAGAAAAAGAGCTATTAGAGCTTTAGAAATGGTAGGATTAGGAGAGCGAATGGATCATACACCTTCACAACTTTCTGGTGGGCAGCAACAACGTGTTGCCATTGCAAGATCGTTGGTAAACAATCCGGTAATGATTTTAGCCGATGAAGCTACAGGAAACTTAGATACGAGGACATCTTACGAAATCATGTCCCTATTCCAAGACCTAAACAAGCAAGGAATCACCATCACTTTTGTAACGCACGAGCCTGATATTGCAACATTTAGCAGTAGAACTATTGTACTTAAGGATGGTAATATCATACAGGATTACCAAAATAACAAGATACAATCCGCAGCAAGCGAATTAGCAAAATTACCTTTAGAAGATCATTAATTATGAGACTATTAAACTTACTTAAAATTGCCTACAAAGCAATTGTTTTAAATAAAACAAGAACGTTACTTACTATGTTAGGTATCATCATTGGTGTAGCTTCCGTAATCGCCATGTTAGCTATCGGTGAAGGCTCTAAAGAAAGTATCCGTGCCACCATTTCAAGTATGGGCTCTAATATGATAACTATTAGACCTGGAGCTGATGACCGAGGCCCTGCAAGAGGAAGTGGCGGAAATGTGCAAACACTGGTTTTAGAAGATTATAAAGAAATAAAAAAACAAGCCTCCTTATTAAGCAATATCACACCGGTAGTAAATGGTGGTGGACAAGTCATTAATGGCCCTAACAACTGGCCGTCTTCCATCTATGGTGTTAATCCGGAGTATTTAGAAATAAAAGCTGTTGGTTTACAAAGCGGTAGTATGTTCACAGATGCCGAAGTACAATCAGCTTCAAAAGTCGCTCTAATTGGGCAAACAGTGGTCGAGAATGTATTTCCAGATGGCCAAGACCCTGTAGGCCAAATGATTCGATTTAATAATATTCCATTTAAAGTAATTGGTGTTTTAGAAGAAAAAGGTGAGAATACCTTTGGACAAGACCAAGATGATGTTGTGATTGCTCCTTATACTACTGTACAAAAACGTATTTTGGCCATCGATTATTTAAATCAAATCATGGCTTCAGCAATTAGTGAAGATGATGCTCCAGAAGCCGTAGAGCAAGTAACCGAGATTTTGCGTTCACAACACAAATTAATGGATACCGAAGATGATGATTTTACGGTGCGTTCTATGGAAGAGTTAATTTCAACATTTAGTTCAACAAGTGAAATGTTAACCATTCTATTAGTTGCCGTTGCTGGAATTTCTTTATTAATTGGGGGTATTGGAATTATGAATATCATGTATGTATCTGTAAAAGAACGCACAAAAGAAATTGGTTTGCGAATGGCAGTAGGAGGCAAAGGTTCCGATATTTTAATGCAGTTTTTAATTGAAGCCATTTTAATAAGCATCACGGGAGGACTTTTAGGTGTAATCTTAGGTCTGGGAGCAACGGTCTTTATCGAAAAATTCTTAAATTGGCCTACCAGTGTAGCTTTGTATTCTATAGTGATTTCCTTTGCTGTTTGCGCCGTAACCGGCATCTTTTTTGGATGGTACCCTGCAAGAAAAGCATCAGCATTAGATCCAATTACAGCATTGCGTTACGAGTAATTACAGATAACAAATTAAACATAATAAAGATGAAAAAAAATAGTGATATCGGTTATTTAATTTTAAGGATTACAGTTGCTGTACTCATGCTGTTTCATGGTGTGGCCAAATTGAGTCATCTTAATGGCATTAAAAGTATGCTAACAGGAGTAGGTTTTCCAGAATTTATGGCCTATGGTGTCTACATTACAGAGTTAATCGCCCCTATACTTATTTTAATTGGTTTTAGAACACGATTGGCAGCTCTTGTATTTTTCTTAGGGATGATAGCTGCTATGTTACTTGCTCATTCAGAAAATTTGTTTGCACTATCAAAAACTGGAGGTCTTCAAATTGAACTTATTTTATTGTATGCTTTCGGTGCTTTAGTTTTGTTTTTTACTGGTGCAGGGAAATATGCTCTATCAACTAAAAATAGTTGGGATTAATACATGGAATCAAAATGATAAAAAATAAAAATATCACGATACTCTCACACATTTTAGTTTGGTTTGTACTTTTTAGCATGCCTTACTTATTATCTTATGGGCAAGAGCAGGACATTAATAGAGTCATCATTCATTTTTGGATTCCCTTAGCATTATCTGCTATTTTGTTTTATCTAAATTTCTTTGTGCTTATAGATAAATTGCTATTCACTAAAAAAACAATTTGGTTTATTTGTATTAATGTAATTTGCATAGCACTATTCATTTATTCCAAAGAAACAATTGAAAATAATTTTTTTCAGGAAATTGCTAAAAAACGTCCAAGTAGTGGTGATAATTCAGGCCCACCCTTTAAAATGTTTATTTACGTTCAAATGGTTTCTTACATGGCTCCTTTGTTATTTTCAATTGCTATTAAAACAACCCAGCGTTGGGTAAAAACAGAAAATGAACGGAAAGAAGCCGCTAATTTTAAATTAAAGTCTGAGCTACAGCTCTTGCATTACCAATTGCAACCTCATTTCTTTTTTAATTCCTTAAACAATATTTACGCTTTGGTAGATATTTCGCCAGAACAAGCTAAAACATCCATTCATAGTTTAAGCAAGTTAATGCGGTATATGTTATATGAAACTAATGAAGAATTGGTAACACTTTCAAAAGAAATTGAATTTATGAAAAAGTATATCGATTTAATGAAGCTAAGGGTTTCAGATAAAACCACCGTAAATTATAATTTCCCTTCAGAAGAAACTGGAATTAAAATAGTACCTTTATTGTTCATTTCATTAATTGAAAATGCTTTTAAACATGGGGTTTCCGCAAGTAAAGAAAGTAAAATAAAAATTGAAATGAGCACTCGTGAAACGTCTGTATTATTTACAATTAAAAATAATAATTTTCCTAAAAAAACTGATGACAAGAGTGGCTCTGGAATAGGCATTCCAAATATTAAAAAACGGCTACAATTGTTATATCCAAACAAGAATAGCTTTAGTACCTTTGTAAAAAACAACTGTTTTATAGCGCATTTAGAAATTGAAACCAAGTAAATTATGAGTGTAAAAATATCTTGTGTTATTGTGGACGACGAGCCAATGGCTCTTAATTTAGTTGAAAATTATGTAAAAAAAACACCGTTTTTAATTCTTAAAAAAAAATGCAATAGTGCCATTGAAGCTATGGAGTTTATTAAAAATGAACCGATAGACTTGCTTTTTTTAGATATTCAAATGCCAGATTTAACAGGTATTGAATTTTCAAAAATGCTCCCCAAAGAAACTCGAATTATTTTTACCACCGCATTCGACCAATATGCCTTAGAGGGCTTTAAAGTTGAAGCTTTAGATTATTTATTAAAACCTTTTGATTATGCCGAGTTCTTAACCGCAGCAAACAAAGCAAATACTTGGTTTGAGCTTGTAAAAGGAAAAAAAAGCCGTATGATTTCTGAAGCAAAAGAGTTCCTTTTTGTAAAATCAGAATACAAACAACTCCGTATTAAGTTAGCAGATGTTTTATATTTTGAAGGCTTAAAAGATTATATTAAAATATGGTTAAGAGATAATCCAAAACCCGTTTTAACTTTAATGAGTTTAAAATCTTTAGAAGAAGAGCTTCCAGAAACACACTTCATGCGTGTACATCGGTCATATATAGTTTCTTTAAAAAACATTGATATTATTGAGCGCAGCCAAATAATCATCAACAAACAACGCATTACAGTATCAGAACAATATAAACCAAAATTTTTGGCATTTATAAATACTAACTCACTTAATTCTTAAGGGTTACTTATTATAAAATAATTTAGTAAACGATTTTAATTCGTCTACAAATCTTTATAATTAAGAGATACAAAAACAAGGTTTGTCTATTTTCTTTTTCATTTATTGGAGATAGAGTTAATTTCGCGGTCAAATAAAATAAAATTATATTATGAAAAAAATCGTACTTTCATTAGCATTAGCTTCCTCTCTGTTTAGTTGTAATAGTGTTAAAAACTTAAATACATCAAACGTTTCTCAAGCTGCAACATTACTAAGTTCTTTAAGTTCAAATTCAACGGTACAACAAATATCAACGCTTTTTAATTTGTTAGACACTAATAACGATGAAGCTATTAGCTCAACAGAAGCTATTGGTTCAGTAGCAGAAAATTTTAATGTTTTAGATACTGACAGCAGCTCAAGCTTAAACCTTACAGAGTTAACAGGCTTACTTGATTTATTAAAATAATACTTTTTTGATATAAAATAATAAAAAGGCATACTTATGAAGTATGCCTTTTTTATTTCTATTTGTTAGTAGTGTTAATACAAATAGCAAACACATCTATAAAATCAACTTATTTATAGACACAATATTAGCAAACGTCTATTTGCTTTTTTTTACACGAAAAATGCAAATACCTTTAAACTATCAATACCAAGAAAAGTCATAGTATTGATATAAATAGTACGTTAAATGATATAAAAGTTAAAAATTATGAAAGCTATAATAAAAAAAATCGTTCTACCTTCAATATTTTTAGTGGCAATTTCAACACAAGTTTCAGCACAAACACGCCGAAGTAGTACCACTATTAATAAAACGGAAACAAGAACAAATCCTACTAAAATAAACACAACAAGCAGAAGAATATCAAGTACAAAAGTTACTTACAAAACACCACAACGTAAAGTATTGACTGTAAGAACATTACCAAACAAAACCATTGTAAAACAAAATGGTCAAAATTATTACTATGCAAATAACAAATATTACACACAATCTAGAGGTCGCTATATTGTCATTGCTCCTAAAGTTGGTTTTAGAGTAAACGTACTACCCACTAACTATGTGATAGTTAGACACAATAATTACAATTATTTTAATGCACAAGGTATTTTTTACATTCAAACAAACAACGCTTACGAAGTTGTAGATCCAGAAATAGGAACCATAGTATATGAGTTACCAAATGATTATGAAAAAGTAATTGTTGACGGTCAAACGTATTTTGAATACGCTAATATTTTGTACGAGAAAATACAAATAAATAACACCAGAGCTTATGAGGTTGTTGGTATTATTGAAATAACAGAATAGTAGTTTGTTTATATTAGTTGATTAGTAGTTGAAAAGGGGATGATAATGATATTATCCCCTTTTTTTATTTACTTTTTTTAATGCTTCACTTATTTATACCGTGTAACAAATTGCTGTCTGGTTTAATTCAACTTAAACATGACATCTTGTGCCTCCAATTCACTTATTAACTCTTGACATACCTTTACTTTTTGTTTTCGACTAGGCATGTTAAGTTTTATTTTCTCCTTAGTATCATACACCACAAAATTAAGAATCTGATTTCCTGGATATAAGTGAATTAATTCTTTTAAAGCGATAATTTTCTGTTCATTTAAATCTTTGATATCAACTTGAATTGATAATTTTTTAGCATAATTTTCCATCACATCGTGTAACAATTGAAAATTATTGAATTGCAACCGTGGGTCGCTCCTTTTACCTGTATCCTTATTTACCCAGCCTTCTCGAACAAAGGTTTTTACAAATACAAAATTACTCTTCATTAAGAAGTGCCGAAACTTTAAATATTCTTCACCAAAAATTCTAAATTCATAACTATCGGTATAATCTTCAATAGTAAACAATGCCCAACCTTTGCCTTGTTTACTAACACGATGCTGTACATCAGTCACTACACCTCCAAAAACCAACTCCCTATTAACATAAGGCTCTAATGTAGAAAACATACCAACTGTAGCATTACAAAATGTTTTCATTTCTGTTTTAAAATCATCCAACGGATGTCCAGAAATATAAACACCTACCACTTCTCGTTCCTTACTCAACTTTTCCATAGTACCCCATTCTTCACAGGGAGGCACTTGGGGTTCGGCTATTTGCACATCACTCGCTTCTCCAAATAAACTTACTTGGGCTGAATTTTCATTTTCTTGATGTTTATGCGCATATTTAATGGCTTTTTCTAAAAAGGTAATGCCGTCACCATCATCGTGAAAATATTGTGCTCTATGCGTATCACCCAATCCATCAAAACCACCTGCTAATGCGAGATTTTCAAAAGCTTTTTTATTAGCAGCTCTTAAATCAATTCGCTTAGCAAAATCAAAAATAGACTTGTAATGGCCATCTTTTTTTCTATTTTCAACAATAGTCATAACCGCTCCATGCCCCACACCTTTTATAGCCCCCATACCAAATCGTACTGCATTATCTTTATTTACGGAAAACTTATAAAATGACTCATTAATATCAGGTCCAAGAACATCTAATTTCATACGTTTACATTCTTCCATAAAGAACGTTACCTGCTTGATATCATTCATATTGTTAGACAATACTGCAGCCATATACTCCGCAGGATAATGCGCCTTTAAATAAGCCGTTTGATAGGCAATCCAGGCATAACACGTAGAATGCGATTTATTAAAAGCATAACTTGCAAAAGCCTCCCAATCCTTCCAAACTTTTTCTAAAATTTTAGCATCATGGCCTTTTTTGCTTGCTTGCTCAATAAACTTGGGTTTCATTTTATCAAGTACCGCAATTTGCTTTTTCCCCATAGCTTTACGCAAAATATCAGCTTCACCCTTAGTAAATCCTGCTAACTTTTGCGACAACAACATTACTTGCTCTTGATAAACCGTAATCCCATAAGTTTCTTTTAAGTACTCTTCCATCGCTGGCAAATCATACTCAATATCTTCATCACCATGTTTACGTCTCGTAAAACTAGGAATATACTCCATAGGTCCAGGGCGGTACAAGGCATTCATAGCAATTAAATCCTCAAAAACCGTAGGCTTTAATTCTTTAAGGTGCTTTTGCATTCCAGGAGACTCATATTGGAACACTCCTACTGTTTCACCTCTTTGAAACAATTCATATGTTTTTTCATCATCTAAAGAAAAAGTATCTGGATCCAATAAAATACCATGCTTGGCTTTTACAATTTTAACAGTATCTTTAATTAAAGTCAGTGTTTTTAATCCTAAAAAATCCATTTTCAGCAAACCAGCATCTTCAACTACCGAATTATCAAACTGAGTAACATATAAATCAGAATCTTTTGCTGTGGAAACGGGAACAAATTTGGTAATATCGTCTGGGGTGATAATAACTCCACAAGCATGAATACCAGTATTACGAACTGAACCTTCTAAAGTTCTTGCAAGATTTACCGTTTCTGCCTGTAAATCTGAACCTTCAGATATATTTAAAAGCTCATTAACTTTTTCTAAATCTTCTGCCCTAAACTTACTTCCTAACTCCTTTTCAGAAAGACCAAAAATCTTACCTAACTTGGACATCGTAGGAATCAATTTCGCAATTCTATCAGCATCAAACAACGGTAAGTCTAATACTCGTGCTGTATCACGAATAGATGATTTTGCAGCCATGGTACCATATGTAATAATTTGTGCTACTTGATTGGCGCCATATTTTTCAATAACATAGTCCATGACACGACTTCGACCTTCATCATCAAAATCAATATCAATATCAGGCATGCTGACACGATCAGGATTTAAGAAACGCTCAAAAAGCAAATCATACTTAAGAGGATCTATATTAGTAATCCATAAACAGTATGCTACTACTGAACCAGCAGCTGAACCTCGCCCAGGTCCAACAGACACATCCATTTTCCTTGCTTCACGAATAAAATCTTCAACAATCAAAAAATATCCAGGATATCCTGTCTTTTCAATAACACTTAGCTCAAAATCCAACCTCTCAACAACCTCTTCAGAAAGCTCTTCACCATATCTTTTTTTAGCACCTTCAAATGTTAAATGCCTTAAAAAGGCATTTTCACCTCGCTTTCCGCCATCAACCAAATCATCTTCATGTTTAAACTTATCTGGAATATCAAATGCTGGCAATAACACATCGCGTGCCAATTGATAAGCCTCTACTTTATCAACCACTTCTTGTACATTTGAAATGGCATCAGGCACGTCTTTAAACAATTGTTTCATGGCATCGGGCGACTTAAAATAATACTCCTGATTTGGCATTCCGTACCGATACCCCCTTCCTCTTCCTATAGGTGTAGCCTGTTTTTCACCATCTTTTACACATAATAAAATATCATGAGCATTAGCGTCTTCTTGTTTTTTATAATACGTATTATTAGTTGCTACTAATTTTACATTATGCTTCTTAGCTAATTTTATTAAAGTAGGATTCACACGATTTTCATCTTCTTGATTGTGACGCATCAACTCTACATACAAATCATCTCCAAATTCCTCTTTCCACCACAACAAAGCTTCTTCGGCTTGATTTTCTCCAATATTCAAAACTTTACTGGGTACTTCTCCATATAAATTCCCAGTCAAGACAATCAAATCTTCCTTATACTGCTGAATAAGTTTTTTATCTATTCTGGGTAAATAATAAAACCCATCAACAAAAGCATGTGAAGATAATTTTGCCAAATTATGATAGCCATTTTTATTTTTGGCAAGAAATACAATTTGATAGCCATTGTCTTTTCTTGATTTATCTAAGTGATCTTCGCAAACAAAAAATTCAACCCCAATAATAGGTTTTATTTCTTTTGCTTTAACGGCTTCACCTGTTTCTTCAGCCACTTTCATTTTGGCTTTCACCCCTTTATTATGATTATTAACAGCATTCACAAAGTGAAATGCGCCCATCATATTCGCATGGTCTGTTAAAGCCACTGCAGGCATATTATATTCTGCTGCAGCTGAAACAATATCTGCAACCCCCATAGTGGACTGAAGTACCGAAAATTGTGAATGGTTATGCAAATGCACAAATTCAACGTCAGCTAAATCAAATACATTTTGTTTAATTTCTTCAGAAGAAATACTCGTTCCCTTGGCTTTTTTTATACGCTCACGGATTTTAGCACTTTCCTGTTTCAGATTGACATGCTTTAAACCAATAAGTTGAATCGTGTCTGGGTTATGCTCTTTAAAATTCTGAAAATAATCAGGCTGAACATCCAATTGCTCTTTGGTATATTCTTCTAAACGCACTAATTCAAAAAAGCAACGGGTAGTTGCCTCCACATCGGCAGTTGCATTATGCGCCTCTGCAAAACCTTTTTTGAACAAAAACTCGTGTAACTCTGATAATGTAGGTAGCTTAAATTTACCATAACGTCCACCAGGAATTTGACATAAACTTGCCGTATGCTCTGTACAAGTATCCAAAACGGGTAAATCTTGCAATGGATTGTCAACAGCAGCACGCACAAATTCGGCTCCCATAATATTCAAATCAAACTTTACATTTTGACCCACTACAAATTTGGTTTTGGAGAGCGCAATATTAAATTTCTCTAAAACCTCAATTAAAGGAACTCCTTGTTCTTGAGCTAATTCTGTTGATATTCCATGTATTTTCTCTGCATCATAAGGAATATTAAACCCGTTGGGTTGCACCAAATAATCTTGACTTTCTATACAATTTCCCATAGCATCATGCAATTGCCATGCTATTTGAATACACCTTGGCCAATTATCGGTATCTGTAATGGGGGCATCCCAACGTTTAGGCAATCCAGTGGTTTCAGTATCGAAAATTAAATACATTCTTAAAATTTAGATGTTTGTGGATGAATCGTTTATTAAAATAAAAACTTAGCCTATAAAAATACATAGAATTTATACTTTTTTAAAGTGAAGTTGTAATGAGTTGTAAACAAAAAAAGAACAGCCCTTCCGAGGCTTCGAAAGGGCTGTATCTTAACTAACCAAACTAACTAACTTTATGAAAAAAATCATCTTTCAATGATTGTATTACTCATGCAATTTTTTGAATATTAATTGCTATTTCATACTTCAAATATATAGCGAAAAACAGATGTGAAAAACAATTTAACAGCGGTTTGTGAATAATTTAAGAATCCTTAACAGTATTCATCAAATTTTAAGATATTTTAGCATAAATTAGTCGTTAAAACTTCAATTTTCATGAAAACAAATTATCTTATTTTACTGCTATCTATAGTATTTTCTTTTAATTGTAAAGCACAAGAACTTCCTTTATATGTTGGCACATATACAAACGGAGATAGTGAAGGTATTTATAAATTCTCCTTTAACACAGAAACCGGCATATTAAGCAACAAAAAATTAGCTATAAAGACTCAAAACCCTTCTTTTATTACTTTTTCACCTAATAAAAAATATATTTATGCTGCTGGAGAAGGAGAAATAAGTTCTGTAACTGCCTTTAAAATAATACCAAATGGAAATTTAGAATTAATTAATATTGAAAGCAGTAACGGAAAAGGCCCTTGCCATATTTCTCTTAACGAATCTGGAAACAAAGCCGTAGTATCTAATTACCACGGCGGAACATTTTCTATTTACCCAATTAATAAAGATGGTAGCATTCAAAAAGCTTCTCAAGTTTTTAATCATAATACTAAAAACGAAGAAGCTCATGCTCACTCGGCTCAGTTTTATAAGGACGATTTATTTGTATCTGATTTAGGCAGAAATGCTGTGTTTCAATACAAATTGAAAAATAATCAATATCAATTAAAACGACCTGCTATTGTGGAAATGACCGGGAATCCTGGCCCTAGACATTTTGCTTTAAGTAAAAACAGCAAATTCATCTACATTATAAATGAACTTGAAAGCACAATTACTTCTGTTAAAAGAACAAAAAAAGGCTTTAAAAAAATAGATGAAGACTCTACTTTAGATAAAAATTATACAAAAAAAAATGCCTGTGCTGATATCCATTTATCAAAAGATGAACGTTTTGTTTATGGGTCTAATCGAGGAGAAAACTCCATTGCTGTTTTTAAAAGAAATAAAAAAACAGGTACATTAGACAAAATTCAAAACATCGCTGTTCATGGTGATTGGCCTAGAAACTTTACTTTAGACCCAACAGGTAAATTTATTTTGGTAGCCAACCGAAGAAGTGAAAATATTTCCGTTTTCAAGATAGATTCAAACACCGGCAGATTATCCTTTTTAAATACCACAGATGTCCCAACACCATCTTGTCTTCTATTCTGATTTTCACAAAACTCATAAACAACTGGATTTCAATACATAATAAACCTAATTTGAATTATAAAAAACCATAGAAAATTCAAAAAATATAGTATCTTTGCGCACTTATTAATAACCCGAGGTCGAGAACCTCAAATAATTAATTATTATGCCAGTAAAAATTAGATTACAAAGACACGGTAAAAAAGGAAAACCTTACTACTGGATCGTAGCAGCTGATGCACGTTCAAAAAGAGACGGTAAATACTTAGAAAAATTAGGTGCTTACAATCCAAACACAAACCCAGCAACTATTGAATTAAACCTTGATGGTGCTGTAAAATGGCTACAGAATGGTGCACAACCTACTGACACAGCTAAAGCAATTTTATCTTACAAAGGTGCTTTATTAAAAAATCACCTTGCTGGTGGTGTTAGAAAAGGTGCTTTAACAGAAGAGCAAGCTGAAGCTAAATTTACAGCTTGGTTAGAAGAAAAAGCTGGAAAAATTGGTGCAAAATCAGAAGGATTAGCAAAAGCTGAAGCTGAAGCAAAAGCAAAAGCATTAGAAGCAGAAAAAGCCGCTAATGAAGCTCGTATTGCTGCCGCTACTCCTGTTGCAGAAGAGGTTACTGAAGATGCTCCAGAAGCAGTAACTGAAGAAGCTCCAGAAGTAAAAGAAGAAGAATAAAAAAACAAAGATTTTTTATACTTTTAAACTCCGATAACTACTATCGGAGTTTTTTGTTTAATCAAACTATCATAACGTTTTGATTGAATAATTCTCATGAAAATGAGAATTTTACAAATATTATGATAAACTTAAAGAAATTCTCGCTTTGGCGAGAATGACAAATAAACACTTTCAATGAAAAAAAAAGATTGTTTTTACTTAGGTAAAATAGTAAAAAAATACAGTTTTAAAGGCGAACTTTTAATCAAGTTGGACACAGACCAACCAGAACTTTATGAAGATTTGGATGCTATGTTTATTGATGTTAAAAACACCTTAATTCCTTTTTTTATTGAAAGCTCACAATTACATAAATCAGACTTGCTTCGCGTTCAATTTGAAGATGTTTACTCTGAAGCTGATGCCGATGCCTTACTTAAAAGCGAGGTGTTTCTACCTTTAGAATTTCTCCCTAAATTGGAAGGTAATAAATTTTATTTCCACGAAGTTATTGGATTTAGTATCCAAGACACAAACTTTGGAAAAGTTGGAGTTATTAAAGGTGTAAATGATTCTACGGCTCAGGCGCTTTTTGAAATAGATAGAGATGGTATTGAAATTTTAATTCCTATGAACGACGAATTCATTGAAAAGGTAGACAGAAAAAACAAAACCATCTTGGTTAAAACTCCTGAAGGATTAATTGACTTATATCTTTAATTTAAAAAAAGAAAACATTAATTTACGCTACCTGTAAATTATGTCTTTTAATAG
Organism: Pseudalgibacter alginicilyticus; assembly: GCF_001310225.1. Taxonomy (GTDB): domain Bacteria; phylum Bacteroidota; class Bacteroidia; order Flavobacteriales; family Flavobacteriaceae; genus Pseudalgibacter; species Pseudalgibacter alginicilyticus. Next base: position 3,025,576 of record NZ_CP012898.1, on the reverse strand, counting down.
TATTCAATGCACTTTGAATATCATCAGTTTGTTTAACCAATAATTTACACACTGATAATGGTAAATTAATTTCCCGTAACAACTCATTATACTTTTCTAAATCCTGTGCTTTCAAGTCTGAAATTTCGCTTAACAAATCGTTTTCGTTTTCTTCAGCAAATAAATCTCTAAGTCGTATCCACGTCCTATAAAAATTATAACTTAACTTTTGCGAGTACTGGGGCTCGCCTCCTAACTTTTTAAGCTCCAAACTTAAATCAACAATAAACTTTTGCCTTGCCATGGCTCTCTTCTTAAAAAAAGCTTTTAAGCCATCATGAGTCAGGTGTTTTTGAGTTTCAGTATATATTTTTACCGATTCATAGTTCATGATTAGTAAATCATTCATTTTAACTAATATATTTTTCGAATAGTCCATATCATTTTTTTTATCTTAGCTCTTAAATGAAACCCGTCATTGAAAGCCAAGTTGTTCCATATCTTATAAGATAACTGAATATTTCATTAACAAGTATTATTTTTAACATAGTTTAATAAAACTTTAAGTTTTTTAACGATTTTTAATCTTATCTAACCTATTTTTCGGCTCTAACTTTTAACTAATGTCAAACAAACCTTTTTCCTTTAAACAATTTACAGTTCTCCAAGACCAATGTGCCATGAAGATTGGCACAGATAGTGTACTATTAGGCGCTTGGACACCATTAGCAGGCAATCCGTTTTCTATTTTAGACATAGGGGCTGGCACAGGGGTTTTATCTCTTATGTTAGCTCAGCGAAGCCGTGCAGAGGTAATTGATGCTCTTGAAATTGACGACTTGACCTATGAGCAGTGTGTTCATAACTTTGAACAATCCCCTTGGGGAGATCGGCTTTTTTGTTACCACGCCTCACTTGAAGAGTTTGTTGACGAAATTGAAGATGACTACGATTTAATTGTTTGCAATCCCCCTTTTTACAGCGAAAATTATAAAACAGATGACTCACAACGAGATTTAGCCAGATTTCAAGATGCAATGCCTTTTGAACATTTACTTGAAAGTGTTTCAATATTACTAAATCCAGAAGGGGTATTTGCCTTAATCATCCCTTTTAATGAAGAAGAAAAATTCATTTCATTAGCATCAGATTTTCTTTTAATCCCAAATAAAATACTTAGAGTTAAAGGTCGCCCTGAATCAGAAACTAAACGAAGTTTAATTGAATTTTCTTTTCATGACACACCAATAAAAATTGAAGAGCTTGTTATAGAAACCGAAAGACATCAATACACACAAGACTACATAGCACTTACCAAGGATTTTTACTTAAAAATGTAAAAAAATTAAGATAGATTGGTTAAATTTAGATGATTCTAAAAAATCTTTTATGCAACCAGACTTATTTGAATCTCCAGACTACTATCAATTAGACGAACTACTTTCTGACGAACATAAATTAATTCGTAAAACTACTCGGGAATGGGTAAAACGCAACATATCTCCAATAATAGAAACTTATGCACAAAAAGCTGAGTTTCCTAAACAAACAATTAAAGGCTTGGCAGAAATAGGTGCTTTTGGCCCTTATATTCCCTTAGAATATGGTGGTGCTGGATTGGATCAAATTTCCTATGGTTTAATCATGCAAGAAATTGAACGTGGTGATTCAGGTATAAGAAGTACCGCCTCCGTACAATCCTCATTAGTTATGTACCCAATTTGGAAGTATGGTAACGAAGAACAACGACAAAAATACTTGCCCAAATTAGCAAGCGGCGAATATATTGGATGTTTCGGCTTAACAGAACCCAACCACGGCAGTAATCCAAGTGAGATGAAATCTAATTTTAATGATAAAGGCGACCATTATTTACTAAATGGCTCAAAAATGTGGATAAGTAACGCACCTTTTGCACAAGTTGCTATTGTTTGGGCTAAAAATGAAAATGGACGTATTCACGGACTAATTGTAGAACGCGGCATGAAAGGATTTACAACGCCAGAAACTTCAAATAAATGGTCGCTTCGAGCCTCTGCCACTGGTGAACTAATTTTTGACAATGTTAAAGTTCCAAAAGAAAACTTACTACCAAATAAATCAGGATTGGGAGCAGCACTTAGCTGTTTAGACTCTGCACGATATGGTATTGCCTGGGGAGCTATTGGAGCTGCCATGGATTGCTATGATACTGCACTTAGGTACAGCAAAGAGCGTATACAATTTGGAAAACCCATAGGTCAGTTTCAACTACAACAAAAAAAATTAGCAGAAATGATAACAGAAATTACCAAAGCACAACTTTTAACATGGAGATTGGGTGTTTTGCGAGATAATGACAAAGCAAGCTCTGCTCAAATTTCTATGGCAAAACGAAACAATGTTAACATGGCAATAAACATTGCCAGAGAAGCTCGACAGCTCTTAGGTGCTATGGGTATTACTGGAGAATATTCTATTATGCGCCATTCTATGAACTTAGAAAGCGTCATTACATACGAAGGCACACATGACATTCACTTACTTATTACCGGTATGGATATTACAGGATTAAATGCTTTTAAGTAATTATTATTGATACCTGTGGTCAAAAAAATAAAATAAGTACCTTTAATATTTAGCTCTTAATTAGTTCACTATGATAAATATCATCTTTATTAAAACTTTTAGACATTAATTTTGAGGAGTATTTTTTATAACTAACTAAAAATAATATTATAGAATTATAATAGATTAAATTTTTTAAATGGAAACAAAAATGACTAACGATACGATTTCACAAAGTAGAAAAGATACAGTTCAGTATATAAATCTGCAATTGGCCTCTTTAGGACAACCACTTTTTCAAGATAATGAAGATGATGCTGAAAAATTTTGTAATCCAAAGCTTCAACAATTGACGAGTGCTTTCACTAAGGGCTTTAAAGAAAAATCTCGTTTGTTATCAAAATATCTATCTCCAGCTGACACAAGAATTCAAAATTTCATAAATGATTATTTAAAAGATGTTACCCTTAATAAATCTTACGAAATCCCTAATGATACTTTGGTTTTAAATCAAAAAGGGCATGCCAGAGAAATTAGTTTACCTCCTAATGGCACCTCTTTTAAAAGTGATGACATTGTTTCTCATAGGATAAAACAAGGTATTTTAAACAATCCCGTTAATGACAAAAGAACTACAAAAGGCACATTTCATATTGTAGAAGGACCTTTACCTGTACCATTAGACAAAAAGGAAGTTCCTAAAATAGCATTTGCTCATTTTTTAAATGCAGCTTTTAGTCCACCAGATGCTTTAAAAACACTGCCTTTTACTGCCAACCAAAAAGATAAAGCAAAAGTATTTGTATCCCTATTATTACGCCCAATGGTTTGCCCAGAAGTAACAGGTGTAATTTCCAAAAAAAGTATGGAAGTCCGCTTTTTTGCTCCAGGAAGTCTGGTAAGTAATTTAGATTTTGTTGAATCTATTTTTGGAAATGCAGGTGATCCAAATTTAGCCCATAATGATGCTGCATTAGATACAGAACACTGGACAGGGCATACTGGCTGTATTATATTAGCTCCACATTTAAAAACACTTAAGAAAAAAGATGTTGGCTTACCACATTGGAATGATGCCACTGAACGTCAAAAAAATGACGGCATGTGTTGGAAAAATGAAGATGAAATTTACAATGACGGTGGTGCTTTTAAAGTAACCTGTAGAGACGACCGAGGTGTGGTTGTAACAATTATTGCCGACAACTATTTTGGTTATTCCAAAAAAGAAATAAAAACTCAAATTAGTTATTCTGCTAATTTATTTGGGTTGGTTGAAGAAGAACACTCAGGTGGAGCTATAGCCTACCCAAGAGGAGTTATGGGTGACATTGTAGATGGTAATGGTTTTTCAAAACGATATGGAAATAAATTTTCTTTCGAGGAAGTTAAAACACTATTAGGAGAACGAATTGATGTTAAACCTGAAAACTATGCCGTTGATAAAAAATATCCAAATTTAATTTACGTTCCAGAAAATGCTTATATAAATACAAATACAAATAGTATTACTTGGAAATATAACAACAAAGAACAGAAATTAACTTTATCTCCTACCAAAACATACATCCACCCAACGGGAAATAAATTTAAATTAGAAAAACACAAGGCTATTTCGTTATGGCGTATTGTAAACACCTCACCCGAAGGTGTCTTTTGCCATAAACCATGTACAGTTTCCGGAGGTGGAAAATCTGAAATTTCAAAATCAATGTTAAATGCTATTACTTATAGTACATTTAATGTTTTAAATATTGATGAAGATTTTAAAAAAGCAGATGAAATCATTGAATACGATTATTCAAAACGTTGGAAAAATTACGATCCAAGTTTACCCCCATCAGAAACTTTTTTGAGTCCTAAACGAACCTTAGGGTCTGCCGTAAGACTATTACAACCTTTAGACGATTTTAGTGATGAATACAACACATTTGTCAAAAACATACCTGTTCATATTCGCTCTTTGGTATTGTTTGTAAAACGATTATACCGTCAAGACCACGATACTCTAAATTGGAAAGAATGTGTTTCTGTTGACATTATTAATGGGCAAAAAGGAACAGGCCTTAATTATTTCAATAATCCAGTTGTTGGTAGTTATGTCCGTATTGGATTTAATCAAGAAGGCCGTTGGTTATTAAACAAATTAAGATCTGATTTTTCTGCAAGTCAAAAAATTCAAATGGAAGACGATATCTCAGCATCTATAACCCTACCTAAAAATCAATTTAAAAATTTAAATCCAGATTTAAAAAATGGAAGTTTTAAAGTTGTAGCAAACTGTGAGAGCTATTTATTTCAACGCCCAGACGAGGCCATTATTAGAGGCTATGACGAAGGCGCCGAACGCGATATCGTTACAGACAACACCTTTTTAACTAATTACGAACTTTTAACAAAAAAGGATGCTATTGAAATTTATGAAGACACTATTAATTTTGATAAATATACCCAACCTGTTAAGGATTTAATTATTAGCATTGTTAACAGTCCAAAGGATGAAGACTATTTTTGCTTACCATCACACACAAGAATTGTAAATGGCGAGCCAACAAAAAATCCAAGATATTTAGAAAAAAACATTTTTATTGATGAAACCGAAGCTAGTTATTTAGGAGAGGTTGGCGTTCGTTTATACAGAAAAATTAAATCTGAGGACCCCGTTATTCATGTGGTTAATGCGGTTTTACCAGGTCGTAGAAATAATCCCGTGGATAAAAAGAACGGCATACGCCCATTAGCTGTTTACAACCCTATTCACTATCAGGAAGCACCAGAAATGTTTATGGATTTTATTTGTAGTCTTACTGGTAAATCACCATCTACAACTGGAGCAGGTTCTGAAGGTGCTTTAACCAAAGGGCCTTTTAATATGTTAACACCAACAACCGATTTAAATAATGCATTACTATCTCATATTCTTACAGATTCAAATGCATTCAGTACAGCTGCTGGTTATGTAGGTGCAGAAAATAAAGTAGACCACGATATAAGTTTATTAATCCCAGAGATTTGGGCGCGTTTAGATGAAAAAGATCGCAACCCTAAATTACTAATAGAAGATGGTTGCCTTGAAAAAATAGAAGATTTTGAATATAAAGGCAAAAAAGTATTAGCAAGCCGTTTAGGATACAGAATAACAAGTAGATTTTCCTTAAGATGCTTGAACAAATTATTTGATGAACCTGTTGCTGTTTTTAACGAAAGAATGTTAAAACCAGAATTACAAGGCATGGAAGATTATGTAGATGGGATTGCCAATATTGTTGAAGCTCAGCAAAAAGTAGCCCTTCGTTATTTTGAAGATGGTAGTATTGATTCAGCAATTCCTCCAATAAAAATATTATTACACATTATGGCTTATGGCACTTATGAAGGCAAAGATATAAGCCATCCAGAGTTAAGACAATATTTTGATAGAGATTACATAATTAATAGCGATTGGTATAAAGACCGATTGAAATTAAAGCAAGCTAAAGACCTACACTTTTATAATTCTCAAATAAACTATTTAGAAACATTTATTGAAAATCCAAACAATGCTGATTTAGTGTCTGAAATGAAAATTAAAGACCAATTAAAAACTGTAAAACAAAAATATAATGAAGTAAAAACGGATGAATACTTTAATAGTTTAATTGGTACTATTGGTGCAGACCCATTGTTTAGAAAATAAACACTAAAATATAATTTACTATTTTTAAAATGCGTTTCTTTTGGAAACGCATTTTTCTTTACATTTACTTTATGTTTTCATCCAAAAAAAGATTAGACAACGCCTATAAATCTGCCAAAATCATTGATTTTGACGACAATAGTAAATTTATATTTTTTAGTGATTGTCACCGTGGCGATAATAGTTTTGCTGACGATTTTGCTAATAATCGCAACATTTATTTTCACGCATTAAAACATTATTATGCTGAAGGCTTTCAATATTGTGAAATTGGTGACGGTGATGAACTTTGGGAAAACCTAAGTTTTCAACCTATTTTTGAAGCTCATAAAAATGTATATATGCTTCTTAAGGAATTCCATAAGAAAAACAGTTTACACATGATATGGGGAAATCATGATATGGTTTATAGAGACCCTAATTATGTAAAAAAACATCTTTATACTTATTTTGACAAAATATTAAGTATTGATGTAGACTTATTCCCTGGCATTGAATATCATGAAGGCATTATTTTAAAACATACAAAAACAAAACAACAATTATTTTTAACACATGGACATCAAGCTGATTGGTGGAATTTTTTATTTTGGAAATGGAGTCGATTTATGGTACGCGTACTATGGAAACCATTAAATGTTATGGGCATTGCAGACCCAACAAGCCCTGCAAAAAATTATAGCGAACTTATAAGAATTGAACGTAGAACTAAAAAATGGATTATTGAAAACAACAATTTAGTAACTATCGTAGGGCATACCCATCGCCCTCGTTTTCCAGAACCTGGTGACATAGCTTATTTTAATGATGGCAGCTGTGTTCACCCAAGAAGTATTACAGGCATTGAAATTGAAAATGGTGAAATTTCACTTATAAAATGGTATATTGACACAAATGATGATGGCGTATTACAAATTGTTAGGATGCTACTTGAAGGCCCAAAAAAACTGATAGATTATAAGACAAACCCATAATAAGTTATATCTAATAATTATTTTTTTAATATAGCGAGACAAACAAAACAGATGAAAAAAACTATTTTAATCTTTATATTTACTCTTGCTTATGGTGGTATTTATATTAAATATTCTAAAAATGGTCCTATTCAAAATTGGAAAATTGACCAAATAAAAAACAATATATCAGAATATTTATTACATGGCTTTATCGATTTGGTAAATGAAAAAATAAAACTAATTAATAACAGATAAATATTTATATAATATTATATAGGATTTCATGCTACAAAAGAGGTACGAAGGCTTTTTGAAAACACCTTACTTATGGAAACATAATGCTATTTTTGGTTTGCAACAATTTGAAATAAATTCAAAATTCAATAGAATTAATAGAGAAATTGATGAAAAACTTCGACTTGGAAAATATGTAGAACGCTTAGTTACTTTTGAGCTTGGACAGCACCATAACGTTTCTATAATTGCTGAAAACATTCAAATTCAGAATAACAAAACAACACTTGGCGAACTGGATTGCCTACTGTTTAAAGATGGCAAGCCTATTCATTTAGAAATTGTTTATAAATTTTATCTATATGACAACACTTGTGGCTTTTTTGAATTAGAACATTTTATTGGACCTAACCGAAAAGATTCACTGATAGAAAAACTTGGTAAATTAAAAGAAAAACAACTTCCTCTTTTATATAATCCCTTTACAGAAAACTACTTAACTCAATTAAAGTTAACGCCAAAAGACATTAAACAGGAAGTCTATTTTAAAGCACAATTATTTATTCCCTATACTCTTAAAAACTTAAAACTAAAAATGTTAAATTCAAAATGTATTATGGGTTTTTACATTAATCCAAATGAACTCAATGAATTTAAAAATTGTACATTTTACATTCCTGATAAAAAAGATTGGTTAACACTTCCTCACCTTTTAGTAAATTGGTTAGATTTTGAAACTTTTAAAAATAATGCAAATAATTATCTTGAACGTAACTTTTCTCCTTTGTTTTGGGTAAAATATAAAAATAATACCTTAACCAAAATGTTCTTAGTTTGGTGGTAGTCACTTACAATACCGGACATTAAAAGGTATAATTAAACTGTTCCTAAAACAAAGAAATAATTACCTCTACAATAGAATACCCAAAATAACAGATACAATGTGTTTACACACTGCTAAAACAAACCTACAACCAAAAGTCTAAATTAAAAACTTATATGTTTTTAACTTTCAGGTGCTAATTCTACTTCAAGACCATTTAACTCCATAGTCATTTGTATCTGGCAACCCAAACGACTATTATCTTTAACATCAAAAGCTTCAGACAGCATAGCTTCTTCATCATCACTCATTTCAGGCAATTCAGTGTCACTAGTTACATAACATTGGCAAGAAGCACACATGGCCATACCTCCACAAACACCTATAGTACCTTCAGGCACTAATTCATAAGATCTCACCACTTCCATAAGGTTCATTGCCATGTCAGTTGGAGCTGCTACTTCATGGGTTACCCCCTCTCTATCTGTTATTTTTATTGTAATATCTGCCATTCTAAAAATTTAGTGAGCAAAAATAAGCAATTAATTTTTAAAAAAAGCATAAATCCTACTAATTTAGTAGACTAATGTAAAAATCTGTAAATAAGATAATTACACAATTATTAAACATAAAATTCTTTGAAAATATTTAAAAATACAGAAATTTAAAACCTAACATAAATCATATTATTACATAATTGAATCTACTAATTTTACAATATCATTTTTTTAAAGTTATATTAATGGGTTCACATATTTCTGATAAAAACACATTTGTTCATTCTGGGATTATTTCAAAAATAGCCAGTAACTCTGTTGTTGTGTCATTAGAGCAGAATGTACATTGCGCTTCGTGTCGTGCAAAAGCAGCCTGTGGAATTTCGGAATCTAATACCAAAGAAATAGAAATTACAAACCCAACTGATTCTTTTAAAATTAATGAAAATGTAAATGTTGTACTGAAAAAAACAATGGGATTAAAAGCCGTATTTTGGGCTTATATATTTCCTTTTATATTGATGTTTTGTACTTTATTAATTACTTCTACATTTTTAGAAGAATGGGTAGCAGGTCTATGGTCTATTTTTATACTAATACCCTATTATACAATACTTTACTTTTTAAAAAACACCTTTAAAAGTGCTTTTAAAATGACCATATTAAAAACGTAAATAATATGTCTGATTCTGTTTTATATAGTGTTTTTCTGTTAGTCTCTTTAGGAATAATTGCAGCCATTGTGCTGTATATAGTTTCTAAGAAATTTTATGTTTATGAAAACCCATTAATTGAAGAGGTTGAAGATTTATTACCTGCCGCTAATTGTGCAGGTTGTGGGTCTCCTGGTTGTAAAGCATTTGCTGAAAAACTTGTTAACACAGAAGATATATCAGACCTTTTCTGTCCCGTTGGAGGCAATGATGTTATGAAGCTTGTTGCTGAAGCATTAGGTAAAGAAGTTGCTGAAAAGGATCCCACATTAGCCGTTTTACGTTGTCAAGGTGGTTGTGATGTAAGACCCAAAACCACAGAATACCAAGGCCCTCGAAACTGTGCCATTTCATCATTAATTTATAGTGGAGAAACCGATTGCCAATACGGATGCTTAGGTGATGGGGATTGCGTTTCTGTTTGTAAGTTTGATGCCATGTACATGGATGAGTCTACGGGGTTACCTGTAATAATTTCAGATAAGTGTACATCTTGTGGTGCTTGCGTTGAAGCATGTCCAAGAGACATTATTGAAATGCGGCCTAGAAACAAGCGAGATTTAAAAATCTTTGTTGGTTGCTTAAATGAAGATAAAGCTGGTATTGCAAAAAAAGCATGTGATGTAGCATGTATAGGATGTTCTAAATGTGAGGACATATGCCCAAAAGATGCCGTAATTATGGTAAATAACTTGGCATATATTGACCCCATTGCTTGTACATTATGTAGAAAATGCGTTGACGTTTGTCCAACCCATTCTATCATAGAAACTAATTTTCCTCCAAAAAAAGTAAAAAAAGCAGCTCCAAAAGTTAAGGCAAATGTTCAACCTGAAAAATCGAAAACTGATGCTTAAAACATTTCCTAAAGGTGGAATTCATCCCACAGAAAACAAAATTACATCTACTGTAGGCATCAAGAAAATGACAGTTCCTAAAGTTGTTTATGTACCCATTTCACAACACATAGGCATCCCTGCAGAAATAGTAGTTAATATTAAAGACAAGGTAGAAATAGGTCAAGTTATTGCTAAATCTGGTGGTTTTGTTTCCTCTAATGTACATGCTCCAGTAGCCGGAACCGTTACAAAGTTAGACCTTATAATTGACACTAGTGGTTATAAAAAACAATGTATTATTATACGAACAGATGCTAAAAATGAATCAAATTTTGAAGACATAGACTATCCTTTAAAAACAGAAATAACAACAGAACCGAAGGATATTTTACAAAAAATAAACGATTATGGTATTGTTGGGCTAGGAGGTGCTACGTTTCCATCACATGTAAAATTAAGTATTAAAGAAGGAACTAATTTAGATCACCTAATAATTAATGGCGTTGAATGCGAACCTTACTTAACTGCAGACCACAGATTAATGCTTGAAAAAGCTAAAGAAATTATAGTTGGCATAAAAATTTTAATGAAGGCTTTACATATTAATAAATCCATTATAGGCATTGAAAACAATAAAAAAGATGCTATTGAAATTTTTAAAAAACTTACTGCTGAAGAAAAAGAAATTAAAGTTGCTGCCTTACAGGTTAAATATCCACAAGGCGGCGAAAAACAACTGATAAGTGCCTTACTTAACCGAGAAGTTCCAAAAAACGGATTGCCTTTAGATGTTGGAGTTATCGTACATAATGTTGGGACTATTTTTGCCATATATCAAGCCATTCAACATAACAAACCCTTAATAGAACGTGTTGTAACTGTTACGGGGAAAAAATTAGAAAACCCTTCTAATTATTGGGTTAAAATTGGAACACCTATTAAAGATTTAGTTGATGAAGTTGGAGGTTTACCAGAAGGAACCCGTAAAATTGTAAATGGAGGTCCCATGATGGGAAAAGCCATAAAAAATCTTGACGTACCAGTTACAAAAGGAACCTCTGGAATTTTAGTTATAGCCGAAGATGAAGCTAGTAGAGGGGAGCCTAAAAATTGTATTCGTTGTGGTGAATGCGTATATGTTTGCCCTATGGGATTAGAACCACATCTTTTAATGAATTTATCAGAAAAAGGCATGTATGAAAAAGCATCACAAGAAGATATCATGACTTGTATTGAATGTGGCTCTTGTAGTTATGTATGTCCTTCGCATCGACCATTGTTAGATTATATCCGATTCGGAAAAAGCATCGTCAAAAAGTTAAATACTGCAAAAAATTAAATATGAGCGCTCAACCAATCATCGTATCAGCTTCACCTCATGTTCACTCAGATAGAACATCAAAAAAACTCATGTATGATGTCGTTATTGCATTAATACCTGCATTTTTAGTCTCTATTTATGTTTTTGGGTTCAATGCTTTAATAGTAACAGCAATAGCTGTGTCCTCATGTATATTATTTGAATATCTAATCCAGAAATTTCTTTTAAAAACAGAGGTAACCATAACTGATGGTTCTGCATTACTCACTGGAATTTTATTGGCTTTTAATTTACCTTCAAGCCTACCTATATGGATGATTATTGTTGGTTCTTTAGTGGCCATAGGTGTTGCTAAATTGTCTTTTGGGGGGTTAGGTTTTAATATTTTTAATCCTGCCTTAGTTGGTCGAGTATTTTTATTGGTTTCATTTCCTGTGCAAATGACAATGTGGCCAACTGCTATTGAAAATAACACAACTCTTATTGATGCCGTTACTGGAGCTACTCCTCTTGGAGTCATTAAGGAGGGTTTGCAATTTGGAGAAACCATGACTGAAATTAGCACTAAAATACCTTCCACAATAAATATGCTTTTTGGTTTTACGGGAGGTTCATTAGGTGAAATGTCTGCATTGGCTTTACTTATCGGCGGACTATACCTAATAATTAGAAAAGTTATTTCTTGGCATATCCCTATAACATTATTAGTAACAACGGCAGTTTTTACTGGTGTTTTCTGGCTTATTGATCCAGAACACTACGCCAATCCTATCATTCATTTATTATCAGGGGGCATCATTCTAGGAGCATTTTTTATGGCTACAGATTTAGTAACAAGCCCAATGACAAAAAAAGGTATGATTGTATTTGCTTTAGGCATAGGAATTATTACCGTATTAATCCGGCTTTTTGGAGCTTACCCAGAAGGTATTTCGTTTGCTATTTTAATCATGAATGCTTTTGTGCCATTAATCAACAAGTATTTCAAACCTAGAAGATTTGGAACTAAAATAAAATCTAAAATCGTGTAATTATGAGTAAAAAAGAATCAACATTTTTAAGTATGGTGGTATCTCTTTTATTGATAACACTTATTTCTGGTTTCGCCTTAGGTTTTGTAAACGATTTAACTATTGAACCAAAAGCGAAGGCAAAATTAGAAAAGAAGATAAATGCTATAAAATTAGTATTACCTGAATTTGACAATAACCCCGTAGAAGATTTTATTAAAATTAAAACAGAATTTTCAAAAGACAGCATTGAAATATATCCCGCTTTTAAAAACAACCAATTTGTTGGTGCTGCTGTTATTAGTCATTCAGAAAAGGGCTTTAGTGGATTGATAAAACTTATGGTTGGTTTTAAAACAGATGGAACCATTCAAAACATAGAAGTTTTGGAACAAAAAGAAACACCTGGATTGGGAACAAAAATGAAAGACGAATCATTTTTACAACAATTTAGAGGTAAAAATGCTTCCAAATTTAATTTAAAAGTAAAAAAAGATGGTGGTGAAGTAGATGCTTTAACTGGAGCTACAATAACCACAAGAGCATTTAGTGAGTCTACACAAATGGCTAATGACATTTTTATAAATAATATTGAAGTCATCAATCAACCAAATCATTAATCATTATGGCTGAAACAATAAATAAAAAACAAATTTTCTTAAAAGGTATCATAAAGGACAACCCAATTTTCGTGATGCTTTTAGGCATGTGTCCTACTTTGGGGGTTACCTCATCAGCCTTTAACGGTTTAGGAATGGGAATTGCAACATTGTTTGTATTATTAATGTCAAACATTGTGGTGTCATTAGTTAAAAGTCAAATACCGAGTAAAGTAAGAATTCCTGCATTCATAATAATAATAGCATCCTTTGTTACCATTGTTGAAATGGTTTTAGAAGCTTTCATTCCATTCTTATACGAACAATTGGGAATTTTTATCCCTCTAATTGTAGTAAACTGTTTGATATTGGGAAGAGCTGAGTCTTTTGCTTCAAAAAATAATGTTATGGCTTCTATTTTAGATGCATTAGGTATGGGATTGGGGTTTGTATTAGCACTAACTCTTTTAGGAGCTGTTAGAGAAATATTAGGAAGTGGTAGTTTATTTGGATTGTCATTTGTAGCAGAGAATGCCAATACCTTTATACTATTTATTTTACCACCTGGCGCATTCATAGCTTTGGCGTATCTAACTGGAATTTTCAATAAATTAACTACTAAAACTACTTAAAAGTATGGATTATGTAATTATACTCATAGCAGCCGTATTTGTAAATAATATTGTATTATCACAATTTTTAGGCATTTGTCCTTTTTTAGGTGTTTCCAATAAAGTATCTACTTCTGTAGGAATGTCTGGTGCCGTTTTGTTTGTAATGACTATTGCCACTACGGTAACCTATTTATTACACGAATATATATTAGTCCCCGTTGGATTAAATTATTTAAGAACCATCACCTTTATATTGGTAATTGCAGCATTAGTACAAATGGTTGAAATTATTTTAAAAAAGGTAAGTCCTCCATTATATCAAGCTTTGGGAGTTTTTCTTCCATTAATTACTACTAACTGCGCGGTATTAGGTGTTGCTATTTTAGCCTTAGGCTTGGATAATTCTAGCCTTATCAAAGCTGTATTCTTTGCTGTTTCAAACTCCATTGGATTTGCATTAGCCTTAATAGTTTTTGCTAGCATTAGAGAACAGTTGGAACTTGCTAACATCCCTGAAGGTATGAAAGGCGTACCTATTAATTTGTTAGTTGCTGGACTTTTATCCTTAGCTTTTTTAGGATTTACAGCCTTAGTTTAAAAAACACAATTTACATTAGAGTTAATACTTAATAAGAAAAAAATCATTTATTACTCATTAGGTGACAAAAATCATGTTTAAATCATAAAATGAAAATTATATTTACTCATCTAAATAAATAACATTATGGCGATAATAATAACCGATGAATGCATTAACTGTGATGCCTGTCTTGCAGAGTGTCCAAACAATGCAATCTATGAACCAGCTCAAGAATGGGCTTATGCAGATGAAACTGCTTTAAGTGGAATTACTAACCTTCCAAATGGAGAAGAAATAGATGCTGACGCAATGAACGAACCAATCTCCGAAGATTTTTACTTTATTGTACCAGATAAATGTACAGAATGTAAAGGCTTTCATGACGAACCTCAATGTGCTTCTGTCTGCCCTGTAGACTGTTGCATATTAGATGAAAACTATGTTGAAAGTGAGGAAGCTTTATTAGAGAAAAAAGCTTGGCTTCACGCTGAATAACTATTAATATAATAAGAGTTACATTTTTTTTTGTTATGTAAAATATCAAAGTTCAGTGAGGTGAAAAACTTTAATATTTTATACTTTTTTTTAAGGAGAATCTCAGTATAAGTGATATTCTCCTTTTTTTTTGAATATCTAAAAAAATAACACCTTCACATGATAATTATCATAGTCTATAAGGGATGCTGGTGTTAATTTTATAAAATATTGAAAAAAAAAGACCTAATGTTTTGGTTCAAAAAAAAATCTTGTTAGGTCAAATCAGTTAGAAATTTTGCAAAAAACTTACATTTTATCTTTTGCGAATTTCATTTATTTAATAAGATAACATTATAATGATGAAAAAATTTCCAAAACTAATTTGTGATGCTAATGAGGCCGTAGCTAAAGTTGCTCATAAAACAAATGAGGTGTGTGCCATTTACCCTATCACACCCGCATCTCCTATGGGAGAACACGTAGATGTTTATAGCTCAAACGGAGAAAAAAACATATGGGACAATATTCCTAGAATTGTAGAAATGCAGAGTGAAGGTGGTGCCGCTGGAGCAGTACACGGCTCTTTACTGACTGGAGCTTTAACCACCACATTTACAGCTTCACAAGGTTTGCTTCTTATGATTCCTAACATGTATAAAATGGCAGGTGAATTATTACCTTCTGTTATACATGTAGCAGCAAGAACCATTGCGACACATGCACTGTCTATTTTTGGTGATCATTCCGATGTTATGGCTGCAAGACAAACAGGGTTTGCTATGTTATTTGGAGGTTCAGTTCAAGAAGCTCATGATTTTGCACTCATATCACAGGTAGCGACATTAAAATCTAGAGTTCCTTTTCTAAATATTTTTGATGGATTTAGAACTTCGCACGAGATTTCAAAGATTGATGGAATTCCTGATGACGTTATTATTGCAATGATGCCAGAGGACAAAATTATGGAACATAAAAAACGATCATTAGATCCTGATCATCCTGTAATACGAGGTACATCACAAAATCCAGACGTTTTCTTCCAAGCAAGAGAAGCTGCCAATACTTATTATGAAAAAGTTCCTGGTATTGTTGAAGAAACTATGGATGAATTTTACAAACACACAGGCCGAAAATATAGTTTATTCTATTATGAAGGACATCCTGAAGCAGAGCGCGTAATTATACTTATGGGTTCTGGCGAAGGTGCTGCAAGAGAAACTGTTGAAGCCATGGTGAAAAACGATGAAAAAGTAGGCGTTATATTTGTTCGTTTATTCAGACCATTTTCTATCAAACATTTTGTAGATGAATTACCTGAAACTGTTAAAAAAATTGCAGTACTTGATAGAACAAAAGAGCCAGGAAGTGTTGGAGAACCTCTATATCAAGATGTCCTTACAGCATTGCTTGAAAGCAATAGAGAAATGCCTATTATTGTTGGGGGTCGTTATGGATTATCTTCAAAAGAATTTACACCACAAATGGTAAAAGGTGTTTATGACGAATTATTAGACGACAAACCTAAAAATCATTTCACAGTTGGTATTAATGATGATGTTACTTTTACCAGCTTGCCAATTGATGACTCGTTTAAAATTGAAAGCAAAACATTTAATTGCATGTTTTATGGTTTAGGATCTGATGGTACTGTAGGTGCTAATAAAAATTCTATCAAAATTATTGGAGAAACAACAGATAATTATGTACAAGGATATTTTGTATACGACTCTAAAAAAGCTGGTGCACAAACCATTTCGCATTTACGATTTGGCCCTAACCACATATATTCATCATACTTAATTGATAAAGCTGATTTTATTGCAAGTCATCAATTCAATTTTATTGAAAAATACAATATGGTTAAAGATTTAAAACAAGGGGGAACTTTTCTTTTAAATTCACCATATTCTAAGGATGAAATCTGGAATTATTTACCTAAAAGATTACAAAAAGAAATTATTGATAAGGACATAAATTTCTATATAGTAGATGCAAGTAAAGTAGCTGATGCTTCAAATCTTGGTAAACGAACAAATAC
This sequence comes from Pseudalgibacter alginicilyticus, assembly GCF_001310225.1. Taxonomy (GTDB): domain Bacteria; phylum Bacteroidota; class Bacteroidia; order Flavobacteriales; family Flavobacteriaceae; genus Pseudalgibacter; species Pseudalgibacter alginicilyticus. The sequence goes on along the minus strand of NZ_CP012898.1, from coordinate 3,008,676 downwards.
TGTTTTACAAACTTGTTTCTTTGCTATCTCTGGTGTTTTACCTAAAGATGACGCTATTAAAAAAATTAAAGATGCTATTGTTAAATCTTATTCTCATAAAGGAGAGCGTATTGTCAAAATGAATTTTACGGCTGTTGATAATGCTTTAGCAAATCTTCATAAGGTAGAATATCCAAAAGTAGTTTCTAGTGAAAAAGAGTTACAAACTGCCATGCATAATGCACCATCAGGCTTTGTAACGGAAGTATTAGAAAAAATTCTTGGTGGATTTGGAGATGAACTTCCTGTAAGTGCCTTTCCTGTTGATGGCACCTTTCCAACTGGAACTTCTCAATACGAAAAGAGTGGCATTGCTGATACTATTCCTGTTTGGGATGATGTGAATTTATGTACACAATGTAATAAATGTGTAGCTATTTGTCCACATGCTGCTATTAGAGCTAAAGTAGTTAGTAACAACGAATTATCAAATGCACCTGCATCATTACAATCTGCAGCTGCAAAAGGACGACCTTTTAACAAAGAAGAAGAATCCTATATACTTCAAGTATCACCTCAAGACTGTACAGGTTGTGATTTATGTGTAGCTGTTTGTCCTGCTGTTAGTAAAGAAGATGAAAACTTTAAAGCTATCAACATGCACAAAAAACTTGAGGTTGAAAATGTTGAAGATATTAATTGGGATTACTTTATTGAGTTACCTGATTACAACAGAGCAGCACTACAAATTACAAATGTAAAAGGCTCGCAATTTTTAGAACCTTTATTTGAGTTCTCTGGCGCATGTTCAGGTTGTGGTGAAACACCATATGTAAAACTATTAACCCAATTATATGGCGATAGTATTATAATTGCCAATGCAACGGGATGCTCTTCTATTTACGGAGGAAATTTACCAACTACTCCATATAAAACCAATGAATTTGGTAGAGGACCTGCTTGGGCAAACTCATTATTTGAAGATAATGCCGAGTTTGGTTTAGGTATGAAATTAGCACTAAGTAAAAAACAGGAAATAGCAATTAACCTTCTCAAATCCATTGAAAATGAAGTGGGAACAGAATTAGTAGAAGCAATTCTTAATAATCCTGAAAAAAATGAAACTGAAAGAGCTGAAAATTTCAAAAATCTCGACCAACTAAAAATAAAATTAGCAAGTATTGATAATGAAAAAGCTAAAAAACTTTCTCAACTTACCGAATATCTGCGTAAAAAATCAGTATGGATTTTAGGTGGCGATGGTTGGGCTTATGATATTGGCTATGGAGGTGTCGATCATATTTTAGCATCTGGTGAAGACATAAATATTATGGTTTTGGATACCGAAGTTTATTCTAATACTGGTGGTCAAACTTCAAAAGCAACACCATTAGGCGCAAGTGCAAAATTCTCAGTATCTGGTAAACGAACTAGTAAAAAGAGCTTAGCACTACAAGCTGTTTCTTATGAAAATGTATATGTTGCTCAAATTGCTATAGGAGCTAAAGATCTTCAAACACTTAAAGCCATTGAAGAAGCAGAAGCTTACCCTGGACCATCTATTATTATTGCTTACTCTCATTGTGGTGAGCATGGATATGATTTGGCTCTTGGAACATCACAGCAAGAAAAAGCTGTAGAAAGCGGATATTGGCCGTTGTTTAGATTTAATCCTTCTAAACCTAAAGGCAAGAAATTTAGCTTAGATTCTAAAGCACCTACACTTCCTCTTAAAGACTTTATGTATAACGAAACACGTTTTACGAGAGTAGTTAAAGAAAATGCAGATTTAGGTGATCAACTTTTAGAACAAGCTCAAACAGAAGTTAATACCAAATGGGAACGACTGGAACTTTACAGAGACATGTAACTAATTAAAAGCAAGGTGTTTAATTAATCATTTTTTTATAAAATTCTCCATGCTGTTTTTAATGGTATGGAGAATTTAAAACACCTTAAGTTTGTTAATTATAAAAAATAATAATTATGGAAAATGATGCCTATAAGTATTTAGTAGATGCTGCTCAAAAATTAAATCAGGCAGATAAAGAATTATTTAAACCAGAAGAAGATATTGTAACTTATTTGGTATGTAAAAATTCGCAATTTGCTATAGAAAATTATTTAAGAGGCTATCTTACAAAAAAAGGTATAGAAACCTTTAAATATAAAACTATTGATAGTCTTTATGAACAATGTAAAAAAATTAATAAGGGTTTTGAAAAAGTAAACCTATCCGATTTTAACTGTAAAAATCAAGATACCGATACCAAATTCTGTAATGATATTTCAAAAGTTAGCAAATGTTATGAAATAGCTAACAATTTAGACACTTTCCTTAGAAAGGAAAAAGTTATTTAAATAAACTAATCTTAATCTCTGTTTATTAGAGCTATTTAACTTACATTAATTACCTGCTCTATCTGAGGTACATATTTTTTTATTGTCATTTCTACACCTGATTTTAACGTCATTTGGTTGACACTACAACCAACACAGGCACCTAACAATTTCACCCTTACCAATTTATCATCCTCTATAGATAATAACGAAATATCGCCACCATCACTTTGCAAGAAAGGTCGAATTTCGTTTAGTGCTTTTTCTACATTAATTTTTATCTCTTCTGAAGTCATATTTTATTTTTTACCTATCTTAAATCACTCCAAAATTCTGAAGTTTTTGGAGCGAAATAGATAGTTTTTATTTTTTAACTGATGAACACCCAGCCATAGTTGTTATTTTTATAGCTTCTGTAGGTGGTAAATCATCATTACGTCTTACAACTTCCTGAACTACATTTTGGGTTATTTTTTCAAAAGCTTGCTCTAAAGGCGTAGCGGTTTGTAAAGCTGCTGGACGACCAACATCACCGGCTTCCCTTATACTTTGTACCAGAGGAATATCTCCTAAAAATGGCACTTGTAAATCTTGAGCTAAATGTTTAGCGCCTTCCTTACCAAAAATATAATATTTATTATCTGGAAGTTCAGCAGGTGTAAAGTAAGCCATATTTTCAATAATCCCTAATACGGGCACATTAATGCTTTCTTGTTGAAACATAGCCACGCCTTTTTTAGCATCTGCCAAAGCTACGTTTTGAGGTGTACTCACTACCACAGCTCCTGTAATGGGCAATGATTGCATAATACTTAAATGAATATCGCCAGTACCTGGGGGTAAATCAATTAATAAAAAATCAATATCTCCCCAATGCGCATCAAAAATCATTTGATTTAATGCTTTTGCAGCCATAGGCCCTCTCCAAACAACAGCTTGATTAGGTTGTGTAAAAAACCCAATAGACAATACTTTTACTCCATAATTTTCAACTGGTTTCATTTTTGATTTTCCACCAATATTTACTGCTAAAGGTTTTTCTGCTTCCACATCAAACATAATAGGAATAGATGGTCCATAAATATCAGCATCTAGCACTCCAACATTAAAGCCCATTTTTGATAAAGATACAGCCAAGTTTGCAGTAACAGTAGACTTTCCAACCCCACCTTTACCTGAAGCTACTGCTACAATATTTTGTATTCCTGGAATTGGGTTTCCTTTTATAACATTTGCTTTGGGTTTGGCAGGTGCATCAACTTTTACGTTAACCGTAATTTTAGCCTTCTCGTATACATGATCATGTATGGTTTTTAAAATATCAACTTCAGTTCTTTTTTTAGCCTGTAAACTTGGATTTGTTATAGTAATATCTACAATAACCTCATCTCCAAATGTGATGACATTTTTCACAGCTCCACTTTCAACCATATTTTGACCTTCACCAGGTACAGTTATAGATTCTAACGCTTTTAATATATCTTGTTTGTTAAGTTTCATTTGTATCGGAATTCAATTTTTACTCACCCTAAATAAACTCAGGATCAAGGTCAAATATTAAGAATTATTCTAATATGCAAATATAACCAATAAAGATGAAAAATAAGATGACCAAATCAGAAGATTTATCTCTTTAATAAGGTTAATTATACATTAATTTCCATCATTCTGGTAACCCATAATTATCAATAACATAGTCTAAATCCTTATCTCCTCTTCCACTTAAGTTAACGAGAATCGATTTTTTAGGATTTTCTTTTGCTAACTTCAAAGCATATGCAACGGCATGCGAACTTTCTAGTGCCGGAATGATACCTTCTAACCTACTTAATTCAAAAAAAGCATCTATACATTCTTTATCAGATATACTTTCATAACTTACTTTGTTCATATCTTTCAACATACTATGTTCTGGTCCTACTCCAGGGTAATCCAATCCACTAGCTACAGAATGAACAGGTGCAGGTTCCCCTTTTTCATCTTGTAGCATGTAACATTTAAACCCGTGTATTATACCTGGTTTTCCGAGTGTCATGGTTGCAGCATGATCTCCAAGTTTCTCTAACGATTTGCCTGCTGGTTCAACCCCATATAATTTACACTCTTGATCATCTAAAAAAGCAGAAAAAATACCCATGGCATTACTTCCTCCTCCAACACAAGCCACAATACTATCTGGCAACTCACCAGTCATATCAAAAAATTGGTCTTTTGCTTCAATTCCAACCACACGTTGAAAATCGCGCACCATCATTGGAAATGGATGTGGACCAACCACAGACCCTATACAATAAATAGAATTAATAGGGTCTTCTAAATACGCTCCAAATGCACTATCTACAGCTTCTTTTAAAGTTTTTAACCCATGAGTTGCAGGAATAACTTTTGTGCCTAATATTTTCATTCTTTGAACATTAGGAAATTCTTTTTCTATATCCACTTCACCCATATGGATTTCACATTCTAAGCCAAAATAAGCTGCTGCAGTTGCCAAAGCCACGCCATGTTGACCTGCACCAGTTTCTGCAATCAGCTTCTTTTTACCCATATATTTTGCTAACAAGGCTTCACCCATACAATGGTTTAATTTATGAGCACCTGTATGATTTAAATCCTCACGTTTTAAATAAATCTGACCACCATATTTTTGCGATAATCTGTTGCAATGATAAACAGGTGTTGGTCTTCCTTGAAAATGTTTTCTAATATCCCGAAGCTCAGAAATAAATTTATGAGATTTACTGATGGCAAAATAAGCCTCATTTATTTTTTTCATTTCTTCCTCTAATTGTGGTGGAATAAATGCACCACCATACTCTTGATAAAAACCTTCCTGATTTGGATATTCTTTAAAATAATTTGTAGACATAGGTATAATTAATAAAAGTTGTGTTTATGTTTTAAAGATAATTAATAATGATAAAAAATAGCAGTAGAAAAACAGAAGTTTTTGCTTTTTATAATTGATATGAACGTGACAAACTAACTGATATGATTACTTTCTAAGATGGCTCCCAAAAAACGTTATCAAAATCTTGAACTTGGTTGTTTACCACTTTAACACCTTCACTTTCCAAAAGTTGTTGCATCAAATGAGTCCCATCAAAATGATGTTTCCCCGTAAGAAGTCCTTTTCTGTTAACTACACGATGTGCCGGCACATCTTTACCATGAGAACCATTCATAGCATACCCTACCATTCTCGCACTTTTTGTGGCACCTAAAAACTTTGCTATAGCACCATAACTTGTTACTCTGCCATAAGGAATTTGTTTTGCCACCTCATAAACTTTATCGAAGAAATTTAAGGTTTCTGGTTTCATATCTCTACAAATCTTTAATAATATTAATGAATGTAATTACAGAAATAACACCTGTAATACCACCAATAATACGGTTCATGTTTTTTTGAGATGTAAAGGTTTTACTTTTTATTTTATCAAAAAAGAAAATATACATATAAAGCATGACAAAAGTCCCCATAACAGCACCTACTACGTAGGATACAATGCTAATCTGATCGAATGCCATCCATCCATAAGTTGCTAATGTAATAGTCATATAAGCTTGGTACGGAATGGGAAACACATTTAAAGATGACAAAAGCATACCTTGAAAAAAACGACTATGCTTGCTCCGAACTTGAGGCTCTACTTGCTGTTGTGGTTTGCTTTTAGCTATAAATAAAAAATAAACAGTTATCAAGATAAAAATAACAAGAGCTGCCCGTTTCAAAATTTCAACAACTTCTAAATGCATACTTAAATATCGTGCAAAAATAGTTGCTAAATATGTTTGTACCAATACAATAAGACAAGTGCCAATAGAAAACATAATACCTCTAACATGACCTTCTTTTAAACTTACCTTAGCGGCTGTCATATTCAATAAACCAGGTGGAACGACCCCTATCAATGCTATAAAAAAGCCTAAAAAAAAGATAAATGTAATGTCCACTACTATTTTATTTTAAACCGAATATACGTAATTGGCTTGTTTTGTTCTAAATATTGTGACTCATAAAAGGTTTGAATACTTGTAACTTCTTCTGGACTGCCTTCTTGCTTGTACACGTTGTGATTAGCATATAACACTTCATGTCCTGATCCATGCAATAAACCAAGTGTATAGCCGTGCATAAATTCGCTATCCGTTTTAAGATTGACAACACCATCAGGCTTTAAAATAATTTTATAACGTTTTAAAAATTCAGCATTTGTCATACGGTGTTTCGTCCGCTTATATTTTATTTGAGGATCTGGAAATGTAATCCAAATTTCATCTACTTCTTGCGAAGCAAAGGCATAATTTATAAGTTCTATTTGAGTTCGGAGAAAACCAACGTTAGGAATATTTTCTTCAACGGCTGTTTTAGCTCCTCGCCAGAAACGAGCTCCTTTTATATCAATACCAATAAAATTTTTATTAGGATATTTTTTTGCTAATGCTACAGAATACTCGCCTTTTCCACAACCCAGTTCCAAAACTAAAGGCTGGTCTTTTTTAAAAAAAGAGCTATTCCAATTTCCTTTTAAATTGAAATTACTATTTACTAATTCGTCTCTTGTTGGTTGAACAACATTTGCAAAGGTTTCATTTTCTTTGAATCTGCGTAGTTTGTTTTTGCTTCCCACTAATTATTATTGATTTCTTGTTGTTCTTATTTTTTGGTAAAAATAGATAATTTCAACTTAAAGCCCGAATAATAATATCTGACTATTTTTTAATATTAAGGAAATATAAACAACCACTTATATACGTACCTTTGGAATTTCTACGAAAAACAGGAAAAATAATTGGGCACACTATAGATATTAAAATGAAAAAAAGGATTTTAATTGCATCGTTGAATTGGGGACTAGGTCATGCTACACGATGTATCCCAATAATTGATGCTTTATTGGCTCATGGTTTTGAACCAATTATAGCAAGTGACGGTTTTGCATTATCATTACTGCAAAAGGAATTTCCCAATTTATTATCTATTGAATTACCCGCCTACAATATTACCTATGCAAAAAATGGTGCACACTTTAAGTTGAAACTACTAAAAGACTCCCCTAAAGTTTTAAAAGCCATTAATTCTGAAAAAGAAACTGTCAAAGAAATTATTGAAACCTATAATATCCAAGGTATTATTTCAGATAACCGATTGGGAGTACGAAGTAAAAAAGTACCTTCAATATTTATTACACATCAATTAAATGTTTTAAGCGGAAACACTACTTGGTTAAGTACTAAAATGCACCAAAAGATCATTAAAAAATTTGACGTTTGCTGGGTCCCAGATGTTAAAGGAAGTACTAATTTAAGTGGCAAATTGAGTCATACCCATGTTTTCGAAATACCAACAGAGTACATTGGCCCTTTAAGTCGACTTGAATTAAAACCTAAAACTATTACCAACAACCTTTTGGTTTTACTCTCTGGCCCCGAACCTCAACGCACCTTACTTGAAGAAAAACTTTTATTAGAATTAAAAAACTACCCTAAAAAAGTAGTTTTTGTTAAAGGAGTTTTGGAAAAAGAACAAACTATACAAACTATGGGCAACCTTACTATTTATAATTTTATGACATCAAGTTTACTGGAAAAAACCATTAATGAAAGTGAATTTATAATTTCAAGGTCTGGTTATACAACCATTATGGATTTAGCAAAATTGAATAAAAAAGCTTTTTTCATTCCAACTCCAGGACAATATGAACAGGAATATTTAGCAAAAAGACTAACAGAACTTGAATTTGCTCCAAGTTGTAGTCAAGAAACATTTACAATAAGTCAACTTGAAAAAATAAATAATTTTAAAGGACTAAGCTCCTTTCATTTTAAAACAGATTTCAAAAGATTATTTAGCCTTTTCGAGAGTAAATGAAAACTCACTCCCAACATCAAATTCACTTTCCACATATATTTTTTCATCATGAGCTTCAATAATATGCTTTACTATGGATAAGCCTAAACCAGACCCTCCTTCTTTTCTTGAACCACTTTTATCTACTCTATAAAAACGCTCAAACAATCGTGAAATATGTGCTTTGGCAATACCTTCACCATTATCTGTAACACGTACAATCACTTTGTTTTTTATTAAATTTTCAATACTAACTTCTGTAGTACCGCGTTCTTGACCGTATTTTATCGAGTTAACAATAAGATTAACTATAACTTGCTGAATACGCTCTTTATCTGCATTTACCAAAATAGGATTCCTGTAATTGGTATCAAAAGTAAGAGTTATTCTTTTTTTATGAGCTTTCATTTCAAGCATATCAAATACACTTTTTATTAGCTCAACAATATCAAAAGTTTCAATATTAAGACTTAAATCACCTACTTCCAATTTAGTAATCATATCTAAATCTTTCACAATATAGCTGAGTCTTTCTACCCCTTTACTAGCTCGCTCCAAATATTTTTCTCTTAATTTTTCATCATTCATAGCCCCCTCAAGCAATGTTAAAATATAGCCTTGAACTGTAAATAATGGCGTTTTTAATTCATGAGACACATTTCCAAAAAACTCTTTTCTATATTTTTCTCTAACCTTTAATGTTTCTATTTGAAGTTTTTTATTCCGCGCAAACTTGTCTATTTCCTGAGTTAAGGTGTTCATATCTGTTGTGATAGGCCCTTTTGTTAAACTAGTGGATTCAAGAAGTGTTAAATCATCATATATTTTTTTAACCCGCTTGTATATAAAACGTTCAACCCTATATTGAATAACTAAAAAAGAAAAGAAGTAACAACAAATAGCAAAAATTAAGATAACCAATACATTTATTGTATAATAACCATATAAAAAAACACTCATTAAGAGCGTTATAAACAAAGTTATGTATAGCGATGTTTTAATCGCAAAGCGATAAGATTTTTTAAATTTTGTCTGCATTTATTATTTTAGTCAACAAACTTATAGCCGACACCTTTTATAGTTTTAAAAGACTCATCGCCAATTTTCTCTCTAAGTTTACGGATATGAACATCTATTGTTCTTCCTCCTACAACCACTTCATTTCCCCACACACTGTCTAAAATTTCATCACGCTTAAAGACTTTTCCTGGTTTTGATGCTAATAAAGATAATAATTCAAATTCTTTTCTAGGTAAAACAATTTCTTTTTTGCCTAAAATGATTTTATATTCATCTCTATCAATAATTAAGTTGCCAACTTTAACAGTACTGCTTACTTCCTCTTCTTTAAAACGTCTCAACAAAGCTTTCACTTTACTAACTAACACTTTTGGTTTAATAGGCTTTGTTATATAATCATCTGCTCCAGCATCAAATCCCGCTACTTGTGAATAATCTTCTCCTCGTGCTGTTAGAAATGTAACTATGGTATCCTTTAAATCTGGATTTTTTCTAATATTTTCACAAGCCTCAATACCATCCATTTCTGGCATCATCACATCCATAATAATTAGGTGAGGCAATTCTTTTTTAGCTTTTTTTACAGCTTCTAAACCGTTTTCTGCTGTAATAACTTGATAGCCTTCATTAGATAAATTGTAACCAACAATTTCTAAAATATCAGGCTCATCGTCAACTAAAAGTATTTTAATATCCTTTTTATTCATGCGGCAAAGTTAATTTATAATCAAGTAAAAATAAAACTAATAACACATACATATTATGGTTATTTAAACAAATAACATTTAGGTAACCTAAGAGTTACACAATATTAACTTTTCGATGTAACTAACAAATCTTTAACACTTGTTTGGCACAGCTTTTGAAAGGAATATAGTACTTTTATCCTAATAAAACGTGACATATGCAAAAAAAATACTTTTTAGCAATACTTTTTTCTTTAACATTCATAATTCCACAATTAGGGTATACTCAATCTGATGTTAACACATCTTCTAATGACCACAAAATAGAAGGCTTATCTATATATCCTAACCCAGTCCAAAGCGGAAAACAATATATTTACATTACTTCAAAAAGTAACTTAACTAAAAAAGTTGAAATTTATAATGTTTTAGGCAAACAAGTTTATAACGCAGAACTTATTAATAAAGAATTAAACATTTCTAAATTAAATTCTGGTGTATATATATTAAAAGTTACAGAAAATGGAATCAGTGAATCAAGGAAGTTAATTATTATGTAAAACATTTTCTATTAAAACATAATACAAAACCCCTTGGATCAGCAAATAATTCAGGGGTTTTATATTATAAAAAAGATAAGATTTAATTTATAAATTACTTATTTGGTCCAAAGTCTTTCCATCTCTTCCAATGTTTTTCCTTTTGTTTCTGGCACCATTTTCCAAACAAAAAGAGCAGAAACAACACTCATTATCCCATAAAATAAATAAGTGCCTCCACTACTGAATTCCATCATGGGTGGGTATGTAGAAGAAATGAAGAAATTAGCTGCCCATTGTGCTGCAACTGCAATAGCTATGGCCTGACTTCTAATTTTATTTGGATAAATTTCTGAAATAAGAACCCAACAAACAGGTCCCCAACTCATCATAAACGAAGCGGTATAAATTATAATAAAAACCAATGTTGCCATACCTATAATACCTTGAAATGCTAAGATTGAAATGGCAAACATACCAATAGCCATGCCTATAGAACCGGTAATTAATAGTGGTTTTCTTCCCCATTTGTCAACAGTTAAAATAGCTATAACCGTAAACACAACATTTACAAGCCCCATTATAATAGTTTGCAACATGGAGGCATCTTTAGCCGCCCCCATACTTTCAAAAATACGAGGCGCATAATACAAAGCTACGTTAATCCCTACAAATTGCTGAAAAACAGACAATAAAACACCTACAATTATCACCCCTTTACCATAAGAAAGTATTTTACCTTTAGTGGTTGTTTTTACAGATTTTTTTATTGCAACAAGAATCTCATTTGCTTTTTCAGCCCCGTTAAAACGAGTAAGAATAGACAGTGCTTTTTCATCTTTGTTCTGTAATGCCAAATATCGAGGTGTTTCGGGCATAAAAAACATAAGACCAGCAAATATAGATGCAGGAATAGCTTCAGATACAAACATTCTCCTCCATCCAATTTCATTTATCCATTCAATGCTTTGTCCGTCAGCTATACCCCAATTTACAAAGTAAACTACTAACATTCCAAATATTATAGCAAATTGATTTAAAGAAACCAATTTTCCTCGAATTTCTGCTGGGGCAATTTCACCAATATACATAGGACAAACTGCCGAAGCTAAACCAACACCAATACCCCCTATAATACGGTAAAAATTAAACATCCACAACAATCCTATAGAAGGAGTACCTCTTTCAAAAAATAAAAATTCAGGATTTCCAGAACCCAAAGCGGATAATAAAAACAGAAAACCCGCAATAATTAAAGCCTTTTTTCGACCATACCTACTAGATACGATTCCTGATATGGCTCCTCCAATAATACAACCAATCAATGCCGATGACACTGTAATACCATGTAAAAATGAACTTAACCCCTGGCTATCAATTAAAAATGCTTGAATTGATTTTTCAGCACCAGATATTACGGCCGTATCATAACCAAATAGCAAACCTCCTAATGTAGCAACGATAGTTACTACATAAACAAGTATCTTATTTTGCTTTTCCATTATACATATTGATTTATAATATTTTCAAACAACTCTTGTTTACCACTTTGTAATTTAAGTTCACCATTTGCATGAGCAATTTTGTACAAATCCTGCAAATTTAATTTTCCATTTTCAAAATCTTTTCCACTACCAGAGTCAAAAGAACTATAACGTTCTTTTCTTAAGGTTTCATATGGGGATGATGTGATGATGTTATCTGCTACCAACAAGGCTCTTGCAAAGGTATCAGCTCCTCCAATATGTGCATAAAAAACATCTTCCATATCGGTTGAATTTCTTCTAATTTTAGCATCAAAATTAACACCCCCACCTTGTAAGCCACCAGCTTTTAAAAATACTAACATGGCTTCAGTAGTTTCTTGAATGTTATTTGGAAACTGGTCTGTATCCCATCCGTTTTGGTAATCACCACGGTTAGCATCTAAACTTCCTAACATACCTGCTTTAGCTGCTGTTTCAATTTCGTGTTGAAAAGTATGCTGAGCTAAGGTGGCATGATTGACTTCAATATTTATTTTAAAATCTTTATCTAACCCATATTCTTTTAGGAAACCAATAGCTGTTGCTGTATCAAAATCATATTGATGCTTTGATGGCTCCATTGGTTTTGGTTCTATAAAGAAATTCCCTTTAAATCCTTGTGCTCTTGCATAGTCTCTCGCCATACCTAAAAATTGTCCCATGTGATCTAATTCACGGCTCATATCTGTATTTAATAAAGACATGTAACCTTCACGACCTCCCCAGAACACATAATTTTCACCCCCTAAAGCAATAGTTGCATCTAAGGCCAATTTTATTTGTCCACCTGCTCGGGCAACTACATTAAAATCTGGATTGGTTGCTGCTCCATTCATGTATCTTGGATTAGAAAAACAATTAGCTGTTCCCCATAATAATTTAATCCCTGAAGCAGCTTGTTTTTGTTTTAAATAATCAGTTATGGTTGCCAATCTAGATTCTGACTCTGCAAAGGTTGCTCCTTCTTGAATTAAATCGAAATCATGAAAACAGTAATAGCCAAAACCCATTTTTGTAATAAATTCAAAAGCGGCATCAGCTTTATCTTTTGCTGCTTGAATAGGATTTGAAGATTGATCCCAAGGGAAATTTTGTGTTCCTGGACCAAAGGGGTCAGAACCTTGACCACAGAACGTATGCCAGTAAGCCACTGAAAATTTAAACCATTCTTTCATCGTTTTTCCTGCTACAACCTGGTCTGGATTGTAGTATTTAAAGGCTAGAGGATTGTCTGATTCTTTTCCTTCAAATTTGATGTCTCCAATACCTTTAAAGTATTCTTTGTTTCCTAAAGTTGCCATATTGTAAAATATTTATTTGTTTATTGGTTTAATTGTTTTCTTGATTTTAGTTGCCATTAGCATTAAGGATGAAGCTGTTATTGAAGCTCTTTTTTGTTATATTGGCGCAACAAAAAAGTGACTGCTATAAGCCTGCCCCCTTTGGTAACTCCCAACTATTGTTTATTTAAAATAAGTTCTAATTCTTTTTTCCAATTATGGTATGCTGCCACATACGCTGTTTTGTCTTTAAAAGGCATAAAAGTCATAACGTGGTCATTGTCCATAATTACTTTACCAAAATGTTCAAAATTACCTTTATGTAAGTTAGCTGCTCGTGCAGCCCCAATGGCTCCGGTAGTATTATAAATTTCAATTTCTTGACCGATTAGAGTTGCTACCGTGTTTGCAAATATTTCTGAACGAAATAAATTATCGTTTCCAGCTCGGATTACACTGGGTTTAATACCATCGGATTTTAGAATTTCCATGCCATAAATAAAGGAAAATGCAATACCTTCCAAAGCAGCTCTACATAAATGTGCTTTGTTATGATTGTTTAAATTGATATTAACCAATCGAGTACCAATTTCCATGTTATTTAACATGCGTTCAGCTCCATTACCAAAGGGCAACATACAAACACCGTCTGATCCTATTGGTATATCTGAAGCTAATGTATTCATCTCTTCATAAGAGCTAACATTTAAATTATTTAAGAGCCAACGGTATTGAATTCCTGCTCCGTTGATATTTAAAAGTTTACCTATTCTTGGTTTTAATTTAGTATAATTAACATGTGCAAAATTATTAACTCTGGTACTTTCCTTTCCTGAAAGATTATCTGTAACTGCATATACCACACCCGAAGTACCTCCAGTTGCGGCTACTTCGCCAGGATTAAATACATTTAACGACAAGGCATTATTAGGTTGGTCGCCAGCACGGTAATAAATAGGTGTACCTGCTGCAATTCCGCTATCAACTTCACCTTTTTCATCTACAACCGATTGTACTCCAAATATATCAACAATATCGGGCACAAGATTTTTATCAATACCATAATATTCAAGTAGAAAATCTGCCACCTTATCATTTTTAAAGTCCCAGAAAATACCTTCAGACAATCCTGAAATAGTGGTATTTATTTTATTTGAAAATTTATAAGCAATGTAATCTCCTGGCAGCATAAACTTATGCGCTTTTTTATAAATTTCTGGTTCATTATCTTTTACCCATTTTAATTTTGAAGCGGTAAAGTTTGCAGGTGAATTTAATAGTTGCAATGCACATTTTTCTTCTCCAAGTTCTGCAAAGGCGTTATGCCCAATTTCAACGGCCCTACTATCGCACCATATGATGCTTTTTCGAAGCGGATTTCCAGCTTTATCAACCAAAACCAAACCATGCATTTGATACGAAATACCAATACCTTTTATTTGTGAAGCGTTTAAATTGTGTTGCTTTTTTAAACGTTTAATAGCGTTACAAATATGTTCCCACCAATCGTTTGGATCTTGTTCTGCCCAACCATTTTTTTGAGCAAACATACCCATTTCTTCTTTCGGTTCTTGAACAACACCTAAACTTTTACCAGAATCTATGTCTACTAACGCTGCTTTAATAGACGAACTACCTATATCTAATCCTAAATAATACATAATTATAATGAGTCTCTTAATATTAATTTCGTTGGAATGTAATGCTGCATTGCCGAATCGTTACTTATAAATTCTGCTGCCTTTGTACCTAATGCTTTAAAATCTGTTGAAATAACAGAAATACCTTTGTAAATAAACTTTTTCATAGGCGTTTCATTATATGATAAAAAACCAACATCTACACCTGGTTCAAATCCTAAATCTCTGCATTGTTCTAAAAAAAGACCTAAAATCCGATCGCTAACACTAATATAAGCAATGTCTTTTTCAATTTTGAAACTCTCTGCATTTGTTATAATCTTATACTCAAATTTGCACTTTTTGCAGAACTTTTTAAATGCTGAAATGGTTTCTTTAGGATGGTTCGTGAATGTAGGGTATATAAAATGGATGGCTTTATATTTTGTAAACAAATTTTTAGACCTGGTTAAAACATCAAATACTGAATTTCCAAAATCTTGGAATACAAAATTGTTATTATTCTTTGAGTGAATGTTCCAATCTATCAATAATAATTTATCGTTTTCTATTTCTGAAATAACCGAAGGAATATCTTTATGATCAAAATTCATAACAACATACTTGTAATATTTACCTTTCCCATTATTTATTATGGTTTTAAAATTTTCAATATTATAATGATGAAATTGTACATCAGTAATAATATTTTTTGATAAATTATTAATAAAAGAATGGTATAACACCTCTTTATATGCTTTGAAAGTATCCAAAACCAAGAGTACTTTACTTATTTTACTAGCTACATAATATCCTTTATTTGGCACTGATTCAATTACACCCTGTTCTTTTAAAATAGAATAGGCTTTAAAAACTGTATCTCTTGATAATGTATGAGTTTTACAGATATAATTAACAGAAGGCAACAAATCAGCAATTGAAAGTTTATTATTAGCAATAGCATCATTTACAGCATTTACTAACTGTTGATACTTTGGAATATCACTGTTATGATTTATTCTAAAAGCAAGCGTTTCTTTCATTATTTTCATTGTTCTGTACTGTTCTGTTATGCGATACTAAGCTTAAAAAAATGATACGACAATTATTTGCAATATCATTTTTTTAAACTTAATTCTTAAAATTTATTACATTATTACAGTTCAAACAATGTTGGTAAAAACATTGATATTTCTGGAATATAAGTAATAAGCATTAAAACAATTATCATAATTAACAAAAAGGGCAACAACGGTTTTATAACTTTGGTAACAGATACATTTGCTACGCCACTGCCAACAAAAAGAATGGTACCAACTGGTGGTGTACACAAGCCAACGCATAAATTTAAAACCAATACAATACCAAAATGTACAGGATGCATCCCCAATGCTACAACAACAGGTAAAAAGATAGGAGTAAAAATCAATACAGCTGGTGTCATATCCATAAAGGTCCCTATAATCAATAAAGTTAAATTAATAACTAAAAAGATGACAAACTTATTACTAAATTGCTCCAATAAAAACCCACTCATAAGTTCTGGGATACCTTCAAAAGAAAACAACCATGACATGGCCATTGAGGTACAGATTAAGAACATAACAACACCTGTGGTTCTGGCTGCTGTTAATAAAATATCTGGAAAATCTTTAACTTTTATATCGCCATAAATTAAAGCCAAAACAGCAGCATATAAAACTGCAATAGCAGATGCTTCAGTGGCTGTAAAAATCCCAGCAACAATACCACCTACAACGATAAAAAGAAGTAATAAACTAAAAAAAGCATTTCCAAAATTTGTTGCTATTTCAGATAAAGGCGCACGTGCGCCTTTGGCAAATTTTTTGGTAATAGCCACATAAGCAATATAGCCCATGATAGCAAAACCTAATAAAATTCCTGGCAAATAACCTGCAATAAACAAGGCAGCGACAGATGCAGACCCGCCACTAGCTAAAGCATACACAATTAATGTATTACTTGGAGGAATCAATAACCCTGTAGTAGAAGACGTAATATTTACGGAAGCACTCAGCTCTCTTGGGTAGCCTTCTTCTTCCATTCTATCCGTCATTATACTTCCTATTGCAGAAGCTGCTGCAATGGCAGAACCTGATATAGCACCAAACAGCATGGATGCTAATACATTTACATAAGCTAAACCTCCAGGAAGGCTAGCTACCAACGATTTTGCAAAATTTATCATTCGATTTGCAATACCTCCTCGTTTCATAATCTCACCCGCCAGAACAAAAAATGGAATGGCTAAAAGTGCAAAACTATCTATACCCGTGGTCATACGCTGAGCGATAGTAGTTATTCCGGGAAGATTATCAATATTTAACAACAAACTTAATGTTGTTGATATACCTATAGAATATGCTACAGGCACTTTTAACATAAGTAAAGTAAAAAAACTAGCGAATAACACTATAATACTTATAATTTCAATACTCATAATTTAGACAGTTATTTGGTTGGTAGAAATTTTTGAAATATGATATATGGAAAAACACATAATGAGAAATCCGCTAAAAGGCATAATTGCATAAATATAACCTAATGGAATTCTCAAAGTTCCTGAAAGCTGCCCTAAATGTAATGTAGTATACACTAAATTTAAACCGCCTATTACCATAACAATTAAAGCAAATAGAAAAATCAAAATTTCAATAAAAATGGATATTTTTTTTCTATTAGCATCTGAAAATTTACCGTAAAGAAAATCCATAGACAAATGTTCTCTTCTTGCATTAAGATAAGCTGCTCCAAATATAGAAAGCCAAATTAAAGAAAAGCGAGCCAACTCTTCTGTCCACGAAAAAGATGTGTTTAATACATATCTAGAAAACACTTGCCAAAGTACATCAAGTACTAACAGCGCAAAAATAATTACTAAAAACACTTCCATTAATCGTACTACTTTATTAAAAATGATATCAAATACCTTCATAATTAATTTCCTTTAATTTTTCTTACTAATTCAGTCATTTCAGGGTGCTCTTTTAAAAATTCTTCTAAAACCGATTCTGTTTTTTCTGCAAACAATGATTTATCTGGAGTAATAATTTCTACCCCGAATTCCTTGGCTATATTCATAGATTCTTCAACAGATTCATTCCAATATACTTTTTCTGCTTGTGCTGATTCATCTGCAGATTCCTGTACCCAAACACGTTCTTCTTCAGACAATGTTTCCCAGAATTTGGTACCTATAATTAATACATCTGGCACAGATGAATGTTGATCTAAGGTATAATATTTTGCAACCTCATGATGGTTTGAAGATACAAAAGATGGTGGATTATTTTCAGCTCCATCAACAACACCTTGCTGAATTGCAGTATATAATTCCCCATAAGCCATTGGTGTTGCAGATCCTCCCATGGCATTAACCATATTTATAGCCATTTGATTATTCATTACACGTATTTTAAGTCCTTTTAAATCTTCTGGAGTTCTAATGGCTTTCTTTGAAGTATAAAAACTTCGGCTACCAGCATCATAATAACAGAGTCCTCGTAACCAAAATTTTTCCCCTTTTTCTAAGATCGATTTTCCTATAGGCCCTTCCATAACTTCAAACTGATGTTCTTTACTTCTAAATAAATAAGGAATTCCTAACACATGGTATTCAGGCACAAAATTAGATAATGTAGCGGCACTTACTTTAGTAATTGCAACACTTCCAATTTGTAATAATTCTAAAACTTCGCGTTCTGACCCTAACATCCCGTCAGGGAAAACCTTAATTACTAACTTTCCTTCGGATTTTTTTTCTAAAACCTCTTGAAATTTTAAAATCCCTTTATGTACTGGATGGGTTTGTGGTAATGTATGTGCTAAGTAAAGCACTTTGGTGTCTCCTTGTTCTTTACAGGACAAGCATGCTAAAAATAGAAAACTTAGAAAAACTAATTTATACTTCATCTGTTAATATTAATTCTATTATAATAATCAAACATAATCTCTAAATAATTTTAATTGTTAATCAATTTGCTAATTGATGTGTACTTCATTTGCTAATCTAATGATTATTCAAAGAAAAATTCTCAATTTAATAAATAGAGGAATACAAATATATAAAACTAAAAATACAATCGATTGTATTTTACTGTTAAAATAACTAATTATTCATCATAAAAGAATCAATCCAAAAAGTATACAATCACTTTTTATTTTATCTATTTTTGCTCCTATAAAATCTATGATAAACTCTGAAGACATTTTCAATATTAAAACTGAATCAGAATTCAGTCAAGTGGCTTTAGATGTTTTTAAATTCCAATTTAAAAACAATAAAGTATACCGTTCGTTTTGCGATTTACTATACACACACCCAAGTGATGTAAAAAGCATAAAAGATATTCCTTTTCTTCCTATTGAATTTTTTAAAACAAAGGAAATTTCGAGTTCCAATAAAACTACTGAAGCTATTTTTACAAGTTCTGGCACAACAGGTAACATTACAAGCAAACATTTTGTTACAGATTTAAATATTTACAACCAAAGTTTTACAAAAGGGTTTCAACATTTTTATGGGGAAATTGAAAACCATATTATTTTAGCACTTCTCCCTTCATATTTAGAACGCGAAGGCTCTTCCTTAATTTATATGGTGGATGCGCTAATTAAAAATTCTAACCATCCTGAGAGTGGTTTTTATTTAAATAATTTATCTGAACTTAAAGACCGTTTAATTCAATTAAATTCTCAAAAAAAGAATGTACTACTTATTGGTGTTTCATTTGCTTTATTAGATTTAATTGAGACTTATCAATTCAATTTAAAAAACACCATTGTTATGGAAACTGGTGGCATGAAAGGTAAAAGGAAAGAATTGATTAGAGAAGAACTTCATCAAACATTAAAAAAAGGTTTTGGAGTTGACACTATTCATAGTGAATATGGCATGACCGAACTTTTGAGTCAAGCCTACTCTATAGGGCATGGCATTTTTAATTGCCCGCCTTGGATGCGAATTTTAACTCGTGAAACAGAAGATGCACTAACCATCCAAGACAGAGGAAAAACCGGAGGAATAAATATTATTGATTTGGCAAATATTAACTCTTGCTCTTTTATTGCCACTCAAGATTTAGGTCGTGTATACCAAGATAATTCTTTTGAAATCATTGGTCGTTTTGACAGTTCTGATATCCGAGGTTGTAATTTAATGGTACTTTAAAATATTGTAAGTCCTTTTATGCTTTGCCGACTTATTTTAAAATTTACCATTTCAAAAACATAGCAAATGAAAAGCATTCTTTTATTTTTTATACTTGGCATGATCTCTTCTTGTGCTCAAACAAATGATTATAATACCAAAAAAGGTTATGCTATTGAAGGCTATGATGTGGTTTCTTACTTCAAGAATAAACCTTTAGAAGGAAAAAATATTTATACTGCTGAATTTGATGGTGTAAAATTTAAATTTTCATCCGAAGAAAACCTAACGGCTTTTAAAAAAAATCCTGAACAATACTTACCACAATATGGTGGGTATTGCGCATATGCAATTGGAGCCAAATCAAGTAAAGTGAGCATCAACCCAAAAACTTTTGAAATTAGAAATGAAAAATTGTATTTATTTTACAACGCTTGGGGAACTAATACTTTAGAATTGTGGAAAAATGAAAACACAGAAGCGTTGAAAAAAAAAGCAGATAAAAATTGGGAGGTTATAAAACTTAAAAAATAAATTTATACCTGTAAGTTTTTAACAACATATTCGACCAAATAAGGGCTAAGAAAAAGATAATGTTTATTTTTTAGCCAGTTAGTTGGTTATTGAAAGCCTGATTTAAATAAATCAGGCTTTCTTTTATGCTATTTTTAACACAAAATAATTTTTTTTACCTCGCTGCATCAACACAAATTTATTGTTAATTAAATCAGCTGTGGTTATCATATAACCCTCTTTTACTTTTTCTTTATTTACAGAAATTGAGTTTTCTTTTAACGCTCTTCTTGCTTCGCCATTTGATTTTAAAAACCCACCTTTTTCTGCCAGTGCAGCAATAATATCTAGGCCTTTATCAATGTCAGACTGTTCAATTTGTGTTAAGGGCACTCCGTCAAAGACATCTAAAAATGTTTTTTCGTTAAGTGCTTTTAAATCTACACTTGTTGATTTTCCGAATAAAATATCACTTGCTTTAATAGCATTATTTAATTCTTCTTTAGAATGTACCAAAGTGGTAATTTCTTCTGCCAAACGTTTTTGTAACAAACGTAAGTGTGGGGCTTCTTTATGCTCTTCAATTAAAGATTCTATCTCTTCTCTTGTTAAAAACGTAAAAATTTTAATATACTTCTCAGCGTCAAGATCACTGGTATTCAACCAATATTGATAAAATTTATATGGTGAAGTTCGTTCTGCATCCAACCAAATATTTCCACCTTCAGTTTTACCAAATTTAGTTCCATCGGCTTTTGTTATTAAAGGCCATGTTAAAGCATAACCTTTACCAGAATCTACACGACGAATTAATTCTGTTCCAGTGGTAATATTACCCCACTGATCACTTCCTCCCATTTGAAGGGTGCATTGCATATCGCGATATAAATGCAAAAAATCATACCCTTGTACTAACTGATACGTAAACTCTGTAAAACTCATTCCTACTGAAGACTCTGAAGATAAACGTTTTTTCACAGAATCCTTAGCCATCATATAGTTTACAGTAATGTGTTTACCAACATCTCTAATAAATTCTAAAAATGAAAACGCTTTCATCCAATCATAGTTATTGACGATAATAGCTGCATTTTCAGCATCGCTATCAAAATCTAAAAAACGAGACAGCTGTTCCTTGATAGCATTTTGATTATGTAAAAGTGTTTCTTCATTTAGCAAATTACGTTCAGCTGATTTTCCAGATGGATCACCTATCATCCCTGTTGCACCACCAACAAGTGCTACGGGTTTATGCCCAGATAACTGAAAATGTTTAAGTCCCATAACACCCACTAAGTGCCCAATATGTAAGGAATCTGCTGTTGGATCTATTCCTACATAAGCCATACGCATAGCTTCTAACAAATGCTCTTCTGTTCCAGGCATGCTATCTTGTATCATGCCTCTCCACGTTAATTCTTCAACAAAATTCTTTATCATTATTATAAGTTTTCAGTAATCTGCTGCAAAGATAAAAATCAATGTATAATTCTTAGGATTTAACATTGAAAGTTTTAAAGTTTCAAAGACATCACATTAATTAATTTAAAACTACCAAGAAAAACTAATACAAAATTAATTATTCATTACTTTAGTACCATGATTTTGGTAACAGGAAGCACAGGCTTAGTAGGTTCTCATTTGCTTTACAAACTTGTAAGCAATAATGAGTCTGTTAAAGCTATTTATAGAAATAAGAACAAATTAAACAATGTTAAAAATGTATTTTCAACCTATACAAAAAACGTTGAACCGCTTTTCAACGCTATTGAATGGATAGAAGCGGATATTCTTGACATACCTTCTTTAGCAGAGGCCTTTAAAGGTGTTACACATGTTTATCATTGTGCTGCTTTTGTCTCTTTTGAACCCAACAAATACAACCTATTAAGAAAAACAAATATTGAAGGCACCTCCAATATTGTTAACCTTTGTTTATCTCATTCCGTTAAAAAATTGTGTTATGTAAGTTCAGTTGCCACTTTAGGTGACCCACCTAAAAACATGCCTACTACGGAAAACAGCTCTTGGAATCCCGAAACAGACAATAATGTTTATGCCATAACAAAATACGGTGCAGAAATGGAGGTTTGGCGCGCCAGTCAGGAAGGACTACCTGTTGTAATAGTAAAACCAGGTGTAATTTTAGGAGCTGGAATTTGGCAAAAAGGTACTGGAAGTTTATTTACAAAGGCCTATAAAGGATTAAAATATTATAGTATAGGTTCTATTGGCCTCGTTGATGTTGAAGATGTAGCTTCTGCTATGATACAACTTTTAAAAAGCAATATTGAAAATGATGCCTTTATTTTAGTGGCAGAAAACTTGCCTTATAAGCAGTTTTTACAATCATTAGCCACTTCTGTTGGAGCAAAACCACCTTCTAAAATTGCAAAACCTTGGTTACTAAACTTAGCGTGGAAATTAGATTGGCTAAAACATAAATTAACAGGAAAACGAAGATTACTAACGAAACACTTAGCAAAATCTATTACAACCACTTCAAATTACAGCAACAAAAAAATAAAAATGACCTTGAATTTTGAATTTAAACCAATATCAAAAACCATCACTGAGGTTGGTTCTCATTTTCAGAAACAGGTTCAATAAGCCCTTCTATTTCTTCTACAACAGTTTTTAAATCTTCGTTAATTAAAAGTTCTTTTCGATTAACTAAGGTATCAATAATTGTTTCATTAATAGTATCAGAAGCTATTTTTGCTAATGAATCTTGAATTCTTTTTTCGGCAATCTCACGCTCGTTTTGCAATGAATACAATTCTTTAAGTATAGATAAACTATCATTAACCTTTGCGTATATTGATTCATATTGAACCAAATAGTATGAATAATATTCATTACTTAATGCAAACTGCAAACTATCAATATTGTACTTTTTATAAATAAAATCTTCTTGGTGAATCCCATTTTCATCAAGAATATTTTTATTTTTTCCTGTTGCAGATGCCATTATTTTAATATCCATTAAAATATTTACCATTTCTTTTTCAGAAATAAGGTTATCGGGCTTCTTAGGTTTTTTATTTCCATAACAAGCGCTCAATGCAAGTGTAACACAAAAAAATATTAAAAATCGTTGCAACATTATCTATTAAAAGTTAATCGTTTGGCGGCATTTAAATTATTAAATTTAGAATTATGATATACCAAACTTCCGTTAACAAAGGTATGTGTAATTCTTGATTTAAACGTCGTTCCTTCAAAAGGAGACCATCCGCATTTATATAAAAGATTTTCTTTTTTAACCGTCCACGGATTATTTAAATCTACCATCACTAAATCAGCAAAATACCCCGGCTTAACATATCCACGCCTATCTATTTGAAATAGAATTGCTGGATTATGACACATTTTTTCAACTACTTTTTCTATTGAAATTCTATTTTTATGATACATCTCTAACATAGCAGGCAACGCGTGTTGCACTAAAGGCCCTCCTGAAGGCGCTTTAGTATAAACGTTATCTTTCTCCTCTATAGTATGCGGTGCATGATCTGTGGCAATAACATCAATCCTATCCTCTAACAAGGCTTCCCATAGTTTTTCTCTGTCTGAAGCTTTTTTTACTGCTGGATTCCACTTAATAAGTGTCCCTTTTTCATCATAATCTTCATCTGAAAACCATAAATGGTGTACACAAACTTCTGCTGTAATCTTTTTATCTTTTAACGATACTTTATTATCGAATAGACCTGTTTCCTTTCCTGTAGACAAGTGAAATACGTGCAACCTAGCGCCTGTTTTTTTTGCTAATTCAATAGCTTTTGAAGACGATAGATAGCAAGCCTCTTCACTTCTTATGATAGGATGGTATCTAATTGGAATATCGTCACCAAATTTTTCAAGATGAGCTTCAAGATTTTTTTTGATGGTATCTTCATCTTCACAATGTACCGCTATCAGTAAATTAGTTTTAGAAAATATTTCTTCTAATACCTTAGGGTTATCAACTAACATATTTCCTGTTGAGGATCCTAAAAATAATTTTAAAGCAGCTACATTTTTTGGATCTACCTTTAAAATTTCATCTAAATTGTCATTAGTTCCACCAAACATAAAAGAATAGTTGGCAGCTGATGTTTTAGATGCAATAGTAAATTTTTCTTCTAACTTTTCAATGGTTGTAGTTTGTGGATTGGTATTAGGCATTTCAATAAACGACGTAATACCTCCAGCTACTGCTGCCTTAGATTCTGTTTCAATATTTGCTTTTTGTGTCAATCCAGGCTCTCTAAAATGCACTTGGTCATCTATAACTCCAGGCAATATATATTTTCCTTCGGCATCTATAACATGTACATCAGACGTTTTTGCACTTATGGAATCGCCTATTTCTTTTATAAATTCACCTTCTATTAACAAATCGCCTTTAAAGATAGTGCCCTCATTTACAATACGGGCATTTTTTATAAGTGTTGTTTTTAATTGCATAATTTTCTACTTCTTAAATAAACTATTAAGCTTCATGGAAATAACTCCAAAAATAGCTTCTGAAATAATTCCAGAACTCAATTTTGATACGCCTTGTGTTCTATCTGTAAAAATAACAGGAACTTCTATTATTTTAAACTTCTTGATATAGGTTTTAAATTTCATTTCTATTTGAAAGGCATAGCCTACAAATTTAATTTTATTCAAATCTAAAGCTTCTAATACGGCCCGTTTGTAACACACAAATCCAGCAGTTGTATCATGTATTTTCATTCCTGTAATTAATCGCACATACTTGGATGCACTGTATGACATTAATACTCTGCCCATGGGCCAGTTAACCACATTAACACCTGTTACATAACGCGATCCAATAGCTAAATCACCACCTTGAATAGAACACGCATTATAAAGCTTTGGTAAATCTTCTGGGTTATGAGAAAAATCAGCATCCATTTCAAAAATATATTCATATGCTTTATTCAATGCCCATTTAAATCCATGTATATAAGCTGTACCCAAACCTGCTTTTTCTTGTCTAACTTCTATAAACAGCCTATTTAAAAACTCATTTTGAAGGGACTTAACTTTTTTAGCTGTTAAATCAGGAGAATTATCATCCACTATTAACAAATGTACATCGTTGGATTGAGAAAATACGGCTCTAATTATAGCTTCAATATTCTCAATTTCATTATATGTTGGAATGATGACTAAAGCATTTTTCATTCGTTTATTTTAATCCTAATTTATCATATTACAATACTTTAAAAAAACCGACTTTATCATTTTTATAGTATTTTCAATTCTTTTAAAACATATATTTTCAGCAAATGTACATTATTAAAAGATTATTTTTTTTAAATATAAGTCAATATTTATCCTATGGTTATTAATATTTATAATAATTTTATGGCATGCTAAGACACGTAACTTCAAATGAATTATTTACCATTTTAATGGTTATTGGTTTGGTGTTTATTGGTGTTACCAAATTATTATTCCCCAAACGATTTGATGAATTTATGTCAATTTTAGGTAATTCTAACTACTTAAAAATCCATGTTAGAGACCAAAAATTCTTAGATAAATTTGACGCATTATTATTTATTAACTTAGTACTTTCAATAGCTACTTTCTGTTTCATCATATACAGGCAACTTACTGATTACGAAACACCCAACATTAACATCGTATTTAAATATATTATTGGAATAGCTGTAATTATTCTAATAAAAGTACTTTTTGAAAGACTTATTGGTAGTCTTTTCGAAATTGATAAATTGATAGATCAATATCTTTTTCAAAAAATTACCTATAAAAATTTTATAGGTGTTTTGTTAATTCCTATAAATGCCTTTCTAATTTTCAGCATCCATCCTACTTTAACCCATATTTATATTGTTGTTATATTTTTGTTAATTATTAACCTCATTGGTATAATAACATCATTTAAAGAACATCAAAACTTAATAAAATCAAACTTATTTTATTTTATTTTGTATCTTTGCACACTTGAAATTTCACCTTATATCATTTTATATAAGGTTTTTAATCCCTAACTGTGCTTATGAAAGTGAAAACCATTTTAGTCTCGCAACCAGAACCTAAAATTGAAAACTCCCCGTATTTCGAATTACAAGAGAAGCAAAAAGTTAAAATAGATTTCAGACCATTTATCCATGTTGAAGGTGTTTCGGCTAAAGAAGTCAGACAACAAAAAGTTGATTTAAACCAATACACTGCTATTATTTTAACTAGTAGAAATGCGGTAGATCATTTTTTTAGAGTCGCTGAAGAAATGCGATTCAAAGTACCTGATGCCATGAAATATTTTTGTCAATCTGAAGCTGTAGCCTACTATTTGCAGAAATATGTGGTTTACAGAAAACGAAAGATTTATGTGGGAAAACGGAGTTTTTCTGAACTATCCCCTTTAATTAAAAAGTATAAAGACGAAAAGTTCTTATTACCAAATACCGATAAAGTTAAAGATGAAGTTCCTGACACATTAAATACATTAGGTGTTAATTGGAAACAGGCTACTTTTTACAAAACAGTAGTTAGCGACCTTTCTGATTTAGCAAATGTATCTTATGATGTTTTAGTATTTTTTAGTCCTTCTGGAATTGAATCTTTATTTCAAAATTTCCCTGATTTTAAACAAAACGAAACACGTATCGCTGTTTTTGGAAATACCACTATAAAAGCAGTTGAAGAAAAAGGATTGCGGGTAGATATTGCTGCACCAACACCAGAAACGCCTTCTATGACTATGGCTTTAGAA
The DNA here is from genome assembly GCF_001310225.1 of Pseudalgibacter alginicilyticus. GTDB lineage: Bacteria > Bacteroidota > Bacteroidia > Flavobacteriales > Flavobacteriaceae > Pseudalgibacter > Pseudalgibacter alginicilyticus. Next base: position 2,981,411 of record NZ_CP012898.1, on the reverse strand, counting down.
AAATACATAGAACAGGCAAACAAGAAATAAACCAACTTAAATACAAACAAAAAGCTCGATTTATTATAATCGAGCTTTTTGTTTTAATTAAAACCAAATCATTTTTTATTATTTTTTTATAAAACTAATAGCTATAGTTAACCACGCCAAAATAAGTAATAAACCTCCAATTGGTGTTATAAAGGCTATACTTTTAAAATCAAATCCAGATAAATCATTCGTTGCAAGTCCGTAAATAGACCCGGAAAAGAATAGCACTCCAAGAACTATAAAATAAAATATTATTTTTTTCGCTTTAAACGGAATCAAAGGAGTGCCGCCAACAAACAATAATAATAACGCGTGGTACATTTGATATTTTACACCTATTTCAAAAGTCTGTATAGATTCAATAGAAATTAAGGACTTTAATCCATGAGCACCAAAAGCTCCCAAAATAATACTTATTAAGCCTAAAAAAGAAGCCGTTATCAATAATGTTTTATTAGTCATTTTTATAAATTTTTAAATAAATTGTATCGCTAAACGAAAATAGGTAACAAATTTCAATAATAGAAACTAATATTATTTCAATGTTTCGATTGATAATGCATTTACTATTTTTATGTTTTAAATTGAAAGTGATATGAAGCAAAAAGACAACAACTTAACTATTGATGGCATTGACAAAAAAATTATTCGTGCTTTAATGACAGATGCCAGAACGCCTATTCTTGAAATTGCTAGACATGTTGGTATTTCCGGAGCAGCTATTCATCAACGACTTAAAAAACTTGAAAAATCAAAACTAATTACTGGCTCAAAATTTATAATCAATCCAAAAATATTAGGCTACTCTACATTGGCTTTTGTTGGTATTTATCTTGACAAAGGCGCTAACTTAAAAGATATTATTAGAGCTTTAAAGAAAATCCCTGAAGTAACAGAGTGTCACTATACAACAGGTGCTTACAACATATTTATTAAACTGTTTTGTAAAGACAATACCCATTTAATGTATTTACTAAATAACAACATACAAACTATTGCAGGTATTTTAAGAACCGAATCACTTATTTCTTTAGAACAGCAGATTGAAAGACAGATAAAGATTTAAAAAGAAAACCCCAAATATGGCATTTAGGGTTTTTACTTATAAACATTTAAACGATATTCCTACTTTCACAAGAATTTTACATTTTCATCAACCAAGAGCGCACATCTACTTCTTGTTTAATGATATCTCGTAAATCTTCTATTTTAACACGCTGTTGCTCCATAGAATCTCTATGACGAATGGTAACAGTATCATCCTCTTTAGTATCGTGGTCTACGGTAATACAAAAAGGTGTTCCGTTGGCATCCTGTCTTCTATAACGACGTCCAACAGCATCCTTTTCATCATAATCCACATTAAAATCCCACTTCAACTCTTCTACAATTTTTCGTGCAATTTCTGGCAATCCATCTTTTTTAACCAGTGGTAAAATGGCTGCTTTTATAGGCGCTAAAACCGCTGGCAATCTTAAAACGGTACGCGTAGTTCCGTTTTCTAATGCCTCTTCAACTAAAGAATTTGAAAACACCGCTAAAAACATTCTATCTAAGCCAATAGACGTTTCAAGAACATACGGCACATAGTTTTTATTTTCTTCAGTATCAAAATATTGTAATTTTTTACCAGAAAATTTTTCATGTTGACTTAAATCAAAATCAGTTCGAGAATGAATACCTTCCAATTCTTTAAATCCAAATGGAAATTTAAACTCTATATCGGTTGCTGCATCAGCATAGTGAGCTAATTTTTCGTGATCGTGAAAACGGTAACAATCTTCACCCATACCTAATGACAAGTGCCATTTCATTCTGGTTTCTTTCCAATGTTCAAACCATTCTTTTTGCGTACCTGGTTTAATAAAAAATTGCATTTCCATTTGTTCAAATTCACGCATTCTAAAAATAAACTGCCTTGCAACAATTTCATTTCTAAAAGCTTTACCTGTTTGAGCAATTCCAAAAGGAATTTTCATACGTCCTGATTTTTGAACGTTCAAGAAATTCACAAAAATCCCTTGAGCTGTTTCAGGACGCAAATATAAATCCATTGCACTTTCAGCCGAAGCTCCTAATTTGGTACCAAACATTAAATTAAACTGCTTGACATCGGTCCAATTTTTACTCCCCGTTAAAGGATCAGCTATTTCTAATTCTTCTATAAGAGCTTTTACATCAGCTAAATCTTCATTTTCCAAAGACTTAGCCATACGAGAAAGTGTGGCATCAATTTTTTCTTGATACCCTACAACACGAGCGTTTGTAGAAACAAATTCTGCTTTATTAAATGCATCACCAAAACGTTTTTCAGCTTTAGCAACTTCTTTATCTATTTTAGCTTCAATTTTGGCACAATAGTCCTCAATTAAAACATCTGCTCTGTATCGCTTTTTAGAATCTTTATTATCTATTAATGGATCATTAAAAGCATCCACATGTCCAGAAGCTTTCCATGTAGTTGGATGCATGAAAATAGCAGAATCAATGCCCACAATATTATCATTCATCTGAACCATAGCTCTCCACCAATAGTCACGAATATTCTTTTTTAACTCAGCTCCATTTTGCGCATAGTCATAAACTGCACTTAATCCATCGTAGATTTCGCTACTCTGAAACACGTAACCATACTCCTTTGCATGAGAGATTACTTTCTTAAATTGATCATCTTGATTTGCCATGCTGCAAAAATATAAAACCGCTTCAAACAAATAGAATTCTTACTCAAAAATTAAGTCAAATATGTATTTATTTTTTAAGTAAGTTTACATATCAAGAATTTTCTATATCATTTATGTTCAACACTCTGTTAAATTTATTTTTTCCAAAAGTATGTTACGCCTGTAGCAAGCATTTAAATGATAATGAAAATGACTTATGTATTCCTTGCAGACACAGCCTACCTGTAACCAATTTTCATTTTAATAACGATGATACAGTTTTAAAAATATTTTACGGACGTGTTAAAATTGAAAATGCCACGGCTCTATTCCGCTTTGAAAAAAAAGGAATTGTTCAACATCTTATCCATCAACTAAAATATAAAGACAAAGAAGCTATTGGTTTATTTTTAGGTGATTGGCTTGGAGGTGAATTAAGCACTCTGAACACTTACAAAAAAGTAGATATGGTTATTCCCGTACCACTTCATGAAAAGAAATTAAAAAAACGAGGTTATAATCAAGTTGCTAAATTTGGACAACAGATTGCAAATTCTTTAAACATTACTTATGCAGATAATGTGCTTTTGAAGGGCAGCAATACAGAATCGCAAACATTAAAATCGCGTTTATTTAGATGGAATGATACTGACGAATTATTTATCCTAAAAAATGCAAAATCAATAGAAAACAAACACATATTGTTAGTTGATGACATGATTACTACCGGTGCCACTATAGAAGCTTGCATTACTGTTTTAAACCAAGTACCTTCAGTTAAAATAAGTGTGGCATCTATGGCAATAGCCACATAAGTCTTTCGTTATATCTCTAATTTTGTGTAGGTTTGTGCAAATTTTTAAATTGGTAATGAATAAGCTCCTTTCAAATTTTATTTTTATAGCATGTATTTGCTTGGTTTTTATAAACTGTGCCAATCGAGGTACGCCTCAAGGTGGCCCAAAAGACGAAACACCACCTAAGATTACTAAATCCATTCCTGAAAATTATTCAACCAATTTTAATGCTCAAGAAATCAGAATATATTTTGATGAATATATCAATATAAAAAATCTGACCAAGCAACTTATTATATCACCTCCCATGAAAACGCAACCAGAAATTACACCTCTTGGGGGCGCAAGCGAATATATAAAAATAAAAATTTACGATACTCTACAACCTAATACTACATACGCTTTTAATTTTGGGAACAGTATTGTTGACAATAACGAAGGTAACGTGTTTCCGTACTTTAGATATGTATTTTCTACGGGTGATTATATAGATTCGCTTACCGTAAAAGGTAATATTGTGGATGCAATAAACAAAAAGGCAGAAACTTTTGTTTCGGTCATGTTATACGAAGTAGATTCTACGTATTCAGATTCTATTGTTTACAAAAAGACCCCTAAGTACATCACCAACACTTTGGATAGCGTTACTACCTTTTCTATTGAAAACATTAAAGCTGGCAAATACATGCTTATAGCTTTAAAAGATAACAACAGTGATTATAAGTTTCAACAAAAAACTGATAAAATAGGGTTTTACAAAAGCCCTATTGATGTTCCAACAGACTCTTTATACACCTTGAAATTGTTTTCTGAAGACATTGATTTCAAACCGTCAAGACCCAAAATAGTAGCTGGCGAAAAAATTGAATTTGGCTATGAAGGCGATTATAAAGACATGAAGATAAAACTTCTTAACGAAACACCTGAAGATTTTGAATACGCCATTACTAAAGATGTAAAAACCGATACACTTTACTATTGGTATAAACCTAAATTGGAATTAGATTCTTTGCTTTTTGAAGTAACACACCCAAAAGTTGATACCAGTTTATATACGGTAAGAGTACGAAAAATGGACAGAGACTCCTTAACCTTAAAAGCAGAACCTTCTGGGAATATAGGTTACGAAGAAGACTTTAGAATATCTGGAACTACGCCTATTTATACTTTTGATCCTTCTAAAATAAATATTATTGATAAAGACTCATCTCAAATAAACTTTACAACAGTTTTAGACACCATTAAAAACACGATGGCATTCAAATTTCCAAAAACCCCAGCAAACGAATATAAAATCCGCATATTACCAGAAGCTTTTACGGGTTTTTTTGGCAAAAAGAACGACACCTTAAACTATGCTTTAAGAACAGCTTCAGAGGATAGCTATGGCAATTTACGTTTAATTTTAGCTAATGCTTCCTATCCATTAATCATACAACTAACAAATGATACTGGAGATGTGAAGTATGAAAAATACATTACAGACAACAAACCTCTGGACTTTTTAAACATTACACCCAGTAAGTATCAAATTAGAATCATTCATGATACTAATGGTAACAAAAAATACGATACAGGGAATTACTTAAAGAAAATACAGCCAGAAAAAGTAAGCCATTTTGAAATTGAAGATGAAATTAGAGCCTTTTGGAGTCAGGTACAAACTTTACAATTTAGTTCAGAATAAAATCGTCTTTATCATTTAAAAACTTAAACTTATTTCTATAAGCTTCAATATGTCTTTTTTCTAAAATTATAATTTCTGTTTGTTCTTTATTGGGAGTTATTGAACTCATAGTATTTCCTAAAACATCATATACAGCAGAGTGTCCTGAATACACGCTATTAACACCATCTACGCCTACTCGATTTACCCCAATACAATAACACATGTTTTCAATAGCTCTAGCTTTTAAAAGCGTGTCCCAAGCCGAAATCCTTGGTTTGGGCCAATTGGCTACATAAATTAAAACATCATAATCCTCAGTATTTCTTGCCCAAACAGGAAAACGTAAATCATAACAAATCAAAGGGTTAATTTTCCAACCTTTATACGCTATCATATTTTTTTGGGTACCCGCCGTATAAATTTTTTCCTCACCCACTAAAGTAAAACTGTGCTTTTTATCATAATACTCAATAGTTCCTTTTGGACTTACAAAAAGCAAACGATTATAAAAATTACCATTTTCTGTAATTACAACACTTCCTAAAATGGCTGATTTTTTTTTAATTGCTAAATCTTGCATCCAAGAAACCGTTTCACCCTGCATCGTTTCAGCAACATTTTTAGCATTCATAGTAAAACCAGTTGTAAACATTTCTGGCAAAATAATTAGGTCAACATCTACGGTAATAGCCTTTATTTTTTTACTGAAACTATTCCGATTTAACTCAGGATTTTCCCAAACCAAATCGGATTGTATCAAAGCTATTTTTAATTGATTTTGCATGTTTTAAATATTTTGCTCTTAAAGCTTTGACTTCGCTTTATCGCTTGATTTTTTTAATTTTTCAATCTTATTAAGCCATTTACTTTCATCATTTGGAGACAGTTTGCCTTTCCCTTTTAATTTCTCATATTTTTTTACCGCATCATCATACTTTTTATCAGCTTTCTCAAAATTAGCTTGTGCTTTTACTTTCTTATTCAAAGCCTTTTCTGTAGCTTTCTGTTTGCTTTCTGCCTTTTTTTGTTCCTTCTCAGCTTTTTTATTTTGTGCAGCTCTCTCTTTTTCTTCCTTTTCTAATCGAATCTTATTTTCTAATTTATCTTTAATGTTATCCTTCTCTTCAATAGTTAAAGTTTCTGTAATATCAGCACCATCCTTAAAAATAGCTTCTTTTTTAACAGTATAAACTTTACCATTAACATTAACTTCCTGTGCATTCAAATGAATACAAAATACAATTAGCAAAAGAATTATCAAGTTTTTCATAAAATTTTATTTTAATTTATTAAGATTTTGCATGGCATCTTCCAAATCACTCTCCAAATCAGTAAAACGGTCATTCCATTTTTCTTCATCACGTGGGGATAATTTTCCGGCGTCTTTTAACTTTTGATATTTGGCTTTTTTATCCTGTAATTTATCTTTAGCTTTTAAAACATCTTCACGAGCTTTTTCTTTTGCTTCTAAAGCATCCTTTAAACGTTCTTGTTTTTTCTCTAAAGCTTTCTGTTTTTCTTCAGCCTTCTCAATTTCTTCTTTAACACGTGCCTGTTCAGACTTTAGGGCTTCTTGTTTTTCTACCTCTAATCGCTCTGCTTTTAAACGCGTATCTAATGTTCTATTGATGTTTTCTTTTTCTTTTGCAGTTAATTGCTCTGTTACATTATTACCATTACTAAAGTATTTTTTGCCTTTAACTTCATAAACAGTTCCGTGATTAGTAATAACACGTTCACTACTACCACATGATATTAGAATTATAGCGACTATTAGTAAAATTAACTTTGAAAATTTCATCTTTTATTTAATTATAAGTTCTATAATTTTAGACGCTAAGCAAAGTATAAAGTCACAGAATTTATACTAATTTTAACTTTTACAAAAGACAATATATTTAAACAATATTCATTTTTTTCAGGAGAAAAGACGCATTCATATTTTGGCAAATACCTGTTTTTAATGTGTAATCAAAATGGAGCTCATCATTAACTATTTCGGCATCAAAATAATAGTTTTTCACATCATCTAATTCCTTTTCAATTTCGCACAAACTTAAATCGTGGGTAGCAATGATACCGGTAGCATTTGAAGCCACTAATTTTTCAACAAACTTACGAGAGCCTATGGCTTTATCTGTACTATTAGTTCCTTTTAATATTTCATCCAAAATAATGAAATAAGGTTCTTTTTGAATGGCATCAACAATGTATTTTAACCGTGTTAATTCGGAAAAGAAATAAGAACTATCTTCTGTTAAAGAGTCTGTGGTACGCATACTGGTAATTAATTTTACAGGGGAATAGGTACTCATTTTAGCACAAACAGGAAGCCCCACATTTGCCATAACAATATGCAATGAAATGGTTCTTAAAAAAGTACTTTTCCCTGCCATATTTGCACCTGTAACAATAAAAAACTGCTCGTTATTAATAATAACATCACTATCCACACGTTTTGCTTTATTTAATAAAGGATGCCCTAAACTTTTGGCGTTAATAACTGAACCCGTTTCTTTTATTTCTGGAAATACAAATTCTGGATGATTGTAAACATAGTTACCTAATGAATTATAAGCATCAAAAAAAGACACCACTTCAAACCAGTCAGATACTTTATTTCCATAGTCTTCAATCCATTTTTCAATATGAAAACTATGTCTTAAATCAATTAAAAAAAGACCGTTCCCAAAAATGGCTGAAATAAAATTATTACGATTATCTAATCCGTCCAAAGATTTTGAAAACGCCTTAAAAACCTCAGAAGCCTTTTTGTCTCCAGATTGAATGTGACGCTGTTTCTCTTGTAATAATTCTGATGAAAAAGTTTCATTTTCAATCAAATCTAACAACAATGCATACTGCCTAAAAGTATCTCTTACTTTATCTGTATTGGAGGCTAAAATGTTTATCTTTTTAAGATATATTCCTGAAATCCCTAAACCTAAAAACAGCCAATACCCTATAAATGCTTTATGTGTCACGATATTAAAAATAGTTAACACAAAAATTAATAACGAAAAAACACTAAAAACCAACGGGAGCCATGTCATAATTTTTGGCAAAAAAGGCTTATGGTTTTGTAACCAATTTATAATTTGCTTAGCAGGTGTTTCAACTGTTACTAAACTTGAGGTAGCTGTGTAATCTTGACGCCATTTTATTTTATCGCTCAGTTCTTTAATAACTTCTTGCCTTAATATTATATCATTAACATCATTTGACTTTAAAGCATTAGCCAGTTTTTGAGTCCCTTCATTAATGGTGGTTCTATTGATGAACTGGAAAAAAGAACCGCGTCCAAATAAATCGATATCTAAACTATAATGATGATTAGGGTTTTGAAATTCTAAACCTTGATTTCTATCATGAAAATCACCCGACGCTATTTTTATTTCTTTATTATTGATTTCAACAAGCGCCTTTTTAAAAGCTCTTGAAGCTTTTATATCCGTATATTTAGACAAAAGCAAGGCAAAAATCACGATGCCAACAACAACTATAAAAACGGCTACTTGCCATTGTTCAAATGTTAAATAAACACCAAAAACCACTGATAAAAACACAGCTAATCTTAATGTACTTAAAACCGCCATTTTTTTATAAAGTTTTTGCGCCTCAATTTGATGTTTTTCTGCGTGTTGGTTATAATATTTTAAATAATCCATTTTAATTTTTTTAATTATAATACCGTGATGCTTAAGCAATATTAGGCAAGCACTAAAAAGTGACTTAGAACAATGTAAAACAATCAGAGTCACTAAGGAAGTAAAGAAACAAAAAAAGCCCCGAAATAGTTCAGAGCTTTTGATAATTTATAATTTTAAATTCACGCTTTTTACTTTGCCTCTATTTTGAGCGTTGTTAAAAGACTTAACCTGCAAAAGAAATAATATAATCAGCTGAAACTTCGGGTAAAAGTCTATAGATATTTTTATTAATCTCTGCTTCCAAAAACTTGAAGTGCCCAATACAGTAAAGATGCAATGGCACCAATTGCAGCCACTAAATAAGTTCTTGCTGCCCATTTAAGTGCATCTTCCGAACCTTTATATTCTTCTGGCGACACTATATTTTTACTCTTTAGCCAAGCCAAAGCCCTGTTACTTGCATCATATTCCACGGGTAAAGTAACTACACTAAACAAGGTTGCAAAAGCCATCATAATCAAACCAGCTACTGCTACATAAAAGCCCATGCCTCCAACCAAATTTTCTGCTGCCATAAGCGCCAAACCACCAAAAACAATCCATTGCGACATACCAGAAGTAACACTTACTACAGGCACTAAAGCAGAACGCATTTTTAACCATTCATAAGCTTGGGCATGTTGTACCGCATGACCACATTCATGCGCTGCAACTGCCGCAGCTGCTGCATTTCGTTGATTATAAACAGCTTCACTTAAATTCACTGTTTTATTTTTAGGGTTGTAATGGTCTGTTAATCTACCTGGTGTAGAAATAACCTCAACATCTCTAATACCATGATCTGCTAACATTTTTTGAGCAATTTCAGCACCACTCATGCCATTGCGTAAATGTACTTTTGAATACTTTTCAAACTTCCGCTTTAATTGATTACTAACCAACCAACTTACTAGAGCTATGGCTCCAATTATTATATAATATCCTAACATGTTATTTTTTTTATTTTTTACAAATCTAATTCAATTACAGCAAAAAATAAGCCAAAAATTAGTTAAGAAATTTTGTCAGTATCCCAACTCTAAATTACATTTATACCACAAAATCAAACGCCTCAACAATTTCTTTATATACCACTTCGCCTTTAACAATATTCAAACCTTTAGCCAATGAGTCATCATTTTCGCATGCTTTTTCCCAACCTTGATTTGCTAATTTAATAACATAAGGCAGTGTGACATTGGTTAATCCCATGGTAGAAGTATAGGGGACTGCACCAGGCATATTTGCAACACTATAGTGCACAACCTCATCAATAATATATGTTGGGTCTTGATGTGTTGTAGGTTTAGTCGTTTCAAAACAACCGCCCTGATCTACAGCAACATCAACCATAACCGTTCCTGGGCGCATATCTTTAAGCATATCCTTTGTTATTAATTTAGGAGCTTTAGCCCCTTTTATCAATACGCCTCCTATAATTAAATCGGCATCTTTTATATGCTTTCTAATGTTATATTCACTTGAAAACTCACTAACCACGTTATTTGGCATAACATCACTCACATGGCGCAGCGCTTTCATATTAATATCTAATATATAAACACTGGCACCTAATCCTGAAGCCATACGTGCTGCTTGTAAACCTACAACGCCAGCTCCTAAAATCAGTACTTTTGCGGGAGGCACGCCAGGTATACCACCTAATAGAATACCACGACCCATAATAGGTTTTTCAAGATATTTTGCCCCTTGTTGAATAGACATTCTACCTGCAACTTCAGACATTGGAATTAATAAGGGCAACGAACCATCAGCATCTTCAACCGTTTCATAGGCAATACAAACAGACTGACTTGCAATCATGGCCTTGGTTAATACCTCACTAGATGCAAAATGAAAATAAGTGAACACCACCTGATTTGGCTTAATTAACTTGTATTCGGGCTCAATAGGCTCTTTAACTTTTACAATCATTTCTGCAGCCTCATAAACCTCCTCAATAGTATCAAGAATTGTTGCTCCTGCGCTCACATAGTTTTCATCAAAAAAACCACTGTTAAAGCCTGCATTTTTTTGAACATAAACGGTATGATTTCTTTTTGTTAATTCAAACACCCCTGAAGGCGTCATACCCACTCTGTTTTCGTTGTTTTTAATTTCAATAGGAACTCCAATTTTCATAAACAATTTTTTTAAAGGTAAATATGACACTAAAATAAAACATATATTTTTAGTATTATAACCAAAAGATTGTTTTGAATGAATTTTATTTAAAAAATATCAACATTTACTAATTTTAACACAATTACCTTATTAAACCTAATTTATGAGATATGGTTTTTAACAATTAATAAAAAAATAAAAAAAACTCTTAATTTATTTATATTTAATTTTAAAATATACTAATAAAAAAGCAGAAATAATAGTTATAGCATTGGCAAAAATCATGGAAGGACTACTGATTAAAACCCCATAAATCAACCAAGAAAAAACACCTATAAAAAACATTAAAAGCATGGGCATTGATAAACTAGAAACATCTTTAGTTTTCCAAGTTTTATACACTTGTGGAAGAAAGGCTGCTGTTGTTAAAAAAGCTGCTACAAAACCTATTATTTCAGTGTAATTCATATTGTAATCAATAATAATTAAGGGAAATTTTCAAACTCTATTATGCAATAAAATAAGGCTTTACACACATGAAAGTCCTAATTTTTACATTCAGGAACTGATGTTGCAATTACACCTTATTTCAACATGACAAGAATAGAAAAATAAATTACTAAAAATCACATTCAACAATGTAATATCAACAACCTTAGCCAACAATATTTACAATTTTACCAGGTACCACAATTACTTTTTTAGGTGTTCTGCCCCCTAATTGTTCTTGTGTTTTTTCGTGTGCCATAACCGTTTTTTCAATAGCTTCTTTGCTCATATCCAACGGTAACTCTAAGGTAAAACGCATTTTTCCATTAAATGAAATGGGGTAATTTTTACTCGTTTCAACCAAATGGCTTTCATCAAATACAGGAAAACTTGCTGTAGAAATAGATTCATTATGCCCTATCATTTTCCACAGTTCCTCTGCAATATGCGGCGCATAAGGCGAAATTAAAATCAATAACGGCTCCAGAACTTCTTTACTAGTGCATTTTTGTTGGGTTAACTCATTTACAGCAATCATAAAAGAGGAAACCGAAGTATTAAACGAAAAGCTTTCAATATCTTCCTGAACTTTTTTAATGGTTTTATGCAATGTTTTTAAACTGTCTTTACTTGGTGCTTCATCATTTACTGTTAAACCGTTTTCGCCAACATATAATTTCCACAGTTTTTTAAGAAAACTGTGAACCCCAGTAATACCTGCGGTATTCCAAGGTTTATATTGCTCTAAAGGCCCAAGAAACATTTCGTATAATCGCAAACTGTCCGCGCCGTATTCTTTACAAATATCTTCAGGGTTAACAACATTCAACCACCTTTTTGACATTTTCTCAACCTCTCTTCCCACTTTAAAAGTACCATCTTCTTCTTTAATAAAAATAGCATTAACGAAGTGCTTATTTATTTTTTTTGCAACAAACTCGTCTTTATCTATTTCATTTGATGAATTAACTAACTTAACATCTATTCGAATAGGGCTCAAGTAATATGTTAATAATGCTTTTCCTTCATTCAAATCTTGCTTAACCTCTTCCTCTAAATTTAATTCTTCTAAAACGATATTATAAAGATTATTCTTTTTGGAAGGGTCATGATGGACCTCATTAATTTGTGAGGCATTTACAGAATCTTTAGCATTTATACTTTCAAACAAAATATCTTTTGAAACTAAAATATTTGTTTTTGAAATTGAAGAACTATACGCTGAACTATCTACAGAAAAACTTAATTTATCATTAGTAACTTCATAAGGTTTTACCAATTTAGAAATACGAACACTCGTTATATTTAAAGCTATAGCACTAGTACCAAGTATCATCCCTTGGTTAATCAGTTTTTTAGCAAACTCATCCACAGGAACAACCCCTTTATCAAACAAGAATTTTTGCCAAAAACGCGCATACAATAAATGCCCCGTAGCATGCTCGCTTCCACCAATGTATAAATCTACATCTTTCCAATAATTTAACGCCTCTTGGCTTGCAAATTCTTCGGTGTTAGTAGGATCCATATAACGGTTAAAATACCACGAGCTTCCTGCCCAACCTGGCATGGTATTTAACTCCAATGGATGTACCGTTTCATTATCAATTAAATCGTTAGATACAACTTTATTGTTTTTAGTATCCCAAGCCCAAACGGTAGCATTTCCCAAAGGCGGCTCACAGGTTTCGGTTGGTAAATATTTTTCTACTTCTGGCAATTGTATAGGTAAATGCTCGGTTGCAATCATTTGCGGCATGCCATTTACGTAATACACAGGAAATGGCTCACCCCAATAACGTTGACGTGAAAATACGGCATCACGTAAGCGGTAATTGGTTTTACCTTGGCCTTGGCTTATCTTTTCTAATTCAAAAATGGCGCGTTTTGTTGCTTTTTTATAATTAAGCCCGTTAAGGAAATCACTATTTGCAATTATGGTTTTGTCTTTATCTGAAAACGCTTCTGTTGAAATATCAACTCCTTCAAAAATATTTATAATTGGAATATTAAAATGTTTTGCAAAAGCATAATCACGCTGGTCTCCGCATGGCACTGACATAACAGCTCCTGTTCCGTAGCCTGCTAAAACATAATCGCCAATCCAAATAGGAATAGGTTCTTTAGTGAAGGGATGTTCTGCATATGTCCCAGTAAAAGCACCAGAAATGGTTTTTACATCAGCCATTCTATCGCGCTCGCTACGTTTTGCAGTTGCTAAAATATAAGCCTCTACTTCTTCTTTTTGCTCTGGTGTTGTTATGTTAGTTACCAATTCGTGTTCTGGTGCCAAGGTCATGAAACTTACACCAAAAATAGTATCAGGGCGCGTGGTAAACACTTCTATTTGTGCATCAAAATCTTTTACATTAAAAGTAACCGATGCACCAACAGATTTCCCTATCCAGTTACGCTGGCTTTCCTTTAAAGAATCTGTCCAATCAATAGTTTCTAAGCCTTGAAGTAAACGCTCAGCATACGCTGAAATTCGCATGCTCCATTGGGTCATTTTTTTACGAATTACAGGATATCCACCACGCTCGGAAACGCCGTTAACAATCTCGTCATTTGCTAAAACGGTTCCTAAAGCTGGGCACCAATTTACTTCGGTTTCAGCTAAATACGTTAGTCTATATTGTAATAATATTTGTTGTTGTTGTTCTGAGGTATATGCGTTCCAATCATTGGCTGAAAATACTTCTATATTGTCATCACAAACTGCATTTACATTAGCATTACCTTCGTTTTCAAAAATTTTGATTAATTCTGAAATGTCTTCAGCTTTATCAGCCTCAACGTTATACCATGAATTAAATAATTGTATAAAAATCCACTGAGTCCATTTGTAATAACTCGGATCTGAGGTTCTTACCTCACGCGACCAATCGAATGAAAACCCTATTTGGTCTAACTGGCGGCGGTAAGTTTTAATATTTTCAGCCGTTGTAAGCGCTGGATGTTGTCCTGTTTGAATGGCATACTGCTCGGCAGGCAACCCAAAACTATCATAACCCTGCGGATGCAATACATTAAAACCTTGATGACGTTTGTAACGCGCATAAATATCGGAAGCAATATAACCCAACGGATGCCCAACATGTAAACCGGCACCACTTGGATAAGGAAACATATCCAAAACATAATATTTAGGTTTATCACTTTGGTTTTCGGCTTTAAACGTTTGATTTTTGGCCCAATACTCTTGCCACTTGGCATCTATCTCGTTGAAATTATATATCATCGTCTAACAAAAATATGAACGTCATTACAAAGAAGGTGAAATTGAAGCAATCATTTAAAAAGCTCCCACACTATCACGCTTGTAATGACGAAATTTAAAAGCGCAAATTTACGTTTTAAAAAGAAAACAAAGAAGTGTTAGCAAATTAAGTTTTTTTAGTCTTTTTAATAATATGCTTAGAATGCTTTCTTTAGGAAAGCAATTTGTAGTTTTGCCCTTTTTTAAAACAGCATTTTATAGTGAAGAATTCAACAAAAGCACATTTAGCACTTTTAGGAGCCAATATTATTTACGGTGCCAATTACATTATAGCCAAAGGTATTATGCCAAATAAAATTGGTCCAACATCGTTTGTTTTTATTCGCCTTGCTTGTTGCGTTATTTTATTTTGGACAATTAAATTGCTATTTGTTAAAGAAAAAATTGAAAGAAAAGATTTGCTAAGATTAGCACTTTGTGGTTTGTTCGGCGGTGCAGCAAATCAAATGTTGTTTTTTCACGGTATCAATTTAACATCACCTATAGATGCTTCCATTATAACCACAGCCACCCCTATAGTTGTTTTAATTTTTAGTTACTTCATTTTAAAAGAACGCATAACTAAAAATAAACTATCAGGAATTACCTTAGGGTCAATTGGTGCAATATTTTTAATAGTTTATGGCAATAAAACCGATGGCACAAGCTCTATCTTAGGAAACTTATTAGTTGTTTTAAATGCCAGTTCTTATGGCCTTTACTTAGTTATTGCCAGAACTTTAATGAATAAATATCAAGCCATTACTGTTGTTAGTTGGATATTTTTACTTGGGTTTCTATATGTTCTACCCTTTGGACTTAACGATTTTTTAAATACAGATTTTGAAGCATTTACTCTAAACACTTACCTCACTATTGGTTATGTTGTACTTTTTACTACCTTTTTTGCATACTTATTCAATATCTACGCTCTTAAACATTTAGTACCGTCGGTCACTAGTAGCTACACTTATTTGCAGCCCGTTGTTAGTTTTTTAATAGTAAGTATTTTAGCTTATGTATTTATGCAAGAAGCATACGCAGAAGACATTAATTTTATAAAAATACTAAGCTGTTTTGTAGTTGCCGCTGGTGTATATTTAATAAGTAAGCCAGAAAAAAAAGTGATTATAAAACAATAATTAAAGGTAGATACGTTGATATTAAACCTATGAGTTTTAAATTAAAAAAGTTTTACTTTTCTGATTGGTTTTAGTTTAATTAAAATTTGTGCCTTTTTAGTTTTGCAAGAGAACAATTTAACTTGAAAACAAAAGACTTAAGTCTTTTGAAGAATCTTTTCATATTCTTTACTATTTTTACATCATTAATTTATATCCTTTTATGAGTTCATCATTTGAAAAACACCAAAAACGCAGACTTATCTCCTCCTACTTTTCAGTGGTTTTGAGCATTGCTTTAGTTTTGTTTTTATTGGGATTATTAGGCATGCTAATTCTAAATGCCAAAAAAGTTTCAGATCATTTTAAAGAACAAGTAGTTGTAACTATATATTTAAAAGACACAGCAAAGGAGGTTGAAACTAAACAACTTGAAAAAAGCTTAGCAATGGCAGATTATGTAAAATCTACCGAATATGTTTCCAAAGAACAGGCTGCTGAATTTATGAAAGCTGAAAACGGTGAAGACTTTATGGATTTTGTTGGATACAATCCGTTACAAAACTCCATAGACGTTCATTTGAAAGCCGATTTTGTAACCTCAGAACATCTTGAAAAAATTTCTACTGAAGCTTTAACCAAAACCTTTGTAGATGAAGTAACTTATGACAACGACCTTGTAAATTTAATGAATGATAACGTTAAAAAAATAAGTTTTTGGGTGTTAGTTATTAGTGGTATTTTTACATTTATAGCTGTTTTACTAATTAATAGCTCCATAAGATTAGCAGTTTATTCCAAACGATTTACCATAAAAACCATGCAAATGGTAGGAGCTACTAAACAATTTATTAGACGCCCATTTGTTTGGAAAAGCGTTCGATTGGGTATGATTGGCGCTATTTTAGCACTCATTGGTATGGCTATTGTTCTTTACTATCTAAATAAAACCTTTGTTGAATTAGAGCTACTGAGCAATCCTATTTTGGTGGTTTTATTGTTTGCATTTGTATTTACTTTAGGTATTATTATTACTTGGATTAGTACACATATTGCAACACAACGTTTCTTAAATTTACGTACTGATGAGTTATATTATTAGCTTTGAACAAAACAAATTATTATACTCTTAACAGTATTGTTTTAAATAAATCTTTTAATTTGCATTGAATTATTCTACGGAAGTTATTATGGGAGAGAAAAAACAAAAAGAAACCGCTAAAGTTGAATTTATTTTTGGAAAAAAAAACTATAAATTTATGTTTATTGGTTTGGCGTGCATTGCTCTTGGCTTTATTTTAATGTCAGGTGGTGGTAGTGACGACCCTAATGTTTTTAATCCTGAAATCTTTAATTTTCGTCGTATTCGTTTAGCACCTATGCTTGTGCTTTTAGGTTTTGGCATTGAAATTTATGCTATTTTATTAAACCCAAATAAATAGCTACAAAAAGAGATATCACTTAGGTTTTACACCAAATTTATTGATTTAGTATAATTAATTAATGTTGAGTAATTCAAGTCCTTTTATGAATGAATGACATTGTATTATTTTTGATTACAGGAACCACTCCCAATCTGTAAAAAAATTATCACAAACTATTTTTTGCAAAAGTCATTGCTATTTTCTGTACATAATGATATCCATTCTCCATGGCATCTTTTAAGCTTTTAGTATAATTATATACTGCATCAGCATAATGAATTCCAAAATTTTTAACATCGTTTTTTTCTAAATCTACAATACCACAAAATGCAGCTAATTTTATTTTTTTCGCTTTAGCTGATGCAATTACGCCAGCTATTGTTTTACCCGAAAATGTTTGAGAATCCAACTTCCCTTCGCCCGTAATGATCCAATCTGCATTTTCAATTTTAGAGTCAAAATTTGCTATTTTTTTTATCAGCTGAACGCCTGGCACTATACAAGCATTTAAAAACACTTTTGCGGCAATGCCCATACCACCAGCGGCACCTGCCCCTTTAGTTGATTGTGGATCCACATTAAAAACAGCTTCTATGATTTTAGAAAAATTTTGCAACCCTTTGTCCAACATTTTTATATCTGTTTCAGTGGCGCCTTTTTGAGAACCATATGTATAAGCAGCGCCGTTTTTACCAAACAATGGATTGCTAACATCACAAGCTATTTTAAAATCAACCTCCATTAGTTTTGTGTTTACATGACTAACATCTATAGCTACTATTTTTGACAAGTTAGCACCAATAGGCTTAACTTCTCTATTTTTTTTATCCAAAAAACGATACCCCAAAGCCTTTGCCATACCTATACCACAATCATTGGTAGCACTACCACCAATCCCTAAAATAATTTTGGTTGCACCTTTATTAATAGCATCCAAAATCATTTCTCCAGTGCCTAACGTTGTAGCATTCTTACAATCAAATTGGCCCTCTGTTAATAATTTTAAACCTGAGGCTTCTGCCATTTCTATGCATGCTGTTTTTGTGACTTTTGAATACAAATAAGTAGCAACAAGAGGCTGAAAAAAAGGATTATTTACAAGCACTTTAACCTTATGACCTTTTAGATAATAATTAACAACCTCCATTGTGCCATCACCACCATCAGCCAATGGTAACTTAACTATATCTGTACTGGGTTTTATAGACTTTATACCTGCTTCAACTGCATTGCAAAACTCCAAACCAGTCAAAGAGTTTTTAAATTTATCGGGAGCTATTACAATTTTCATCAATTCAATTTGAGTCTATTTATCTTTTCTAAAATAACATTTTATAATTTAATTGATAGTAAGCATTTGTGTTAGTATTTTAATATTTTTACCCCATGGAAATAATAGACGCTATCATTCTCGGCATAATCCAAGGACTTACCGAGTTTTTACCAGTTTCATCAAGTGGACATTTAGAATTAGGAAAAGCCATTCTTGGCGATAATTCTGTTCCTGAAGAAAGCTTACTCTTTACTGTAGTACTGCATTTTGCAACTGCTTTGAGCACCATTGTGGTTTTTAGAAAAGATATTTTAAACCTTACAAAAGGTGCTCTTAAATTTGAATGGAATGACGATTTACAATTCATTTCAAAAATTGCTATTTCAATGATTCCAGCAGTCATAGTCGGTTTATTTTTTGAAGAACAGTTAGAAGCATTATTTGGTGGCAATGTTTTATTGGTAGGCTGCATGCTTATCGTTACAGCTGTTTTGTTGTTTCTTGCAGATAAAGCTAAGGATACCGACAAAAAGGTGTCCTTTAAAAATGCTTTTGTTATTGGAGTCTCACAAGCCATTGCTATGTTACCGGGTATTTCTCGTTCGGGAGCTACCATTTCAACCTCCGTATTATTGGGAAATGACAAAAACAAAGCTGCGCGTTTTTCTTTTTTAATGGTGGTTCCATTAATCTTTGGAAAAATTGCTAAAGACATATTAAGTGGCAATTTATCTAACAGTAATCATGATTTTACTACTCTTTCCATTGGTTTTGTGTCTGCTTTTGTGGCAGGTTTATTTGCATGCACTTGGATGATTGCATTAGTTAAAAAAAGCAAGCTAACTTATTTTGCCATTTACTGTATTATTGTTGGCCTTATTGCTATTGTATTTTCATTATTAAATACTTAGTAGCATGGTTTCTAAAGAAGATTATTTATCTGGTCAAGTATTATTAATTGATAAACCATTGCATTGGACCTCATTTCAGGTTGTTAACAAATTGCGTTGGGAAATACGTCAAAATTTCAATATTAAAAAAATAAAGGTGGGCCATGCGGGTACTTTAGATCCATTAGCAACTGGCTTATTAGTACTATGTACTGGGAAAATGACAAAACAAATTGACACCTTTCAAGCACAGGTAAAAGAATATACAGGAACTATTGTTTTAGGGGCAACAACACCATCTTTTGATTTGGAAACAGAAATTAATGAAACCTTTCCAATCAAGCATATTACTGATGATTTAATTTTTAAAACCACCTCTCAGTTTTTAGGTGATATTCAGCAATTTCCACCTATATTTTCAGCGATAAAAAAGGATGGTAAACGACTCTATGAATTTGCCAGAGCAGGAGAGACTGTTGAGGTAAAACCCCGAATAGTAACTATTTCAGAATTTGAAATCACAAACATTAATCACATATCATCTACACCCAATACCAACACAATAAACATAACATTTAGAGTAGTTTGCAGCAAAGGCACCTACATCCGTTCTTTGGCTAATGATTTTGGAAAAGCAATGAATTCTGGCGCTCATTTATCTGCGCTGCGAAGAACCAAAATAGGACATTTTAATGTTGAAAATGCTGTAACTGTTGAAGAATTTATAAGCAGGCTAAAAAACTAAATGTCATATTTTTACGTATATTCGGTATATAAATTATATGAATTGTTATCTATTTGCACCTAACAGATCAACATAAAGCTTTACTCATTACCTTCTTTCTTTCAGGAACTGTGGTTATGGCTGTGTTTAATTTAAACCTTAAACAACATGATGAATTTATTTCAGAAAGTTATTATGAATTAGAACCCGAAAAAAAACTTACCGAAGAAGAAATAAAAACAATTGAAGCCTTAGAACAAATTAACAATAGTAAAGCGGAGACCAACCAGGCCTTTAATGAAACGCAGAAAACCAAACATTTTGCACAAGCATATAAACCCATTGCACCTCCAGAAGATTACGAATTTCCAAAACCAGATGAGCATACTGGTAACGAAGGAGAAAGTCCATACAGTTACAAAAAAAAGCCAACAACCACACCTGCTATAAACGAAGAAGACTTATCTTCTTTTAGCAAAGTAAATGAATTATTGAAGCAACAAAAAGCCGAGCGTGTAAACAAGAAAAGCACAATGCATTATTCTTTAAAGGATAGAACTCATCGTTTTTTACCAACCCCAATTTATTTATGCGAAGAAGGAGGAAAAATTGTTATTAACATTACTGTAAATGAAAAAGGAAAGGTAACTAAAACTTATCTAAACACATCTTCAACATCGTCAAATGAATGCTTAATTGAACATGCAATGGAATACGCCAAAGAAGCTCAATTTAGTGAAGATGCTTCAAAAAAATCGCAATTAGGCTCTATTACTTTTTATTTTATTGGTAAACATTAGATTGATATTTATACAATAATTGAATAAGATCTTTAATAATATTTTGACCTTTGTCTTTATTGTACCAGTGTTGTAAATCTTCTTTAAATTCTGGTGTTAAAGTACCATTTTTCGCTTTAAATCTTTTAACATAACTGGCTGCTTCGCTTGGCCTAGGACCATACGTATTTAATACATCTCCTGTAGCATCATCTATCATAATCAGTTTAGGAATAGATTTGCTTCCATTTGTTAAAAACGCATTCATTAATTCTGGATTTTCATCTCGAAGTACTACCCTAAGGTTTATATAATCACTTAGCTCAGCTACTTTATTTAAAACAGGCAATACATGCGCAGCATCTCCACACCAACTTTCAGTAATCACTAACCACGTAATTTTTTGTTTAAATTCTGAGATAATATTCTTATCGGCATTAGATACTTTAACCGTTTTATCCCATCGTTTCATACGCCTATCATTCAGTTTAGTATAATTCACTAAATCTTCCGTTATTTCAAACCCCGTAGCACTATTAGTTTCAGATAAATGTGTTAACAAATTTCGATATTCTTGATAATTTATACTTTTCTCTAAACTTTTTTTTATGATAGAATCCATAGGCTTATATTTTCTAAGTAAAATAAGACAAAACAAATTTACTCGCTACTAATTTTAATTAAGATGATTTTTGTCATACTTTTACTTTTAACCTTACAAAACTTATGAATAAAAAGCACAGATGTGGTTGGTGCATAGGCGATCCTTTATACGAAACCTACCACGATACGGAGTGGGGCGTACCCGTTCATGATGATAATACGATTTTTGAATTTTTAATTTTAGAAACCTTTCAAGCTGGATTAAGTTGGATTACGATATTACGAAAACGTGAAAATTTCAGAAAAGCCTTTGATGATTTTGACTATAAAAAAATAGCCCGTTATAAGCAAAATAAAATTGATACTTTACTTCTAGATGCAGGTATTATTAGAAATAAACTTAAAATATATGCAACCATTACCAATGCTATAGCTTTTATAAAAATTCAAGAAGAATTTGGAAGTTTTAGCAAATATATATGGGGGTTTGTAGATGGAAAACCCATAAAGAATACTCTTAAAAATTACAAAAATGCTCCCGCATCTACCACTGTTAGCAATATTATAAGTAAGGACTTAAAGAAACGAGGGTTTAAATTTGTGGGCCCCACAGTTGTATATGCGCATATGCAAGCTACAGGTATGGTAAATGATCATGAAATTAATTGTTTTAGATACCATCAAGTTTAATTTTCATAATTTTACACAATATTTAGTTTCTTATTTTAAATATCTATTCTATCAAAAATTACCCTTACATATTACTGTTTTTTTTAACTTTTAATGCTTTTTCTCAAAATACGCTTATAGGCATTGGAGAATCTGCACTTTCATTAAATCATAAAGTTTCAAAAAAATACAATGTAAATTTTGCTTTTAGAAGTCGTTATTTTTTATACAACATAAACGAACTTCAGTATAAACAGCAGCAATTAGATGTTTTTCATTTTTCAACTTACAATATAAACTCCAAACATAAACTAAGTCTTGGAGCCTATTACAGAAATAGAGCCTTTTTTGAAACAGGAAGTGATGAATTGCGATTTATGGAACAATTTAGCGCCTCCAAAAAAATTAATAAAATTAGGCTAAGGCATCGATTTAGAGCAGAACAACGTATTTTAGAAACAAAAACCATATTTAGACAGCGCTACCGGTTTGCAGTCGATCTGCCTCTAGTAGGTAATACATTGGACATTGGAGAGCCCTTTTTAATGAGTGCCCTTGAAGGTTTATGGAGTCTCAAAGAGGTATCTGCTCCTGAAATAGATTCTAGAACAACAATATTCATAGGCTGGCAATTGGCTAAAACCTTAAAATTCCAAACAGGATTAGAACACAGATTTGAGGCTTTAAATATCTCTGCAAAAAATTATTTGTTTTTGTTAACTTCTGCAATTTTGAAAATTTAAAGTTTTGTTTTATGTTGTTATTTAAGAGTTTTAAAAACATTTATATTTCATTCTAAATATTTTAAAAAAGACGCTCTTGAAATATCTTCGGCACCTAAACTTTCCAAATGATTCGTATATACTTGACAATCTATAAGCTTATAATTTGTATTTTGAACAAACGTAATAAACCCTACTTTACTTGCATTACTCTCTTTAGTAAACATACTTTCTCCACAAAAAACACCATTGTTTAAATCAACCCCATACAATCCTGCAATCAATTTATTATTTTTCCAGACTTCAACAGATTTTGCATAACCCAATTTATATAAATCTACATAAGCTTTTTGCATGCCACTCGTTATCCAGGTGCTATTTTGCCCAACCCGTTTTGACATAGAGCACGCTGTTATAACCTCTTCAAAAGCTTTGTTAATTGTTATTTTATAATCTACTTTTCGCAACACTTGTTTCATACTTTTTGAAACTTTTAACTTTTCAGGAAAGAGTACAAATCGCGGATCTGGCGACCACCACAAAATAGGATCGTCATTACCAAACCAAGGGAATATTCCTTTTTTATAAGCCTCTATTATACGCTCTGTTGACAAATCCCCTCCAATAGCAAGCAATCCTTCAGGAGAAGCATTAATTACAGCTGGAAATGGCATATTTGGAGTAAGATATTGCATAAAATATATAAAAATAACAAACCTCAACATTTTATAAAACATTGAGGTTTGATTTTTGAAACGTTTAACAAGTTACACTTGCTACTTTCAAAATGAAATATCTGCTATTTTTCAGTAATATTCAGTTTAACTGCAAAACTATTAAAAAGGCAAATCGTCATGATCTTCTTCATTTAAATCACCTGCTGGTTCAAAAGCATCTGCTGGTGCAACTGGAGGTACACCTGTACCTCCAGTTTCTGCTTGTAAAGCTTCTATTCTCCATCCTTGAATAGAATTGAAATATTTTGTTTCTCCTTGTGGATTTACCCACTCTCTACCACGTAAATTGATATTAATTTTTACTTGTTGTCCTTCTTTGTAACTGTTCAATAAATCACATTTATCTTGAACAAACTCCACCATAATATGTTGTGGATATTGCTCTTCTGTAGTCACTACAATTTCTCTTTTTCTAAACCCATTACTCCCAAAAGATTGAGTTTCGCCTACCATTTTAATTCTTCCTTGAACTTCCATTAACTTATTTATATCTAATTAATTACACTATTTTTACTTAAAAAGTTTTACAAATGTAACCAATCTAACTTTCAACTAAAAACCGATTTACTAACAAGTTGAACAATAATATTAACAGATTTGCATTATATTACAAAATAATTTGAGTCACTCATGATTTTTACTAAGTATAGAAATACGTTACGCTGGATTTTAATATCTACATCATTTTTAGTCGTATCTCTTATTTTATGGAAAACTTACGAATTTTTTCAGCATTTTAAAGATGAAGAGCGTGCTAAAATGGAAAACTGGTCGTTTGCTCAAACGGATTTGGTAAACTCTAATGACAATACAAATTTAGATCTTACTCTTAAAATATTAAGCAGTAACAAAAGTACCCCCATGTTAGTAATTAACAAGAATGGCAGCTTATACAGTTACAATAATATTGACTCCGCAAAAATTAGTACCCCTGAACAAATTGATAAACTAATATTACGCTTTAAACAGGAAAATAACCCAATACCTGTACAATTAGGAAATGATATCATTAGTACTATTTATTATGGAAATTCTGAATTATTAAACAGGTTAAAATACTACCCTTTAGCGTTGTTGCTCATTATCTTTTTATTTGCTGCCGTGCTTTTCTTCTTTTACAAAAGCAATAAAAGTTCAGACGAAAACAAACTTTGGTCTGGTATGGCAAAAGAAACCGCTCATCAAATTGGCACACCACTTTCATCATTAATTGGATGGACTGAAATTTTAAAAGCCGAAAAAGTTGACCCTGAATATATAGTTGAAATTGAAAAAGACATTGACCGCTTAAAAACTATTACAGAACGTTTTAGCAAAATAGGTTCACTTCCAGTGTTAGAAGTTACAGACATTGTTAAAGAAACCATCAATTCTTACGATTATTTAAAAGCACGTTCCTCTAAATTAATAACATTTGAACTTATAACCCCTAACGCAAATATTCCTGTAAATTTAAACAAGCAACTTTATAGTTGGGCCATTGAAAATTTAGTAAAAAATGCTATTGATGCTATGAAAGGTCGTGGGAAAATTAGCATTGAAATATCACAATTAGAAGCTAATGTTATGATTACAATTACCGATACTGGAAAAGGTATTCCTAAAAAACAATTTAATACAATATTTGAACCTGGCTATACCACAAAAAAACGTGGATGGGGATTAGGACTATCGCTCACTAAACGTATCATTGAAGAATTTCATGACGGAAAAATTAAAGTGTTGCAATCTGAAATAGACAATGGCACAACTTTCCAAATAAATTTCAAACGTGTTTTTTTATAATGAAAGAAAAGTTTATAAACATAAAAAAAGTTTCCTTAAACAATAATTGCCCTGAATGTTATAGTAAAGATGGTTTGCAGTTAACTTTTAAGCAAAAATTTATTGAAACTCCCTTTTATAAATCCATGACCAACGAAATATCTCAAAAATTGAAATGTAATATCTGTCATTCTATTATATACCCAGAACGCTGGACAGATGATATTGAAGGCGTTTTTGAATATCAAAAAAAAGCCTTTGAGCCCAAAAAAAAGATTTTTCGCTTAAAAAAATTGGCATGGTTTCTTATCTCCATACCAATAGCCTTAATAGTTATAGCAACCATTATAATTCTTTTCTTATAGAAGCAGCAATATCTTCAAATTGTTCTGGTGTCATTTTTACTTTTTGGAGAAAACGAGCATCATCCATAGAATGTAATGGAATTAAATGTACATGGGCATGAGGTACTTCTAAACCAATAACCGTTAAACCAATGCGTTTACAGGGCACCGCTTTTTTTAATGCTTTAGCGACATCCCTAGAGAAACTCATCAATCCATTATAAGTCATTTCATCTAAATCAAAAATTTTATCCACTTCTTTTTTAGGAATACAAAGCGTATGTCCTACACTGTTAGGATTAACATCAAGAAAAGCTAAAAAATCATCTGTTTCAGCTATTTTATAACAAGGAATTTCACCGTTAACAATTTTAGTAAATATGGAAGCCATAGCGCGTTGAGAGTTAGGTTTATTGTAAATATATAAAAAGATTCTTGTTTAAAACTGAATGGTTTCAGTCAAAATAAGAATCTTTTTGTTGATTATAGCTAATTATAGGAAATAAAATTCCTGCTAAAGTTTATCTTGAAATTTCTACTATATCAAATTTTATAACACCATTTGGCACCTGAATTTCAGCAACATCGCCAACAGATTTACCTAACAGTCCTTTACCTATAGGTGAATTAACTGAAATTTTACCTGATTTTAAATCAGCTTCACCATCAGCTACTAAGGTATATAACATTTCCATACCGTTGGTTTGGTTTTTTATTTTCACTTTAGATAGCACTAATATTTTGGAAGTATCCAATTGTGATTCGTCAATTACACGCGCACCTGCCAAAGCATCTTCTAACTTAGAAATCCGCATTTCTAACATTCCTTGTGCCTCTTTAGCTGCATCATATTCAGCATTTTCACTTAAATCACCTTTATCTCTAGCCTCAGCAATGGCTTTAGAAGCTTTAACACGCTCCACGTCTTTCAATTGCTTTAATTCATCCCGTAACTTTTTCAATCCCTCAGGAGTGTAATATGATACTTTACTCATAACTTCATCGTTTAATATATAAAATCAATTGTTTTTTACTAAAATTAGGCTGTCTAAAAAGTCAACTGGACTTTATTAGACAGCCTAAAGCTAAATACTTGCTAATGCAATAATAGCTCTTCAAATATACAAAATATTTAATTCAATGTTCTTTTTATTGTAAATTGCACTTTTAAACCCAAATTATGAGATTATTCTTTTGTTTTTTATTTCTTTTAACTTGTTTTACTTGTAGTGAAAATGAAGAAGATGAAAATTGTAAATTCCTTTTAAATGTAGGGGTTAATGTTCCTGTAAATTTAAACCTCCCAGAATATGGACAATTACAATATACAGGTAACTCAGTATATATTCCTAATGAAGGCAATGCAGGCATTATAGTTGCCAATATCAATTCCAGTTTCTATGCTTGGGATGCAAGTGATCCTAACTATATTCCAAACACATGCTCTCCACTTGTTCCGTCTGGCTTGGAAGCATCAAGTAATTGTGGAAATGGTAATACTTACAGTTTAGCAACAGGCACCCCATTGTATGATAGTACTTTAAGGTGTAGCTTAAAGTTTTATCCTGTTAAACAAACTGGAAACACACTTTATATTACTAATTAGCCTTTAAAGCTTGTTTAAGCCATCCAAGTACTCCAAGGAATTCTTGATAAAAATAAAACTAAAGCTATGGTATAAAAAATAGCTACGGTTTTTAGTTTTGCATTTGAAGTTAGTTTCTTTTTATGTTTAGAATAACCTATAGTTATTAATACTATAGCCATAATATTAATAAAAGGATGCTCTACTAAGTATAATCTATTTACAGCATCTTTCATAACACCTCCCATGCCCAATTCTGCAAAAACTTGCAACCTTGGCGATACAAAATAAAGCAACAATCCAATTAATAATTGAATATGAGATACTATTAAAGCAAATAATGCTATTCTAAAATCTTTGGCTTCGTATTCCTTATCACCAAAAGTTTTCAACAAGGCATTTGCAACAGCCAAAATTAAAATAATAAGTACTAAATAAGCCCAATAAGAATGAAGTGTTAATATAGTATTGTACATAGCAAGATAGTTGTTTAAAATTTAGGCAAATGTAATCATTATAATTCATAAAAAAACCGCTTCAACAGACATCTATCTGTTAAAGCGGTTATAAAATTATATACTAATTTCTTCCTTTAGAAAGAATATTTAACACCTACTTGAAGTTTCCAAGCATTACCAAAATAGTAATTATAATCATAAGACTCCGTTAAATATTCTCCTCCATCTTGTACGAAAGAGAAAGTAGGCTCATTATTAGCGTCCACACCTTCATAATTCAAAACCTGTGCATTGTTAGAGATACTATTAATTTGTTCTACACCCCATTTTGAATTTAACATATTACCTACATTTATAAAATCAAAAGTAAATTGTAACGTGTTTTTAGTTTCACCTACATTTATATAATATTCACGAGCTAATCTCAAATCAAAACTATGAACCCAAGGACTACGTGCTGCATTTGCTTCAGCATATTCACCTTTATGAGAACTTAAGTAATCGTCTTGTTCCATAAATTTGAAAAAAGCATCCTCGTCTGCGGTAGTAACAAAATTAATATCTCCTCTTCCACTTGGAATATAAATTAAATCAGTTGTAAAACCATCACCATTCATATCATTAGCATATGTATAGCTATATCCATTAGGTGAATAACCTGAATAGAATATATTAACTAAAGTAGCCGATTTTAATGTGTTATTAGCCCAAGGAATCTTGTATGAAGCAGAACCAATCAATTTACTAGGCACTACATATTCAGAACGTTGAAGTTCTGGCAAATGCGGTCCATTAACTGCAGCTAAACCAGAATATGCAGAAGAAGCATTACTACCAGGCATGCCTGATATTTCTTTTGATTCAGTATAGGTATAAGCAGCCATTAAGTTTAAATCTTCTATTGGCTGCGCATTAACTGTTATGTTACCAATAGCACTCCATCCCTCACTTGTATTTGATAACACAAAAGCATTAGTTGAATTATATGTAATATCAGCATTATCTGGATAAATATACCTGTCGTCAGGACCAGAAAAACGTTGCCATGTAGCATCTGGCTGTTCAACATTATAGTTTTTAAGCATCACACCATTCATGGTTTTAGTGTATACACTTTCTAATGTAACTGATAATGGGAAAGAAACAGGAACTTGATAATCAATTGCTAAAGCAGTTTTCCATACTTGTGGCATTTTAAAATCTGGATCTACGCCATTTATTTCATATGGTAAAACACCATCTTCTGGAGTAATAGTGCTCGGTAAATTCAATCTATCAATCATCTCACTAACATCAGTAATCATAGGACCCGCTAAGCCAGCTAAAGCAGGATTAACCACATTTACTGAACCATCTGCATTATATGTAGTAGTAGCAGCATAACTTCCTTGTACCATTCCTGAATTGGTTGGCATATTTGTGAAGAATACTAATGGTAATCTTCCTGAGAAAACACCGGTTCCTCCACGAAGTTTCATAGTTTGATCGCCATTTATATCCCAGGTAAAACCAACTCTTGGCGAAAATTGAACATTTGCATCTGGCCACTTACCAGTATCAATTCTTGTTCCTCCATAATCTAAATCATAAATAGCATTATTTCTAATCAAATCATCTTTATACTTTAAATAATCGGCACGAATACCATAAGACAATTTAAAATCTGCATTAATATTCCATTCATCTTGAGCATAAATTCCTAATTGGGTAAAAGCAACCTCAGCATTCGGGTTTTCTTCTCCATCATACCCGTATGTTAGAGCAAAATCACGTGGAGCAGCTTGATTAAGGAAATCGTCAAGGCTAGAATAACGGTAGTAACCTGTACCGTTTCTCATATATGAATTATTAGCTAATTGGTGCTCAAAACTTATACCACCTGTAATGGTATGATTATCTAAATAATAAGTCAAGTTATTTATAGCAGTAAATGTATTGTTATTAACAGCATTATTCCAAGTAAACAATTCATAACCAGCAGACATATAAGGTTCGTCAATTTGATTTCCGAACTCATCAAGTCCATTCATAATATCGATAAAAGGGAATGGCGACGAATTTGTACCACGTGCATCTTGTATTTTTGAATACGTAGTTAAAAACTGATTTGAAAGTTTATCTGAAATTCTAGTATTTAAATCCAATGAAAATGAATTTACTATATTATCCATTGAATAAATAGAATTAGAAAAAGCCATAGAATATTGCGAAATACGATCCGCATTTCTATTACGAGAACCAGCATTGTTTGAGTTACCATTAGTTGCATTCCATCCTTGGTTTTTAACGTAATTATATCGTACACTCAATTTATTTGCATCATTGATATTCCAATCTACACGAGCAAGCAGTTTTTTATTAGTTTCATCACCAGGATAATCAGTATAAGAACCTGGATCATAACCATAGTTAGAAATTAAATGATCTCTAACTAAATCCATATCTGACGTACTAGTACGTGAAAGTGATAAATCTAAATTTGCAACACCATCTTCTGAGGGTCTCCAATTAACAACTTGACCTGGAGTAACTACAGATTCTGCGTTAACAAAAAAGAATAGTTTATTTTTAATAATTGGCCCTCCTAAAGTTACACCATAAGTTGTTGTAGACTCTTCATTACGCTCTCCAAAATCAACACCGTTAATTTTGTTTCCTCGCATGTCTTGATTATTGAAATACGTATAAGCCGACCCCTTAAATTTATTTGTTCCTGACTTAGTAATTGCGTTTATACCACCTCCAATAAAGTTTGTTTGACGCACATCAAAAGGAGCAATTACCACTTGAACCTCTTCAATAGCATCCAATGAAATAGGATTTCCTCCTCCTGGTAGGCTAGAGCTCAAACCAAAGTTATTGTTAAAATTAGCACCATCTACCGTAAAGTTAGTAGAACGACCATCACCACCTGCCATACTCATACCATTTGCAAATGGAGATATACGTGCAATATCAGAAATATTTCTGTCGATAGTAGGCATTGCTGACATTTCTGTGTTAGAAATATTAGTTGTTGCTCCTGTTTTATCTGCTGAAAACTTTGATCTCTTAGCAGAAATAAAAACTTCACTTAAAGTTACATTTTCTTCAGATAAAACAACATCGTGAACATAAGGTGCCCCTAATCTAATCATAATATCACTTGTAGTATTTGTTCCATATCCAATAAAAGATACTTCCACGGTATATGGTCCACCAACACGCATACCAGGTAAGTTGAAACGCCCCTCACTATTTGTGATACTTCCATAAGTAGTACCTGAAGGCGTATGAGTAGCTACTACAGTGGCTCCCATAACAGTCCCTTGAGCATCTGTAACGCGACCACTCATACTAGACGACGTTACTTGTCCCATCACAACGGCAGTACATAACAATGCTGCTGTCATCAATAAAAATTGTTTGATTTTTTTCATAATTTTAGTTATCTATTAATTATTTGAAATTAGTCGATGCAAAAATACGTATAATTATAGCTCCATTATTAACTTATTGTTAACATATATGATTTGTAGTAGATAAATAAAAAAGCATTTATATTTTTCATATAAATGCTTTTTTAAGTGTTAAATTTTGTTTTATTTATCTTTTTAAGACATTTTCTTATAATGATTCAATAAATTTTGAGTGGAAGAATCATGATTGTTAACAATATCATTGTTAAATTCTTGTAAAATTTTACCTGCTAATTGCTTTCCTAATTCAACACCAAATTGGTCATAACTAAAAATATTCCAAACAATGCCTTGAACAAATATTTTATGTTCATACATAGCAATTAGTTTTCCTAAACTTTCTGGAGTTAGTTTCTCTATAAATAAGGTGTTTGTAGGCTTATTGCCTTT